>JBBRDP010000051.1:0-18275 GCA_038203795.1 Gemmatimonadales bacterium
TCGCGCAGTCCGCTCGAGCCGAGTGGTTTGGCGGTGCACATCTGCACGGCTTCGTCGGCCACCCGTTCAGCGCTCTCGAGGAAATCGGAACGTTCGGCCACTTCCCAGCCGCCTGCGGAGGCAACGCCCGGATAGTTGCGCGTCTTGGTCACATCGCCAACGCGCGCTGTCACGGTCATCGTGGGCGACGTGGTGAACAGCTCCTGCTCGATGTACGAACCTTCGCTCGACGCAAAGTAGCGCCACTCGTAACTGTGATTGGCGTTCACGTTCACGGCCGTCACTCCCTTCACCGCGCCGGCCTTGTCGACAATGGCCTGCGCCCACTTCTGCTTGTCGACGACCGACACCGACGTGGGGTGCTTCTCCATCGGCGTGATGTAGTTGGCGATGTATGCGGGAACGGGCGCCAGCTTGAGATCGGTGCGCTTGGCAATCGCACTGGCCTTCGCGACTTCGGTGGCGACCCGCGTCACACGACGAATTTCTTCTTCGGTGACAATGGGGCTCGAGGCAAAGCCCCACACGCCGCTATGCATCACGCGCACACCAAACCCCGCCGCCTTGCGATCGGCGTCGCTCGGAATGCCGCGGGAGGCATTGCCGCCACTGCGTCCGCCGAACCCGCCGCCTCCACCGCCACCACCGCCGCCGCCAGCCCCGCCTCCACCACCACCACCTCCACCACCACCACCACCGCCAGCCCCGCCACCACCCGCGGTGCGGAACACGGCCGATCCACCGGGCACGTTGGCCGTCATCGTGAACCGCACGTCGGCGTAGGTGCAGCCATTGAGCTTGGCTTCACCGAGCACAATATCGGCCAGCCCCTTGAACTTCGAGTCGGCCGCGCGCCCCGTGGGCGACGTGGCGATGATGTCGGCCATCAAATCATTCGAGTACAGCGACAGGGCGGCCGTGGCGGCCAACCCCTTGAGAATATCGCGACGAGACGGGCTCATTGATCTGTGTCCGGATTAAACGGCGGGGGAGACCGAAGTCATATAAAACTCTTCGATCCGTGCGGGCGGGACGAGTGCGGACTGGCCAATGTCTGATGACTCTCCCATGCCCATCGGCACCGGCAGGCCCACGAGCGTGAGATTGTTGTAAGCGACCAGCGGAGACATGTTCCAGCGGAAGTTCTGCACCGGGCCCACGATCTCGCCGTTCTCAATGAGGAACAGGCCGTCGCGTGTCATGCCGGTGTTCAGCAGCGGCTGCCCTTCGGCCGGCACACCGCGGATGTACCACAAGCTGGTCACGAGCAAGCCGCGCCGAGTCTGCTTGATCATGTCTTCGATCGACAGATCCGAGCCGCCCATCACCAGACTGTTGCCAAGCGTCGCCGGCTGTCCGCGCGAAAAGTTGCGCAACACGCCGTTCTCCACCCAGGTCACCGGAGCGGCGGGCCGGAAATCATTGAGAATGGTGTTCTGTCGAAGAATCTGATTGCCGACATCGCTCTGGAGCGAGAACAGATCACTGAAAATTTTGTCGCCGGGTTGCTTGCCGCTCATGAACGAGCCGGTTCCACCACCGCCGAAGCCGCCGCCTCCACGACCACCGCCCGGCGGGCCATCACCTCCGGTGTCGCCTCCCGCTGCGGCCGCGCCGGCACCCGTAGTTGCACCTGTAGTTGCACCGGTTGTTGCACCGGTTGTTGCACCGGTTGTTGCACCCGTACCGGCGGCTGTTGCCGTACTGTCACCGGCCGCCGCACCCGCCGCACCTCCGCGTCCACCGCCGCCGCCCGGTCCGCCTGCACCGCCACCCCCGTTGAAGATGCCGGTCATCAGCGACAACAACCGGGCGTTGGCACGCGGCTCGAGAATCACGGTATAGCGGCCGGGCTCAAGCGCCTTCGCGTTCCGGCTCCTGAGGGCCTTCTGCGCCGCCACTTCGGTGAGCGCCTTGGAGTCGATCATCGAGAGGTCCTTGATGCCCATGAGGCCGGACCAGCCGGAACCGCTGCCATCGGGCATCCGGCACGTGAGCGCAAACCCGGTTTCCGCCGTACGATAGTAAGCGAACAATCCCTTTGTGTTCGCGCTGCACGAGGTCTGGTCGATCTTCGGGATGTAGCCCGCGCCGAGTACCCCGCGCGCTTCGGCGAGATCAATGCTGTCCTTGACGAGTCGCGCCCGTTCTGCTGGTCCGAACGATGTCATGTTCGGCAAGGCCGCGTCCATCGGGATGTAGTCCTGCGCGCCCATGAGCTCACGCAGATTCGGGTTATCGATCGACTTTTGGGCCGTCTCGAGCGCTTCGTTCACCATCTCCTGCAATCCGGCGTCGCTGAAATCACGCGTGCTCGCGCTGGCGGATTTCTGGCCGAGTCGGACGGTCACGGTGAGGTTGCGATCGTACTGCACCAGATTGGTGGTGATCGACGAGTTGGCCCACCGGGTGCCGGACCGCTCACCTCCGGTGAGGTTGACTTCGACGGCGTCGGCGCCGGCCATGTTATTGACCTTGTCGACGATGGCTTTGACTTCCTCGCGAGTGTACATGCGGCTGAGCGTGGGGAGGAGGTACGGGGCGGGTCAGCCGGCGCCCCGGAGTCGGGACGCGCGGTGTCTGCTGAGAATGCGCGCAGGGTGCAGTTTTCGTTGACGCAATATGGAGTTCGCATCGGCCGCGGGACCAGCGCCC
The DNA here is from genome assembly GCA_038203795.1 of Gemmatimonadales bacterium. GTDB lineage: Bacteria > Gemmatimonadota > Gemmatimonadetes > Gemmatimonadales > Gemmatimonadaceae > JAABRT01. The sequence goes on from JBBRDP010000051.1 coordinate 2,656, forward strand.
TCAGGCGAGCCCACCGCGCCGGCGCAGCCACCACTCGGTGCTGAGCGCCAACACGAAGGGCAGCAGCCACCAGGGCGACCGCATGGGGTGCCAGCGTTCCGAACGCGCGCTCGACGCAAGTGCCGCTTCGAGCGCGCGCGGGAAAGCGGCGAGATCCGACGCATCGCTGAGCTGTCCGCCCCGCGTCGCGACCCACGCGGCCAACACATCAGTCCCATCCGGCGATGCACGTTTGCGCGCGGAATCAATCAACATCGGCGTCTCCGTGCGATGCCCGCCGGCGGTGACCACGAGTCGGGCAATTCCGGATGCGGCGGGCGCACGCACACTGCCCACCAGCTGCCCCGGTTGTCCGCTCGGCCACACACGGATCGGGGCGGAAACGGAGTCGCCCACCACGAGCTCGACCGACACTCGCGTCGCAGCGACGCCAGTAGCTGAGCCATTGGCTGCGCCGCGAAGCAACGCCGACCGCACCGACACATTCACAACGGTCTCTTCGTGAGGTGCCAGCACCGACTGCGCAAGCGTCACGCTCACGGGCGGCACCGCGATCGCTGCGGCTGCCACTACCAGCTGCTGCCACACGCGGTCAAACGCGGACACTTCGCGCTCACGAAAGCGCCACGCGTCGAGCGCACCGCTCACCACGAGTCGGCCCGCACCCACGGATGTGGCCCAGAGCACGACATCGCCCTTGGCCACGGCACCCGAATCGGACGTGGTACGATGCGCCCGCGCCAGCGCGGTGGCGCCGTCGGGAAGCACTGCCGGCGCGTACTGCTGCGACGCGCGCAGCGAGGCCGTGTCACCAAACACCGGAACGATCCGCGTGCCACGATCCACATCGCGATAGCGCCACTCGCGCACACCGGTGAGTCGCTCGAACGGTCCACGTGCACGACTGTCGAGCAGGAGCACGACACTACCACCGCGCTCGCGCAGGAAACGTTCGAGCCCCGCCACATCACGATCGCTGAGTGCATCGGGCGCGCCCACCACAATCGCGTCGAAGCGCGCGAGTTCCTCGGCATCGTCGAGACGAGACGGCGCGCGCCCCGCCGATGTGCTGATGTTGCGCGATGTCACCGTGCGACTGGTGACACGGAGCCTCGCATCGCGCTCAAGCGCACGACGCACAAAGGTGGATTGATACGACGGACGCGGATCAAACACCAGAATCGACAACGGTGTGTCGTGCACAGCCACGAGTGCATCGGCCATCGCGGTATCACCACGCATTCCGTGTGACGCCAGCACACGCAGTCGCACGGTTCCCGCCTGTGTTGGCACGAAGGTGAGTGTGCTGTTTACGCGTGCGCGCCTGGCGCTGGCCGGTATAACGGCGCGGTCCGCAATGACGCTGTCGACAATCCCGCGATCCACAATCACACCGTCATGCAGCAGCGCGAACGAGAGCGGCGATTCGGCTGCGCTGGCGTACTCTGCGGTGAAATCAATGCGCACAGGTGCGTGCACCGACGCAGATGTGGGTGCGCGCACCGACACGAGGCGCACCGACCGGGCGATCGCGTCGGTCACCGCGAACGAAGGCGTGGACACACCGTCGAGCGACAGCGGAAGCGCATCGCCCACGAGCACCGTGGCATCGGCCCGGGCGAATCGCGACGGAATGACGAGAAACCGGTCGTCCAACATCTCGCGCACGTGCGCTGCGAGCGCCGAGTCGGCGTGCGTATTTACCGGAACGACGGCCACGAGTGGCTTGCCGCTGCGCATCGTGGTGATCGCGGGATCGATGAACGCGACTACCGCAATCGCCACGGCAACTGCTCGGCAGGCGAGTCGCACGCGCGACGTACGGGCCAGGCTCAACGCGCACCACCGGGCGTGATGAGCACAGCCGAGCGACGCCGCGCGTCAATGAGCGCGCCATTCAGCCGCGCGGCTTCGAGGGACGGAACGCTGGAAGGCGCAGCATGTGACGACGACCGCACAATGCCGGCCAGCGCCCGCACCGCGCGCTCCAACTGCAAGCGCGCTTCACGATCATTTTGCATCGAGGCAGTGGACACGAGCGTCGACACGGCCTGCAACGGCTCGAATGACGGATCAACTCCGAGCAGTTGTTGCGCGAACACGTCGAGCGCCGCGCGTTGCGTATCAACCGATGAGGAACCGCCGGCAATCGTGGCCAGCGTCGACAGCGCGGTGCGCAGCGCGAGTGTTCGCGCATCAGTCACGGGTGCGCTCACGGCGCGTTGCGCTGAACGCGCGTCGGTCAGGTCGCCGCTCAGACGCCGGCTGAGGTCGAGTGCCTCGCGTTCGGCCAAAGCGCGCAGAATGATGCGTGTACGCGAGAACGCCAACTCCAACTGCGACAACGCGAGCTTCTCCGCTGTTAAAGCGTCCGTGAGCTCGGCGACGTTGAGCAACGTGGACGCCCGACTCATGGACCGAATCGCCCGCATCAGCGCGGCCCGGCCCTGATTCTCGAGCCGGCCGGCAAGGATATCGTCTTCGGCCTCCGCTTCGGCTTCCTCACCAAGATCGTCGAGATGCCCTTCGTGGCCGCGCTCGTCGAGCAGTTCGCCGCCCATCATGAACACGAACTCGGCGCGCACCTTGCGCTGCTCCACCGCAAGCTCCATCGACGCCGCGCGCAGCGAATCGGCCGGCATCGCGCTCATGCGCGCAATGAGCTGTTCCGTTTTGAGCACCACCATCGCCTGACTCACAGCGGAACGCTCCAGTTCGGGATCAATCGCAAATCCCGCCGCTGCATCGCCGCCCGGTGATACGATCTCTGCAATGAATGCGTCCGACTCAGTGGCCGGAGCGCCGGGCCGGCGATCCGTCGACACCGCGCGGTACACCACCAGATCGCCGGGTGTGAGCGTGAGCGCCGCCAGCGCGAGACGACCAGACGCCTTCCACACGCGTGAATTCTCGCGCGAAATGGTGAGCGGAATCGTGCCTTCATTAAACGTGAACCGTTCGCCCGAGCCGGCCACTCTCGTGTAGCGGAGTTGCAGTGTGGCCAACCCGAGATCGTCGTCCGACTCCACGGCCAGATCAATCACCGCCTGCGTATCGCGCAGAAACAAATCGCGCCCAGGCGTGACAATGCGCACGCGTGGTGGTGCGTCCGGGATCACGGTCACGCCAATGAGTCGCGCCGCACCAGTCGTTCCGCTGGCAAGCATCGGCGTGATCGAGATGAAACCATCGGCGTCGGCCGGCAGGTCAAGGCGAAACGCTCCGGCGGTGTTCGGTGCAATGCGTTGCGTGCCACGCAGTGTCTGCACGAGCAGCGAATCGGCACGGCCACGTATTTGGAGCGAGATGCGACTGCCGATGAGCGCCTCAATACGTGACGAATCGCGCACCGATACCACCGGGCGTGCCGAATACGACGGCGGCGTGATAGTGATACGGAGCTCGTCGATGCGCGGCACATCGGGTGAAATAACTGAACGCACGGCGCTCGACGCTACGCGGAGTGGTTCGACATCACGCGCTACACTCAGCGCAACCAGCGCGGCGCTCGTGCCAAGCGCGATCACGGCTGTTCGTGCCGGAAAAAGCAGGCGCAGGTCGAGCGCTCGCACCACGCGCATCGCTTCGTGGCACACGAGCGCGGCGACGTGCGGTGGTGCTGTCGTGTGCGCGGCCGTCGTATGCGCGGCCGTCGTTTTCGGGCCGTTCAGGCCGCCAGCCCGTTCCTGCAGCAGCTCGTCGGCCGTGATCACGAGGTTGCGACACGACGGCGCGCGCCGTTCTACCACGTGCGCGATGTTCGAGCGAACAGCGCTCGTCACCGCCAGTCGCGCTACCGCGCCTGCCGCCGCGCACAACAACGCAACCAGCACAGCGAGCCAGACGGCACCACGCGCGGGGACGCCGAGCAATGCGAGCACGAAGGCCACACACAACCCGGCGGCGGCACCTTCCCCGATTGCGATGAAGCGCATGCGACGTGCCGCATTGCGCAGAAACTGGCGAAGTGGTTCAGCATCGGCGATCACGGTCATGCCGTCACCGAATCGCGACGACGCGTGTGCACGCGACGCCGGAGTAGCGCTTCTGCACCGAGCAGCACGAGCACGAGCAGCCACAACCAACGACCATCAGACGCTCGCTCGGCGGACGCCCCCAATCCGCCGGACACGCCGCCGCGCAGCGTAGTGGCCGGCTCGCGGCTGAGGCGTGTGAGCACCTCAATGCCGAGTTGTTCCGGCTCCAACTCCGCCATGGTGAGTGGCGGTGCAGTCACGGCACGCGCGGCCGCGAGCAGCGCGGGCATGGTAACGCTCTGCGCCGGAGCCCGTGCCACCAACACCAGTGTGCTGCGGCCTTCGACCTGTGCTTCAGCCGCCCACACCGCCGCCTGATCATCTGCGCCGTACACCACAACAAGGCCAACAACGCTATCGCGATTCACAGGCAAGCGTTCCGCGCGCGCGATATCCTGCAGTACGGGATTCGACCGAAGCGCTGCGATGGCCTGAAACATCCATGGTTCACGTGGCGTGCGTGCTGCGGCCACAATCGACGCGCGCTGCGGTGACTCCGGCGTTACGATCGTGATCGCGTTGCTGGTTGCACGGTCGCGGGCCACAGCCGAATCCTGCAATGACACAAGATTGGCGCCCACCGTGTGCGAGGCGTCGAGCGCGGCACGCACCGCGTCGCGTTCCGTATTACCGGCGAGCACGCGAACGGAGACCCAAGCGGCCGAGTCTGTGAGCGCGCGCGAGGTCCACTCGACCTGCGTGTACGTGGTAAAACCGCTATCAGCACGCGAAACGACAGCGCGTACTGCACGAGTCCCAAAGTGGTGTTCGCTGGCAATCGGAAACTGCCTCGCGCTGTCGGCGATGCGCTGGAGTCGCACGCCGGTCTCAGCCGGCACGCGCCTTAGCGCGACCGTATCTATCGCACCGCGCTGAAAATCGGACAGTAGCACGAGCTCACGCCGCTGTGACTGCAGGCCGAGCCAGGCGATCGCTCCGTCGAGTACAAGTGACGGCCGCGCCGTTTCGAGCACGTGCCCGACATCGGCTTCAACCACGAGACTCGCGGCCAGGCGACGCGCCGAATCGAGCGCACCCGCGCGCTGAACACTCGCACTCGTATCAAGCACCACCACACGCGCCAGTGACTGCGCATAGGCGCGCTCACGATCTCCGCTGCGATATAACGGCTGCGCCAGCGCCGCGACCGCTGCAACAAACATCGCCACACGCAGCAACAGCAACCATGGATCATGGACCTGCGTACGACGTGTTGGTGCGAGTCGCGTGGCATCGAAGAACCGCAGCGTTGGGAATCGCTGCCTGGGCGATCGGCCCAGACCGAGCAGGTGAATGAGGATCGGTGCCGCGATCGCCAACACACCGACCCACGCCCACGGTTGTTGCCAGATCACCTGGGCTCCACACTGCGCGTGTGCCCCGCCGCCTGACGACGGCTGCGGCGCAGCAGATAATCGCGCAGCGATTGTTCGGGCGGGGTGTCGGTGCTGAGTAGCGCGTAGTCGATGCCGTCGCGCAACGCGTGCAACCGGCAGCGGTCGAGAAACTCACGCACCGAGGCACGATACGCGTCGCCGATCACATTGGCATCGACGATTCGTCGCGCCTGTGTTTCCAGTTCATCGATCTCCACCTGCCCGCTGAACGGCAACTGCAACTCGTCTGGCGACAGCAGCTGCAACATGGCCACGTCGTGTCCGCGCTGCACCACGTGCCGCAGTTCGCGACGCGTTTCTTCTTCGGCGTCGTAGAAATCAGAGATGGCAATCACGACACCGCGGCGTTGCAGCAACTGCGCACCGCGCGCAATCGTGCGCGGCGGATCCCACGCGCCCCCGGGTTCGAACCGGTCAAGCTGCGCCAGCAACGAGCGCAAGTGTTGCCGTCCCCCACGCGCCGGCACGTACGCGAACTTGCCGTGGTGCATCGTCATCAGGCCAACGGCGTGTCCTTGTTCGGACACGAGATATGCGAGCGCGGCCGTGATGATGGCCGCGTACCGCGATTTGGAGAGTCCGTTCTCCGGAAACGCCATCGACGCGCTCGTGTCGAGTACCAGCATCACCGACAGGTTGGTCGTCTCGCGAAACTGACGCGTGTACAACCGGTCGCTACGCGCGAACAGCTTCCAGTCAAGATATTTGAGATCATCACCCGCACGATACGGGCGGTGCTGACGGAACTCTGTGCTGTAGCCGTGAAATGGGCTGCGATGCCCACCCGTGCGCAGTCCTTCCACGACGAGACGCGCGGCCAGTTCCAGGTCGTCGATGGCGGCGACCACGGTGGGAGAGAGCGCCGTCATGAGCGTACCGCGACGACGGGCATGACCTCAGGGCCTCACGGCCTCGAGCAGCTTCGTGATCACGTCATCCGGCGAGACGCCGTCAGCTTCCGCCTGAAAGTTCACGAGCACGCGATGCCGCAACACGGGTAGTGCAATGCGCGTCACATCGTCCGGTGTCGGGACCGTGCGGCCGTCGAGCATGGCGCTGGCCTTCGCCCCCAACAGCAGCGCCTGACCGGCGCGCGGTCCTACGCCCCAGCGCACCCATTCGCGCACGGGTGCGGGCGCTGTCTCGTCACGTGGGCGGGTGGCGCGAATCAATCGCAGTGCGTAGTCCACCACATTCGATGCCGCTGGCAGATCACGTACCAAGGTGCGCACCGACTCCAGTTCCGCGCCCGTGGCCACATGCGACGCGCGGCGTTCCGCACCGGTGGTGGTCTCCGCCAGAATGCGGCGCTCGTCCACCGCATTGGGATAATCGATCACGACATTGAACATGAACCGATCGAGCTGCGCTTCGGGCAGCGGATATGTGCCTTCCTGCTCGATCGGATTTTCCGTGGCCAGCACAAACAGCGGACGTTCCAGCGCGTAGCGCACGCCGCCCACGGTCACCTGATACTCCTGCATGGCTTCGAGCAGCGCGGCCTGTGTACGCGGTGGTGTGCGATTGATTTCGTCGGCCAGAATGATGTTCGCAAACACCGGGCCGGGAATGAAACGCACATGCCGCTTCCCACCCGTCGCGTCGTCCTCGATCACCTCTGTGCCGAGGATGTCGGAGGGCATGAGGTCGGGCGTGAACTGAATGCGACTGAACTTGAGTTGCACCGCGTCGGCCAGCGTTTTGATGAGCAGTGTCTTGGCCAGTCCGGGCACGCCGCGCAACAGACAGTGGCCGCCGGCGATGAGACACAGCAGCACTTCGCGCCGCACCTGCTGCTGTCCCACAATCACGCGCCCGATCTCGGCGTCGAGTGTGGCGACGAGCGAACCGGCCGCTTCAAAAGCGGCGGCCGTGGACAGTGTGTCGGCCGAGATAGGAGATGTGCTCACGGAGAGGAAAGGCAGGGCAGTGGGTCGCGGGCAGGGACACGAATACGTCGATGCCGGGCGTGCTGTGCTACGGATGGCCAGTGCATTTCGCTGGCCTCATACCACCACGACCGCGCATTCAGGGCTGAATCCGCAGCCGTTGGCGCATGAGTGCTTCAATCTCGTCAATCTCGCGCGGCACGAGGCTGATACGCTCCAGTCCGTTCTTCGTGATGATGTAGTCGTCTTCGATGCGCACGCCGGTGTTCTGGTATTTGAGGACTGTGGCGCGGACGGCGGCAATAAAGGCGCGGTTCTTCGGCGTGTCGGGCAGCACGTCGAGTGCCTTGGTGCCCACGTAAATGCCGGGCTCAATCGTGAACGCATCGCCTTCCTTGAACGTGCCGTCACCGGGTTGCCCTTGCAGCGGATCATGCACCGCGAGGCCGATACCGTGCGTGATGCCGTGAATCATCCACAAGTTCGATTGTTTGCACGCGGCCGGATTGGCGGTGCAGTTTACCGACCATGGCGGATCATACGTGGCGTCGACACTCTGCACCAATCCGAGTTGTGCCAGTCCACGCGCCCGGATGGCGACTGACGTATCGGCCGCCGCGCGAATGCTCATGCCAGGCTCCGAGAGCCGTTCGGCGGCCTTCTGTGCATCCAGCACCAGTTGATACAACTGTTTTTGCTCGCGTGTATACGTGCCGCTTACTGGAATCGTGCGCGTGATGTCGGCCGCATACCCACGGAACTCGGCACCGGCATCCATGAGCACGAGATCGCCCGGTTTGACCGGATCACTGTCGCGCATGTAGTGCAACGTGGTGGCATTCGCACCTGCTCCCACAATCGATCCGTACGCTGGCCGTTCGGCACCCCGTCGCGTGAACTCAAACTCCAGCGCGGCCTTGAGTTCATACTCATGCATCGGGTTGGCAGTGAGCATCGCGGCGCGGTGTCCCTCAGCGCTGATCTCCACCGCCCGACGAATCAGCGCGAGTTCGGCGTCGCTCTTGCGTGCGCGCACCTGCAGTACCAGTGGCATCGCGTTGCGAATGGTGAGCGACGGAAACGTGCGTCCCAACGCCTTGACCGTTTCCTGTCCGCGGGTCAAGGAATCAAGGCGCGAAAAATCGGTCGTCTCGACATCCGGAATGTGGTAGAACGGTAGCCCGGTGCGCACCAGCGAATCGAGCACGCCGCTGAGCGCACTGAACGCGCGTGCGGGCAAGCCAAAGCGCTCTACGCTGTTGGACGAATCGGTACGCTGCCCGTAGTAGAACGCCGTACGCACGTCGAGTGGCGTAAGAAAGAGTGTGCTCTCTCCTTTGCGCCCGCGCACGATCATCACGAGTGCAGCGTCCGGCTCAACCAGATTCGTGAGATATCGGAACGCCGGCAATTGATAAAACGTGCTGAAATCGTGCACCAATGTGCGACCGCCAAACGCAATCACCACGCCGCTGTCGATGCGCGCGGCCAACGAATCACGCCGGGCGGCAAACTCAGCCACAGCAATTTCCTGCGACGGCGCCTGCGCACCCACGAGCGCAGCGGCACCCAGCAGGCTGCCAATGAGAAGCGACGAAAAAAGAGGGCGGGGCATGGCTCGGGAGGGCTGGAGGATGCTGCAGTTTACCTCACGGAGGCGCGCCGCCGACAGTCCGGACGCGCTTCGAGGCGCCGACGCGACCACTGACTAACCAACCGGCGGCGCGTGGTACGCAGCGCGTCAGCCACCCGATCCCAGTATTGACCTGTGCTGTATCACAACCAGGACGATCTGCGCGGCTCGGCCCTCGCCACACCGCTGCGCGCCCTGCGTTCACGAGGTTCCGGAGTCCTGCATGTTGTTCGAACCCTACAATCTTCGTGGGCTTCCCTTGCGCAACCATCTGGTCATGGCACCCATGACCCGCAATCGCGCCTCGGTCGCCCATGTGCCCACGCCCATCATGGTGGACTACTACGCCGCCCGCGCCGATATCGGTCTGATCATCACCGAAGGCACCTCGCCGGCGCCTGACGGGCTGGGATACGCGCGCATTCCGGGTCTCTTCAACGCCGAGCATGTGAAGGCCTGGAAAGCGGTCACCGACGCGGTCCATGCACACGGCGGGCGCATTTTCGTGCAGCTCATGCACACAGGACGCGCGTCAGCGGCCGCGCATCTGCCCGCCGGCGCACGAACCGTGGGCCCGATGACGGAGGCAATGGCTGACAGCGTCTACACCGACACGGACGGCATGCAGCCAGCCGATGTGCCGCACGCGCTGGCGATTGCGTATACACACGCGCGGCGTATGGTGCGTGAAGGCCACTCGCCGGGCGTCACTCCACGAACTCGTGGGCAATCACCGAGAAGTCCGCCGCACCGTATCCGTCGGCGATCACATCGTCCATGCGCGCCGCCAGTGACGGCAACATGGACAGCGGTCGAGTGCCAGCGGTCTCGAGCATCAGTCGCACATCCTTGCGCGCCATCGTGAGTTCAAAGCTGGCGGCGAAGTCGCCCTGCGCCATCTTGCTGCCGCGACCAGCAATGATCGACCCCGCACTGAACATGCTCAGCAGGTCGATCGCGTCAGCGGGGGCGATGTCCGATCCTTGCGCAATCGCAAACACGTCGGAGATCAGCGCGCCCATCCCGATGATGTAGCAGTTACCGATGAGCTTGTACGCCGCCGCCAGATCTGCGCGCTCGCCGAAGTAGCGTACATGCTGCGCCATGCGCTCGAGCGCCGGTCGCACCTCGTCGAAGAGCACCTGGGGACCCGCAGCGAGAATGGTGCCCTGCGCCTTGCGCGCCGCCGCCGGACCAATGAACACCGGACAATGCAGATACCGCACGCCCTCGGCCTCCAGCTCTGCGGCGCGAATCGCCGTGAGCTCGGGCTGTGTCGTGGTGTGATCCACGATAATGGCATCATCCCGCAGACCGGGCCGCAGCTGCGCAATCACATCCTCCACAACGGCGTCGTCCCTGAGCACGAGATGTACACGCACCGCATCGCGCACCGCATCAGCCGGCGTGTCCGCCACGCGCACACCCAGCGGCGAGAGGGCCTGCGCCTTCTCGTGCGTACGATTCCAGACGGTGATCTGTTCGCCGCGCGAGGCCGCAGCCTCCACGAATGCGCTGCCAAGTAGCCCGGTGCCGAGAAATGCGATGGAAGTCATACGAGAAGTATAGACGGAACGGAGGGCTCAGAGGCCGCGCGCGACACAGATCCGCGCGACAATCATCGCCTGCTACTCGACAACCGCTCCGGCGCGCGGTAGCGTAGCCCACATGCCGTCATGGAGACTGGTCCTCAGAGGACTCAAGTTCGTTCTGGCCGGCGCACTGATCGGTGCGGTGGTGGGTTTCCTCGCGTTTCTGCCGGGCTCGATTCCAACGCTCGAGAGCGGCCATCCCACCCGCATGCCGTGGTCCATTGCCATGGGCGTTGCGTTCTGGTGCGCGCGCATGGGAGGGCTGATCGGTCTCCTGAGTTTCTTTCTCTACCGCACACTCACCGGCGACGTGTCCGATCCGACCGAGGTGTCCGACCCGAGCGAAGTGTCCGACCCGGGACACGTGTCACCGCCGCCGCCATCAGCGTGACCGCCACGGTCAAATACGTACGCCATCGAGCACCGCGCGTACCCCATTGGCCAACGACGCAATCGAAAACGGCTTGGACAAAAAATCGACGCCCGGTTTGAGCACGCCGTGATGCACGATGACGTTCGCGGTGTAGCCGGAGATGAACAGCACGCGGATAGCCGGACGCAGCTCGACCACTTTATCGGCGAGCTGTTTGCCATTCATTTCCGGCATGATGACATCGGTGAGCAGCAAGTGGATCAACTCGTCCGTCTCACCCAGCCACCGCAGCGCGTCCACACCGTTGGCGAAATCCGTGACGCCATAACCCAGACGCGTGAGTAATCGCACGGCCAGTGTGCGCACGGAGGTATCGTCTTCCACAAGCAGGATGTGTTCCGTACCCTGTGGAGGAGCGGTGACGACCGGGGCTGTGACAGGCGAGAGCTCTTCACGCACGGCCGGCAAATAAATCTTGAAACTCGTGCCGTGTCCCGGTTCCGAATACACTTGCACGCGGCCCCCGTTCTGCATGACCGCGCCATGAATCATCGCGAGTCCAAGACCGGTGCCGCGCCCTACATCCTTGGTGGTGAAGAACGGTTCGAACGCATGCTCGCGCGTATTCGCACTCATCCCCATTCCCGTATCGGACACGGCGAGCAGCACGTAGTTGCCCCCGCTGCTGTTCGGATGATTCGATACATAGGCCTCGTCGATCGTGACGTTGTTCGTCTCCAGCGTGAGCTGTCCGCCGTCCGGCATCGCGTCCCGCGCGTTCGCTGCCAGATTCAGGAGAATCTGCTCGGCCTGTCCCGGATCGAACCGCACCTGCGCAAGCGCTTCGTCGGTGGCGATATGCAGCGTGATGTCTTCACCCAGAATGCGCTGCAACATGCCGTGCACGCGCCGCACCACATCGTTGAGATTCAGCGCCACCGGTGAAATGATCTGCTTGCGCGAAAACGCGAGCAGCTGCTGCGTGAGCGCGGCGGCAGAGTCCGCTGCCTGATCAATCTCCACCAGGTCCTGTCGAACCGCGCTTTCCGGTTTGAGTGATGCGATCGAGAGCTCGAGATACCCCTTCATCACCGTGAGCAGGTTGTTGAAGTCATGCGCGATGCCGCCAGCGAGCCGACCGACCGATTCCATCTTCTGCGCCTGGAGCAACTGCGCTTGCAGAAGCTTTTCTTCGGTGACGTCCGCAAACGAGGCGAGCATTCCGGCGGGAATGCCTGCGGAATCCCGGAACAGACTTGCGTTGACGCGCATTTCACGTCGCGTTCCGTCCCTGTGAGTGGCCGTCATTTCCCCTGACCACGCACCGTCCAATTGCAGCGCGGACACCACGCGCGATAGCTCGTCGCGGGAATGCCAAAAGGCAAGCACTGCGCGACCAAGCACGTCGGAAGTTTCCCGATAGCCCCACATCTCAAGAATGGCCCGGTTCACATATGTAATTCGACCGGCGAGATCAGCCATCGCGACACCGTTGAACGACGATTCAATCGCTGACTCCAGCTTCGTCAGGGTGTCGAGCTCCTGCTTGCGCATCGAGATGTCGCTCAGACTACCCCGGACCAGCAGTCGGCCGTGATAGGGCAGTGCCACGAGTCGGACCTCGCACGGTATCTCGCGTCCGGATGAGTGCCGCAGGGTCCAGTCGAACACCGGTGTTTCACCGCGCAGCGCGCGAGCGATCTGCGCCATTCCCACGTCGCTGGACGCGAGGCCGCCGGGTTGCGTTGCGGGTGCGGCGTCAGTGAAGCTTCGGCGCAGCAGTTCCACCCGATTCCAGCCGAACATCTCTTCGGCGTTGCGATTGGCGTCGAGAAACTGATTGGCATCGGCGTCGTACACAACAATCGCTTCCGGCGCGTGCTCTACCTGAATGCGAAAGCGTTCTTCGCTCTCACGCAGCGCCTCACGCGCCACCTGTTGCTCGGTGCTGTCGGCAATGTATCCGTGCCAGAGCGTGCTTCCATCGTCGAGTCGCTCGGGGCGCGCGTGGCCGGTGAGCCATCGCAGACCACGCTGCGGAAGGATCACCCGATAGTCGCATCGCCACGTTTCCAGTGTTTGCGCGGAGTGCTCAACGGCGGCCGCAACAGCCGCCAGGTCGTCGGGATGAACACGGTCGAAGAGGATCGACACGTCGTTGGTCACCTCCTCGGGCGTCACCTCGTAAATCTCGGTGATGGCCTCGCTCGCGAAGGGAAAGCACGATCGTCCATCCGGGAACATCTGAAACTGATACAGCACACCGGGCACCTGACGCGCGAGATTGCGCAGCAACGTCGCCGCCTCCCGTGCCGCACGTTCCGCCTCCACGCGGGGCGTAATATCCGCCACCGTCGCCACGAACAGTTCCACTGCACCATTCGCGTCACGCAACGCCTTGACGTCGATCGACGCGTGCACAATGGCGCCGTCGCCGCGAATGAACCGCTTGTCCAGTTTGTACCCGTTGCTCTCACCGCGCATCACGCGCTCGTATTCTGCGATATCCGCTGCCAGATCATCGGGATGCGTGAGTTCTTCCCACGTCTTGTGTACGAGCTCGTCAGCTGGATAGCCGAGAATGTCGCTCAACGACTGGTTCACTTGCAACCAGCGCATGGACGTCGGCGACGTGACCGCCATGCCGATAAAGGGCAAATCGTGAAATAACCGATGGGCTTCTATCGGCAGGTGGCCAGCGGGCTCGGGCCCGCGCGCGGACTCTGGTGATCTCATGATCGGAAGATGCGTGTGCAGACGCACAAGCGCGAGACGCGCGAAGCCGCCGTCGTCAGACTCAAGCGGCACCAACCGGTAGCGGCTGACCGGCGCGCCAACCCTCGGCGGCGAGTCGGTCCAGCAGCGCCAGGACGACCGTGCGTGACACATGCACGCCCAGCACCAGCAGATCGCCTACCGCTGCCCACTCGAGCGCCGCACGAATCCCTGCGACCTCACTCGGTGATTCCACGATGACACTCTCCGGAGCGCCTGCCCGCTGCAGCCCCTCGCGTAGACGTGCCGGAATCTCGCCCGGGCTCCGTCCGCGCAACAGGTCGTGCATGTCCTTGATGATCACGCGGTCGAAAGCTGTCGCACGCCACGCGGCGGCGCCAAGCGCACGCAGCTGCGTGTCATCCCGGTTGCCGGCCTGCCCAAGCAGCAGCAGCCGACGTTGTGCGGGCAGCGTGGCCGCCGTTGTGCACAGCGCCGCCATGCCATCGGGATTATGTGCGTAATCCATCACGATGGTGACGCCGCCGAGTTCCCGGATCATGAGGCGTCCCGGATTGTCCGAGGCGTCACGTCCGAACGTGCGCAACGTCTGCGTGATGGCCGACACAGGCACTCCCGCTGCGGCGGCCGCGAGTACGGCAGTGGCCACGTTCGCTGCATTGTGCGGTGCTGCGCCACCATACGTGATTGGAAACGACGTCATCGCTCCGAGATCGTGCCACACACCGCCGAGCGCAAGTCGCAGTAACCCGTCATGCAGCATGGCGCCGAAGCCGTGTGCGGCCACGCCATCCGCCACGAGTGCGAACGCGGCCGCAGTCTGTGCCGGTTGAGTCAACGCCGTCGGCGCCGCGAACCACACCACACGGACGTCGGCGTGTCGCGGCAGCGCCACGAGCTCGGCATCCATCGCATTGAGTACCAGCACACCGCGCGACGCGATCAACGCCTGCGCGACCACCACCTTCGCCTGCGCCAGATCGGCGAGCGAGTCCACCCCGTACTCGCCAAAGTGATCGGCCGAAATGTTGGTGATCACGGCCACATGCGCACGCGATATAGCCAGTCCACGACGCAGCAGCCCGCCACGTGCGGTCTCGAGCACTGCGGCCTCGACACGGGTATCGCGCATCACGAGCCGAGCGCCGCCGGGACCGGTGTAATCACCCTGCGACTGCGGCTCTACCGCATCGGCATCCGCGATGTACACGCCATCGCTGCAGCACCAGCCGGTCACTGCACCCGACGCCCGCCACATCGCCGCGATCAACCGCGTGGTGGTGGTCTTGCCGTTCGAGCCGGTCACCAGCACGGTAGGTACATCATGCACGCGGTCCCACGCAATCGCCGACACGTCCGGCGTCTGGGCGAGAGGCCACGACAAACAGCCTCGACCGATGCCCACACTGACGTCGTCATCGTCGAGGCAGGCGTTGACACCGCGCGCGGTGGCCTCGCGCGCCACTGCGGCGGCGCGGCGGTGCTGCGATGACTCCTCCTGCCACATCGGTGTGAGTGCGCACACGAGTGCATCCTGCTGGTGGGCGGTCACGTCGTGCATCGCCCACGCCGCTTCGTTCAGCGACGTCGCCGTCATCAGTCCGTCTACCGGTGCGGTGATGAACAGCTGCGCCGAATTTTCGCGCACCCGTACCACACAGTCACATGCGGGCCAGTGCAGCTGTTCGGCGAGCCGCTGAACGTGCACGCGCCACGCGGCGACACGCGATGGCGTCGCCGCAAACGGCTCGACGTCAAGCACAGCGCCCGGTTCCACCGAGTACATGTTCGCGCCCATCAACCGGCGCGAATCCAGAATGCCCGGCGACGGATACTCCGGCGCCTCGTCCGCAGGCAGCGCCGAGTGCTCCGTCACGACGTCAGTCACTGGCTTCCGGCGCCAGGATGACACCGCGATCATCACGCAGGAATACCGAGTCGTCGGTAAACGACCCCCACTGCG
>JBBRDP010000052.1:0-18210 GCA_038203795.1 Gemmatimonadales bacterium
CGCGCCGGTGGAATCATGGCGCGCGACATGACAGCCTTCCGTATCGTGCAACAACACACTATTCGTCCCGACCGTCCACAACGTCGTGCGACCAAATGGCACGCTCCCGGAACGCACTGGCGTGTTGTCACCCACGGCGCCCGGTCGCCCGATCTGCACGGAGCGCTCGGGACCACGCACGTGCGCGAGCGTATCGCGGAATGCGCCGTTGGGGGTAAAGCGAAGCAGCGACATTGGCGCACGCGACACGCCCGCCCCCTGCTCCGCCGGCAGCGCTACCGTCACACCAATCGGTGTGCCATCGCGAAACGCCCCCGAAACAGCAGCCAGCCGCATCATCGGATAGTCCAGTAGTACGTCACCGAGCACGCTGTCCGCCGTCACACGGCTGATCCGCCCCGCGTCGCGATCCCAGAGCAGCAGCGTGTCCCGAACAAAGGGCAACAACGTGGCACGGGGACCATAGGCGCCAGGTTCCGTGCCGTGATGACCGATGGTGTCTGGCGCATCGCCGGCCCGTGTGGAATAGCGAATGAGCGTGGGCCCACTTTCACTGAACATGACAATCGACGAATCGCCGATTGGCTGAAGCGCGACCAGACCGACGACCGCTTCATCATCGGGTCGCCGTCCATCGAGTAACGTATCGATGACCGTGAGCAACTCGGACGCCGTGAGCGAATCACGGGAGAAACCGGCGGCGACAATGCGAATGCCTGCACTATCACGGACAGACGTGCTGGGCGCGGGCACGTCAGTGCCAATCGGCGTACTCCCGCACGCGGCAATCGCGAACGAGAGCGCGAGCGCGGAGAGTGCGTGCATCGCGCGTACCGGCATAGGGGCGGGGAAAGATGGTTGCGACAACATCACGTGGTATCCACCAGAGCTTGCAGGTGTGCAATGGCGGCCCGCGCCGTAGGCTCGGGCGCGTATCCCCCTTCGAGGGCACTGACAATCCGTCCGCCGCACCACTCGCGAGCGCGACGTGCGAGTTCGTGCGTGATCGAGGCGAAGTCATCGGCTGTCCATGTGAAGCCGCCGAGCGGGTCACCGGCCAGCGAGTCGAAGCCGGCACTCACGAGTACGAGTTGCGGCGTCCAGTCGTGCGTCGCCTTGTCTACCGCATTCCAGAGTGCCGCTGTATACGTCGCGGGCGACAGGCCCGGCGCCATTGGGACGTTCCAGAGTGTACCAAGTGCGCCGCGTTCCTCGGCCGCGCCGGTGCCCGGATACCACGGCCACTGATGCATCGACACAAAGTGCACGCGCGCGTCGTGCTCCACGAGTGCTTGCGTTCCGTTGCCGTGATGCACATCCCAATCAATCACGAGCACTCGCTGCACGTCGTGTCGTTCCAAGGCATAGAGCGCACCCAGCGCGATGTTGCCGAACACGCAAAACCCCATGGCTTGATCGCGCACGGCGTGATGCCCCGGTGGGCGCACGGCGCAGAACGCATGCGTGGCTCGGCCATCGAGTACCATGTCGACGGCATCGAGCACACAGCCAACACTCGCCGTGGCGGCGAGCCAGGAACCGGTGCTCACCACGGTATCCGGATCCAGACGTCCGCCGCCCTGTTCCGTGAGCGTACGCACCCGCTCGATGTACGCGGGATCGTGCCCCAATGCCAGCTCCTCAACGGTGGCGTGCCGACCTTCATGATGCAGCAGGTTGCCGAAGAGCTCAGGATGGTACTTGAGGGCACTTGGGATGGCGCGGAGTCGCCCTACGTGCTCGACATGTTCCCAGCCGGTATCGTGCAGGCCGCAATCAGAATGGGAAACCAGGGCAACGGGCATCCTTGATGTTACGGCATCGACCGCCGAAGCCGCTACCGCGTGCGCCACAGTTTCCGTCAGCGACGACATTGTCTCATCGAACGCCGCGCAGGCGGCGGGACCACCACTCGGCCAGTAGCGCGAGTGCCGCGATGATGAACAGCCAGGGCGGAGGCGCTGAGCGCCTCATCGTGGTGGATTCGGAACCGGCAACCATGTTGGACGCTGCGCCCAGACGCGCGACCAGATCGGCATAGGGCGCGGCGTCGCCCGGGAGCGGTAATGCCGAGGGAAGCGGCAATGCCCGGGTGCCGCTGGCGAGCGAAACGCGCGCCGAACGATGCAGTAGGCCCCGCCACCAATCCCGGTGCTGAGCGACGGCGTGGTCTCCCCCCAGCATGCGCCACTCCCAACTGTTCTCCCAGCCAAGCTGCACAACGCGCCCCGATCCCACCCGACGAGCGGCCATCACAACCGGATTGCCGGGCCGCACGCTGCGTTCGAGCACCACCGCGTCGTTGTGCAGCGCGGTGATTGGACGCATGAGCAGCCCTTCGCGAGGAGCGCCAAGCGCGAGCGATCCCGGAATGCCGGCACTGGGCGCGCCCACCGCACCGGCCCTCAGTCCTGCCAGCGCGCTCCCGCTCGCCGCGCCCGGAAAAAGCACGAGCCCACCGCCACTTCGCACAAACGCCGAAATGGCGGCGGCGCTCCCCCACGCCACGCTGTCGATCGCGACCACCGCGGCGTAGCGCGACGTGTCGAGCGCGGCCGGAGCACCGGCGGTGACTACGACGCGCGGCGCAATGCGGAACGACGCGTCCACGCTCCATCCCGCGTCTTCGAGCGCTTGCATCGCGAACCGTGCTTCCCAGCCCGGGGCGGCGAACAGACGTACGCGCTTGATGGGCGCCATGGCCAACGGCGTCGCACGTGCGACAGTCGCGCCATTGCGCACCGTGAGTTCGCGCGCGCCACCGTTGAGCGGCCAGGCAACGCCGCCGTTCGCGACGACAGCGCTGTCGAGCCAGCCGAGCGAGTCGGCGAGTGACAGGTGGGCACCACTGGGGGCGGCGACGCGCACCGTTACGCCGCCTCTCGGATCCGCCAGCGGCGAGACAGATACAGAGACGGGCGCGAGCGATGTCGCAGCATACGTGTTCCACGACACCGAAACTCCGGCCTCACGGGCGGTGTGCAGCACGGCGCGCGAGGTCGCGTTTGGCACATCGCGCAGATTCGCGTGCAGCGATGCTCGCCCCGGATTCGCCACGAGTTCGGCGATGCGCGCTGCGTCTGTACCATTGACCGTCGTGTTGTTTGCCGAGATAGCTGACGCGGACAGCCGACCGGTGAGCCACCACGCAGCGAACAGCGCAACAACCGCGATCGCGCGTGCGAACCGCTCGAGAGGCACACGCAGCGACGACGCATTCAGTGGATCAGTGTGTGAGCGCATACACCACCAGATTCACACCGAACCGAGTCGGATCGACGCCCATGAATCGCTTGTTGTCGGGGTGGAAGTCCCACTCCGAACTGTAGTCTTTGTTGCTGTACAGCACCTGAATTCGATTCTGCGTGCGCACCGCGAGCAGCTGGTCGTGCACGAGATTGTCGCCCCAACCATTCAACTCGTGACTGGTGGTTGGCGGGCCGTCTTCAAACGTGAAGAACGCCGAATAGAGCGGGTGATCGTTCGGCAGCGGCAGCAACGGCGCAACCAGGCGACGGATTTCTTCGGTGGCGGTTTTGTGAAATGCGCCGTCAACATCGTGATTGTGATCATCGATGAACAGGAGTCCGCCGCGCGCAACATAACGCTGCAGCACGCGTCCCTCCTGCGGTGTGAAGCGCACGGGGAGATTACCGGTGAGGAACAACAGCGGATAGCGCAGCGCATCATCGGAGGCGAGTGGCACCGCCACACCCTGCGGTGCCAAAGGCAACGACGTGTATCGCGCGACAGAATCTATGAGATTGCCCGGCAGCGACGGCGCGGAATCCCAGTCGCCGGACTCATACTGCGCAGTGGCAAACACAAATGGTGCGGTGTGTGTCATGGCACACTCCACGCGCTGACACCCTGCACGGCCACAGGCCGCACAAGCGTCCGACGCGCTCGCACCAGCGCGTCGGAGACATCGCGTCCATCGGTCAACGCTGCCAACACGAGTGCAAGCGCGCGTGACAACTCGGGCGCCGAGGCAATGGCGTCAAGTCGTAGCATCACCAACGAATCGCGACCGGCGATAGGATCCACCAGCAGTGCTTCAGCTGCACGCAGCAATCGGGCATCAGCGATGCGCGCCGAGTCCGGCAGCGCCTCGCCCGGTGTGCGGCGCGACGCGCTGCCTGTATCACGACCCACCAGTCGCACCCGCTCAAGATCCACCACAACAGCCCGCACGCGTCCGCGCAAATACACGCGCTCCGCCGCGCGCGCGCGTTGAATCGCCGCCAGCGCGAGACGCATTGGCGGAATGGCCGCGCGCGGATCGCCAAGCTCCAGCGCTCGTCCTGCATCCCACATGGCGTTGTAGGCTTCGAGCAGTGGTCGATTCACCGCGATGATCGGCGACTCATCGGTGGCATTCTCATTGGTGCGTGGCGACGTCGCGCCCGGCATGACCGTGACGGTGCTGCCGCCGATGGACGGCACCAGCTTGCCAGCCTGCACCGTGACGCCATGGTCATGTCCATCGCCTTCGTAGTGGACATGTTCCGACTGTCCTTCGCCCGACAAGCGTTGATACACCACCGCGCTAACGGCCCGGCGAATGCGCGCCTGTTCCACCGCAAGCTTGCGCGACTCGGCGACGAGCAACTCGCGCGTGATGCGTGAACGACGCGCTGCGAGTTTCTCTGTCAGGTCGAGTACCATGCGCTGGGACAATAGCGACGAATCGACCGCTGGCGGTGCGGCTGCTTCCACGGCAACGGAATCGTATTCGTCGGCACGGGCGAATCGCAGCGACCGGGTTTCACTGACGCCCGCCTCCCGGGCCGACGCCGGATGCGCATCGCGCGCCACGGCGCGCAGATGGATCACGTCGCCCGGTGCCACACCAAGCTGTTCGAACGACAGCTCATGCGTCAGCACACCGGAACGCTCGCCGGAAAATCGGCGCGGCGCGAGCGTGATGGTTTGTGCCGAATAACGCTCGCCGGAACCGCTGGTCAGAATCAGTTCGAACACGCCCGATGAAAGGCCGAGGTCATCGTGCAGCTGCGCCGTAAGCGTGATGGTTCCAACCGTGTCGCGATACACGGAATCACGGAGGGGCGCGCTGAGTTGCACCAGTGGCAACGAGTCGGGGCGCGGGATGAGTACGAGTAACCGCGAGTTGTCGCCCGTGGCAACGCGTACGACAGCCGGGCGTGAGGGCATCATCGTCGTCGACTGCCAACCTTGCGCGGTACTGACGATGGCCAGCGTAGTCGCCGGTCGCGCGCTGTCGCTGCGGACGGTGAGCGATGCGGTGAGCGCTGCGGTGAGCTCATTTGCACGGCCAACGCCGGACACCCGAATGCGACTGCCCACCAGCGCTTCGACCGTGCCGGAGTCGCGCAGCGTACGCGTGGGAAGCCCGGAGTACGCAGGCGGTATCACCTGCACGTCCCAGGCGCCGAGGGTTGATGGCGTACCGGTGGTCGTCTCGTCGGTGGTGAGCGTAGACGCGTTGACAACATGAGCGATGGCACCGTCAGGAACGAACACCACGAGCGAGAGTGCGAGCATCGCGCCTAGCGCACTCGCGAGCGGCGCACGCCACGCTAACCACATCGCACGATGCAACGCTGCACTGGCCGGCACCTGCGGTGCGTTGGGCACTGCGGCCGTCAGCGCCAATTGCGCTTCGATAGCGGGCGACAGCGCTTCGCGGCCGTGATCCAGCAGTGTCACCACCGCGTGCGATGATGGATGATGCTCCTCGTACCACAAGGCCGCACGCACGGGCGTGATGCGATCCCACCGCGCTACGTGCCGCCACCACACGAGTCCGGCCGCGACCGCTGCCACCGCGACGGGCAACGAACCCTGGAGCAGCATGGGCACCGTTGCCGACGAGGCAAACTCGTAGACGAGGCGGTCGCCGAGCATCCGGCCTACGAGACGCAATACAAACAGTATCGAAACGCCCACCGCGAGCGAGAACAGCAGCGCACGGATCGTGCGGAGTTGAACGAGTCGCATACGCAGGCGTTCGATGCGCGCGCGCACGCCGGCCGGAGACGCAAACGAAGCAGTCGCCTCGAGTGGTGTCGCGCTCATGCGACGGCCTCGGGGTACGCGGCAACGTCGTCGGTGTCACGCCGCGATCTGGCGGACAGCACGCCGCGCTCACGCACGTGTCGCGCGCGCAGCACACTCTCCACCACGAGCAGCAGCAGCGCCGCCAGCAGCAACCAACGTGTGAACGGTGAGCGTGAGTTGGGTTGCGAAACGCGAAGCGCGGCTGCGACCGCCAACGCATCGCCGCCTGCGAGGCGACGCAGCTGTGCCGAATCGAGCGCTGCAGAGGTCGCCAGCTTGAACGTCGCGCCACACTCCGTGGTGAGCGTCGACAATACCGCGCGTGCATCGACGCTCAGCAGGGCGTCACCCGCGGGCGTACCAATGCCAACCCATCGTATGCATCCGCGTTCGAGCGGTTCTTCGGTCGCCGCCGCCGAACCATCGGGCCACCACACCAGTGCCGTGGCATTCTCCGCCGCGCGTGCAATGCGCATGAACGGTGCGACGACAACACGTCCACCGCCGATCAGTGCGCGTTCCCTCGAATCCGCAGTATCCACAATGGTGCTCCAACCCGGCGGAACGCCGCGGCGCAACCAGACCACGATGACCGCGCCCGCTGCGGCCGCCGCCGAATCGGCACGCGTCATGCTGTCGCGAATCACGAGCACTTGGCGCACGGCAAGCTCGGGCTTCTGCGCAAACGCTGCGGCCACGATATCATCGCGCGTGGCGCGCACCGTTACGGAAAACCGCGAGCTCACTGAGTCAGCCATTGCAACCTGCAAAGGGATCGGAAGCCGCACGATAGATCCCGGCCACGTTGCGCGAATCGCATCGAGCGCGGCCGTTGTGACATCAACCCGCTCGGTCGAAATCAGCAGCAGGCGCATGGAATCCGCGCCCTCCGCAAGGAGCGGAGCCGCGCGACGCGCGCGCAGCAGCGTGGCCGCCAGCGTCCCTGGCGCAGGCACGCGTGGCGTTCGCATCAGCGAATCAACAGTGAGCGAGGCACGCGATGGATCCGCGATCGTCACAAGCGTGTCGCCCAGTATGATCGCTCGCACTGGCGCGTACTCGCTGATGGCGCGCTGCAAGGCATCACGCAGCGCGGTGGCGTCGCCGAACAGCAACGCACCGCTCTCCACCGCGATCACCGTGTGCACCGGAACACGCGCAGCGCTCCACGTGATACCGGCCAGCGCGCCACCAATGCAGGTAAGGATCGTGACGCGCACCAGCAATAGCATCACATCGCGAGGCGCACTCGCCCGCGACACAGCGCGTATCGTGCGTACCGGAATGAAACGTACCGTTGGCAAACGGAGCGCGTGCGGCTGCGTCACCGACAGCAAGTGCGCTGCAATGACACCGGCAACGGCGACCACCGTGCCCCAGAGCACCCACGGGAACGCGACGTTCATGCTCCAGCCCGCATGGCCGCGCCCGTAATACGCCTGACCGCGCCTGCCACCGGCTCGTCGCACACCACCTCATGATACCGTGCGCCTGCGGTCAGGCATCGTCGGGCCAACTCGGCGCGCCAATCGTCAAAGTTGGCGCGATACTCGGCGAACAACGCATCGTTCACCGGGCGCTGCACGGCATCAGACTCCGGATCGACAGCACGCCAAAACCCGTTCGGCAACTCCAGTTCGGACCGATGCACCACGTGTACGAGCGTGACGTCACTGCCGGCCGCACCGGCGCGCGCGATGGCCGCCAGCAACGCGTCGGAATCTCCCAACGCATCGGTGAGCAACACGACGCGCACGCCCTGCGGTACGCGGGCAAGGAGCGGAGCCAGCGGGGCCGCACCGTCGGGCGCAATGGCGTCCAACGCCTTGGCGATGGCGTGCACCGTACCACGGCGTGTGCGCGGTGCGAGACGGCGTGCATCCGGACGCGTTGCCGCCCACAAACCAACCGGATCTCCGGTGGCATGCGCCACGGCGGCCAGCCCCACCGTCAACGCGCGCGCCATGCTCCACTTGTCAGCGGCACTGATCGCCCCACGCCCGAAGGCGGCGGCATCGCCCTCCGCTGGAAACGCCATTGAAGCCGACGCATCAACGAGCAGCCACGTGGGCCACCACGCGCGCTCGTCGGTAATGCGCACGTACGCCCGATCGCTGCGCGCGAGCAGGCGCCAGTCAATGCGTCGAGGATCATCGCCCTGACGATACGAACGGAATTCGGTGAACTCGCCAGTGGTGCCACGCTGCGCCGCGCGATGTGTACCGGGCATTCCCGCACGCACGCGCTCACGGGTTGGCCACTTGACGCCGCGCAGGGCGTCGAGCAGCGGACCGAGAGCGAGTGGTGCAGCAGCAGTGGGCATGACAGGAAAGACTGTTACGAGGGCGTGCCCTGGCCCTGCAGCGCGCTAACCGGAGAGACGACTTGAGGGAGCGGACACAGACGCGAGCAACGCGTCGATGATTGGTTCCGACGACATGCCGTCGGCTTCCGCAGCAAAGTTCGGCAGCACGCGATGGCGGAGCACCGGATGCGCCACCGCGCGTACATCATCGGGTGACACCGCCACGCGACCATTGAGAAACGCCGCCGCTTTGGCGCCGAGAATCAGCGCTTGGCCAGCGCGAGGCCCGGCACCCCACCGCACGTACTGCGTCACGATGGGCGGCGCGTCGCTGGTATCGGGCCGCGTCGCACGCACCAATGTCGCGGCATATTGCAACACGGTATCAGCCACGACCACATCGCGCACGCCGCGCTGCAACGCAATCACATCGTCGGCATTCATGACCACAGTCGGCGGCGCCGAGCTGCGACCGGTGGTAGCGCGCAGAATCTCGACTTCTTCGGTCGCGGATGGATAGCCCACCCGAATGTCGAACAAAAACCGATCAAGCTGCGCCTCGGGCAGCGGATAGGTGCCTTCCTGTTCGATCGGATTTTGCGTGGCGAGTACAAAGAACGGCTCCGGCAGGCGCATGGTATCGCCGGCGGCCGTCACGCTGTGTTCCTGCATCGCTTCGAGCAACGCAGCCTGTGTGCGCGGCGGTGCCCGATTGATCTCGTCGGCGAGCACAATGTTCGCGAAGATCGGTCCTTGCACAAAGCGAAATGCACGATGACCGTGTGCGTCTTCATCAAGCAGTTCCGTGCCCGTTATGTCGCTGGGGACAAGATCCGGCGTGAACTGAATGCGGCGGAAGGCCAGATGCATTGTTTCGGCCAGGGTGCGAATCATGAGGGTCTTGGCGAGACCAGGTACGCCTACCAGCAGCGCGTGCCCACCGGCCGCCATGGCCATGAGAATCTGATCCACCACCACCGCCTGCCCGATCACACGGCGCCCGATCTCTCGGCGCACGGCGTCAATCACCGGCACAAGATCACGAGCGTCTCCCCCGAGCGGTGCGGTCACGCGAGACGTGGCACTGCCGGCGCGTGCACGGTCGTGTTCAGCGGTCGTGTTCAACGGTCGTGTTCAGCGGATCGCGCGACGTCGTCGCGCATGCACGAACACCGTCGTGCCAGCGCGCACATCGGCGTCGGCGAGTGTCTGCGACTCGTCGTGTACCTCGTAACCGCGCACCTTGGCTACGTACGCATCGGGATCGCTGCTATCCTGCAGCAGCGCCGAGAGCGCCGCACGCTTGACGGCCGCAATCGCAGTGGTGGCGAGCACGCATACGCGCACCGCGTCCCACGCCTCATGCACCTGCGCGCGGATCAGGAACGCAGCGTCCGAGCCCGCCGCCAGGTCAATGGCCTCACCTCGCGTTCTGAGCTGTGTCACGAAAGGCGCACTCACGGCACCACCCCGGTGACTTCACGCGACGCCTCACCTGCCGCGAGCACCGGTCGCTCAGGCAGCGTCGGCGCCGGAGGCAGCGTGGACAGAAAACGGGCCACCTGCTGGTCGAACATGTAGCTCGAGCCGGTCACGCGCGTCGCGCCATCAATCGCGCGCTGCGCGCCAAGGGCGATCTCCTCGCCACCCTGGCCGCGGTACGAGGCCCAACCCGGGCCCTGTTTCTCGAGGAAGGCCGAGTAGATGCCGCTGCGCCGGGCGAAAAACGTCGTGGCGGCCGCAATGACCTCGTCAGGCGTCAGCGTGGTGCGGACGTCCTGCAGTGTGCGCGTGCTCTGCTGGTGCATCTGTTCAAGTTACTATCTAGGCCGTTTGGGTGACAGGGGACGCACCTCGACGCGCCCCTGCAACGCGTGCGCCGGCGTGTTGATCATATTGGCCACCACCACCGCGACGTCCTCCGGCTCCAGCATCCAGGAGCGGTCGGTCCCCTCGGGAAAGAGATCGGTGTCGACCGAGCCCGGCATCACGACCGATACCTTTACACCCGCGTCCCGCACCTCGAGCATGAGCGACTCCGTGAAGCCCATCACAAAATGTTTGGTGCCGCTGTAGCAGCTGCCCCCCACAAACGTATTGCGACCAGCCAGCGAACCGATCGTGATCACATGTCCACTGCCGCGGGCCACCATGGCCGGTAACACCGCGCGCGTGACGTGATAAAGGGCGTTGACGTTGACGTCGACCTGCGAATGCCACTCTTCCGGTGACAGTTGCAGGAACGGCTTCATGACCGCCAGCCCGGCGTTGTTCACCAGGACGTCCGGTGTCAGCATGCCAAGTTCGCGGGCAATCGACTCGGCGTCGCGAAGATCGAGCGGCACCGTGCGACACGATGCCCCCGATGCCGTCGCGGCGACCGCGACCGCCGCCAGGTCGTTGGTGTTGCGCGCCGTCAGCAGGAGATCGTGTGACGGTGCCAGCGCGAGCGCGATGGCCCGACCGATGCCGCGTGAGGCCCCGGTGATGAGGGCGGTGGGTCGAAGGGTGTCGGACATAGCGGGTACGGGCTGAGAGGAACGTGATGACTCACCTATTGTACACGCGAATCGTGTGTCTCGACGCACGCGAGGTTCACCGATCATTCGCCAATGCGACAAAAGTCACTGATACAGTTCCGTGACACCCCGAAGACCAATCAGTGATGTGGTAACGGCAGGTTGGAAACTTCGAGCGGGCCCTTTCAGGCGCGCCCTGAGCCTCCGCCACATCACCCGTGTACTCAATGTCACGCTTCTTGTCGCTCTGCAAGCTGTCCGCCCTGGTGGCCGGTCTGCTTCTCGCCGTCGCCACGCCCGCTCAGGCCCAAGGGGTGATTGCCGGTCTCGTCGTCGATGAGGCGAACGGGCTCGCAATCACCAGCGCGTCCATTCGTATCGCATCGCTGAATCGTGAGGTGTTCACGGATCGTGCGGGACGGTTTGTGATCCCGGGCCTGTCGGCCGGCTCCTATCAGGTGACCACACGATACATCGGCTACGCGCCGCTCACGAACACGGTGACGGTCACCGACGGCGCCACAGCGTCGATCACCTTCCGCATCAAGCCATCGGAAAATGTGCTGGGTTCCGTCGCGATTGTGGCCACGCGCACGGGACAGGCTGCGGCGCTCAATCAGCAGAAGAACGCGGCCAACGTCACGAACGTCGTGGCTGCCGATCAGATCGGTCGCTTTCCTGACGCGAACCTGGGCGATGCGCTCAAGCGGGTTCCCGGCGTGACGGTCGCGCTCGATCAGGGCGAGGCACGGTTTGGCTCGATCCGTGGCACAGAGCCGCGCTTCAACTCTGTCATGGTGAACGGCGAGCGCGTGCCGTCGGCCGAAGCCGAAGTGCGCGACGTGCAGCTCGACCTGATTCCCGCCGACATGGTACAAGCCATCGAAGTGAACAAGACGCTCACCCCCGACATGGACGCCGACGCGATCGGTGGCGCGGTGAATGTGGTCACGCGCGCAGCACCCGCTGGCTTTCGCATGTCAGCCACGGCTGGCAGCGGATACAATTTTATTCGCGAGAAGCCGGTCGCTGTTGGTGGCCTGGTGCTCGGCAATCGGTTTCTTGACAATCGCCTTGGAGTGATTGCCAGCGCGTCGTATTACGACCAGCAGTTTGGCTCCGACAACAAAGAGGGCACGTGGGACCGAACGGATGGCGGTGTCGCGTTCATGAACGAGTTCGATTTGCGCCGCTACGATGTACAGCGTGTTCGACGATCGGCTTCGGCCTCAATCGACTACCGTTTCAACGAGAGCAACTCGATCATGTTGCGCTCGTTGTACAATCACCGTGACGACTGGGAAAACCGTTTCCGCGCCCGGTACGTGCTTGGAGATCCGAATGCGCAAGGTGTGCAGACCACGGAAATCCGTCGGCAGACGAAAGGCGGTGGACCGCAGGACAGAGTCAAGAACGCGCGTCTCGAAGATCAGCGTACGCAGAGTCATATGCTCAGCGGTGAACATCTCATCGCCAATCGCGCCACCCTCACGTGGCAGGGTAGCATCGCCCGCGCCTCAGAAACGCGCCCCGATGAGCGCTACATCGAGTGGCGCGCGCGCAATGTCGCGATTCAGCCCAACTACACCAACCAGCAGAACCCGCAGTTCAGCGCGGTGAATCCAGCCGCTGTCGCGCCAAGTGCGTTCACCTTCCGCCGTATTGAACTGCAAGAGAGCTACACCAAGGACGAAGATCAAAACGGGCGCGTTGACCTGCTGCTGCCGATTCGCGAAGGCGACAACAGCACGCGCCTGAAGTTCGGCGGTCGGTACCGTGGGAAAGAGAAGCTGCGCAACAACAGCTTCAGCCGCGCCACGCCCTCGCCGGCATTCAGCAACCTGGCGGCCGCAGGAGCGGAAGACTTCACTACGGAGCGCAACTATGCGGGCAGTCAATACCAGTACGGTGTGTTCTCCACACCGCAGTTCCTGTCGGGGCTGAACCTGTTCAACACCGGGCAGTTCACGCTTGCAGATCAGCCGTCGGAGTATGCGGCCGGCAACTTTGACGCGGAGGAGCGGATCACAGCCGGTTACGGCATGATCGAGCAGCGACTTGGCCCGACTCTGAGTTTCATCGCTGGCGTGCGCGTAGAGAACACCAGCGTCGACTACAATGGTTTCGAATACAACGTCGACAACGACGACGTGCGGCCAACGGTCGGGAGCCAGAGCTATACGGACATACTGCCCAGTATCAATGCCCGCTGGGATGCAACGCCGAACACGGTACTTCGGGCTGCGTGGACGAACACGCTGGCGCGTCCGAACTACTTCGATTTGGTGCCGTACCGCGAAATCAGTCTCGACGACAACGAACTCGCCACGGGCAACCCACTGCTTGACCCAACGCGTTCGATGAACTTCGATGTGATGGCGGAACGCTATTTTGAGAACGTCGGCTTGCTGTCGGTGGGCGTCTTCCACAAGCGGATCACAGACTTCATTTTCAATTTCACGCAGTTCCAGCAAATCGATCCGGTGACGGGCACACTGTTCTCGCAGATCAGCCAGCCGCGCAACGGCGCCGAGGCGCAGATCACCGGATTCGAGACCGCGTTCCAGCGTCAGCTTGATTTCCTCCCGGGCGTGCTTCGCTATCTCGGTGTGTATGTGAACTACAACTTCAACGATTCGAAGGCGGAAGGACTGGATATCGAGGGACGCGACGTGGAATCACTCCCGTTGCTGGGCACGGCGCGGCACAGTGGCAACCTGTCCGTGTCGTTCGACGCGCCGCGTGTGTCGTTGCGTCTCGCGATGAACTACCAGAGCGAGTCGCTCGATGCGGGTGAAGGCGGCTATAACGAAGACGCGTTTTTTGATCGCTGGGCCGACCGGCGCACGGACATCGACGCGAACGCAAGCGTGCAGATTACGCCCGCGGCGCGGTTCTTCGTCGAGGCGAACAACCTCAACAACCGTCCGCTGCGGTTCTATCAGGGCGATCGTGGCCGGTTGATGCAGGACGAGTTCTACGGCCGGCGCATTCAGAGCGGATTCAAGTTCGATTTCTGAGCGCTGGCAGAGGAAGCATCGGCAACTGGACAGCAACAACAACAGCAACAACAGCAACAACAGCAACTCCAACAGAGAAGGGGAAGGCGCGAACAACGCGAAAGCGCAAAAACTGCAACAGAAAAAAAGCGGATGAAATCATTCCTCTAGCTCTATTTTGCAGTTTTCGCGCTTTCGCGTTGTTCGCGCCTTCTGTTGCGCAGTTGGAGTTGCCGTTGGAGTTGCGGCTGCTGTTGCTGCAGGAGTGCAGTTGCCGTTGTGTTGCCGTTGTGTTGCCGTTGTGTTGTCGTTCCCGTGCCACTATCCCGCCAGCTTCCCCGCCAGATACGCCTTGAGCTGCGACGCCCCCACCCGATCCTGCGCCAGCGAATCCCGATCTCGCACCGTCACCGTGTCGTCGCCCGTGGACTGGGGATCCACCGTGATACAAAACGGCGTCCCCACTTCGTCCTGCCGGCGATAGCGCTTACCAATCGAGCCCGTCTCGTCATAGTCCACCGCCATCACCGGACGCAGGTCTTCCACGATGCGATGCGCCATGTCGGGCAGGCCATCCTTCTTCGTGAGCGGGAACACCGCCGCCTTGATTGGCGCGAGTGACGGCGCGAGACCAAGCACGACACGTCCCTCGTCTTCGCCTTCCACCGCTTCTTCGCGGTAGGCGTTCACCAGAATCGCCAGCGTTACCCGATCCGCGCCAACCGATGTCTCAACGACATACGGCACATAGCGCTTGTTGTTGGGCTGGTCGAAGTACTCCAGTTTTTTGCCCGAGAACGTTTGATGCTGCGTGAGATCAAAGTCGCCACGATTGTGCACGCCTTCGATTTCCTGAAAGCCGAGCGTACCCCCGAAATCGAACGTCACATCGAACGCCGCACGCGCATAATGAGCAAGTTCGCCCGCGCCGTGCTGATGAAACTTGAGACGTTCCGGCGACAGACCAAGCGACAGGTGCCACCGCATCCGCTCGGTTTTCCACTTTTCAAACCACTCCATGTCCGTGCCGGGTTCGACGAAGAACTGCATCTCCATCTGTTCGAACTCGCGCGTCCGGAAAATGAAGTTGCCCGGCGTGATTTCGTTGCGGAACGCCTTGCCGATCTGCGCGATGCCAAACGGCACCTTCTGACGCATACTCTGCTGCACGTTCAGAAAGTTCACAAAGATGCCCTGCGCCGTTTCCGGACGCAGATACACCGTGCTCGCGCTTTCTTCGAGCGGGCCCATGAACGTCTTGAACATCAGGTTGAACTGACGCGGCTCCGTAAGCTGACACGCGTCATGCTGACCAGGCTGCTTGCTCGGCTTTTGCGGGCAACGCGCATCTTCGAGCTTGTCGGCGCGGAATCGGCCCTTGCACGTTTTGCAGTCCACGAGCGGATCGACAAAGCCGCCCACGTGGCCGCTGGCTTCCCACACGCGCGGGTTCATGAGGATCGCGGCGTCGAGCCCTTCAACATCGTCTCGGCTGCGCACCATCGCATTCCACCAGTTGTCCTTGATGTTGCGCTTGAGTTCCACGCCCAGCGGTCCGTAATCCCAGACGGAGCCCGTACCGCCGTAAATCTCGGACGACTGGAAAATGAAGCCGCGCCGCTTGCACAGCGACACAAGTTTGTCCATTACGTCGGGTTGCGCAGACATGGAGCCGTTCAGGAAGAGGTGAGGTGCGCCACAATCAGTTCGCCGTGATCACGGCCGTTCTCTATGAAAATCTTGTTCGCGTCAAAGCCCGACGCGATTACTCCCGCAAGGTAGACACCCGGCAGCGGCGTCGCCATCGTGGCCGGATCGTGCTCCGGAATACCTGTGGTGGCGTTGATGGGCACACCGAGATCGGCCAGCAATCCGGTTTCCGGCAGATAGCCCGTGAGCAAATACACCTGCGTCGCCTCGATCCGCTCTTCACCCTCGGGTCCCTCGATCACTACATGCTCCGGCGTGATCTCGGTGACGCGCGCGTTGAAGTGGGCGATGATGCTGCCGTCGTGCATGCGGTTGGCGACCACCGGACGCACCCACGGCTTCACCCCACGATCGAGATCCTCGCCGAAATGCACGAGATGTACCTTCGCTTCGGCGCGCAGCAACTCAAGGGACGCATCGACCGCCGAGTTACCGCCACCCACGACGACCACCGGTTCGCGCCACGCGAAGTGTCCTTCGGTGTAGCCATGCTGCACATGCGGCAGCGTTTCACCGGGCACGCCCAGCAGGTTGGGCCGCCCAAAGTACCCGGTCGCCACACACACCGCGCGCGCCAGCACAACACGTTCCCGTCCCGACCGCGCCCGCGACTCCACACGCCACCGTGCACGCACTCCCTCTGCGTGCGCTGCGCCGCTGTGGTTCGACGTTGCAGGTGCCGTTGCCGTTGCCGTTGGAGTTGCCGTTGCCGTTGCCGTTGCCGTTGCTGCTGCGGTTGCCGTTGCCGTTGCCGTTGCCGGTGTGTTGGCCGTTATCGACGTCACCGTCTCATACTGCCGCACCGGCAGGTCATAGTGCGACGCCACCGCCCGGTAATACGCCAACGCATCGCGACGCGACGGCTTCTCCTCCGCTACCACAAACGGCAGCCCACCAATCGACAATCGCTCGCCCGTGGAGAAGAACGTCATGTACGTGGGATACTGCGCAATGCCCGAAACAATCGGCCCTCGGTCATATAACACTACTGACAGCCCCGCACGCTTCGCCGCGACACCCGCCGCGAGCCCGCACGGCCCCGCACCCACAATCGCCAGGTCCACGTGCAGCGGTGCGTCCGTCAACACCACTGCCTCGTCATACATGGTCATGCGCCGACGGTCCGACCCTCGATGATCTGGTCGCGTCGCGTTCCTACGCTGACATACGCAATCGGCACATCGATGAGCGATTCCATCCGATCGAGATACGCCCGCGCTGCACTCGGCAACTCATCGAGCGTGCGTGCCGTAGTCGTATCTGACTTCCAGCCGTCGTGCCACTCCAGCACCGGCACCGCACGATCAAGCAGCGCCACGTCGGCCGGGAACTCGGTGTAGCGCTCCCCGTCCACTTCATACGCCGTGCAGATCGCGATGCGCTCGAGCGTGTCGAGCACGTCAAGTTTCGTGACCGCGAGACCCGTCAGTCCGTTCACCCGCGCCGCGTAACGCACCACGACATCGTCAAACCATCCACAGCGACGCGCGCGGCCCGTCGTGGCGCCAAACTCGTTGCCCAGCGTACGCACCTGCGTCTGCATCGGCTCGTCAAACTCGGTGGGCAGCGGTCCGTTGCCCACACGCGTGGTGTACGCTTTCACCACACCAAGCGCGGCATGAATTGCGCGCGGCCCGATGCCCACGCCGGTGGCCGCGCCACCCGCCGTGGTATTGCTCGAGGTGACAAACGGATACGTACCATGATCCACGTCGAGCAGCGACCCTTGCGCCCCTTCCAGCAACACGGCCGCACCCGATTTGATCGCCGTGTGCACGCACAACCCCACGTCGTCGGCGATGGCGAGTAAACGCGGCGCGAGCTGTTCGAGCAACGCCATCGTGTCGTCAACGCTCGCCAGATGTTCGCTGCCCGATGCCTGGAGTCGGTCATTCGCATGCGCGACGCCGCGCGTGACTTGTTCGCGCAGCCGTTCCGGCCAACGCAAATCGAGCACGCGCACACCGCGACGCGCGATCTTGTCTTCATACGCGGGACCAATGCCACGCCCCGTGGTGCCAATCTCCTTTGACGCGGCGCTCGCCTTGTCGACGACCTTGTGATACGGCAGCACCAGATGCGCGCGCTCGCTCACGTACAGGCGGCCCTCAACGTCGACACCTTTCGTGACGAGACCATCGATCTCGTGAAACAGTGTTTCCGGATCGAGCACCACGCCATTGCCAATCGCGCAGCGCACGCCGCCATGCAGAATGCCGCTCGGCACCTGATGCAGCACAAATGAGCGGTCACCAATGTGCACGGTGTGTCCGGCGTTGGCGCCGCCCTGATAGCGCACCACCCAATCAGCGCGTTCCGCGAGAACGTCCACCAGCTTGCCTTTGCCTTCGTCGCCCCACTGCGCACCTACTACGACGACGGTGCGAATTGTCGAATCGAACATGCGAATCCTGGAAACGCGCGGCTCGCGCGAGCGGTGGGCCACGGCCCGTCCGCCCGGTGCACCATCCCATGTGGACGGCTGGCGCGGGCTGCACCTGAACGCAAAAAACGCCCCGTCGTCGGCGCTCTGGGGCGCGCGCACGGGGCGTTGTTGGAATCTAGGCGGATGGGCGGGTTAAGCAACTGTGGGGCGTCGGAACGCCCGCAATTCGCGGAGGCCTGAGGACGGTGA
>JBBRDP010000053.1:0-18173 GCA_038203795.1 Gemmatimonadales bacterium
CTGGTCCGCCGAAACCCCCCTCCCGCTGTAAATCCCCCGACGACCGCGGGGGCGGCGCGCCGCCCGCTGGGGTCGCCCCGCCGCTACCCATCGAGTTCGATGACCGCTTCGCCTCGGCGAACACGGTGAATCGCTGAAATCAATCGTTCGGCGGAGACTCCCTTCGACACAAACCCCCAAGCACCCAGGCCCATCGTCCGGGTCACCAGCTCCGCAGTCGGGTGGCCGGTGAACATGATCACCCGACTGTCAGGGGTATCCCGCACGATCGTCTGCAGCACCTCGAACACGTCGATGCCGTCGGAGAGGTTGACATCGAGCAACACGATGTCCGGGTGCAGGCGCGCCGCCGTGTGCGCAGCGTCGGTCAGCGGTACCGCGCGGTACAGGTCGGTAAATCCCGTCTCGAGCGCGAGTCGGCTTTCGAGCGCATCGATGAGCGGTTCGTTGTCGTCGACGAACAGCACGCAGAAGCGTTCGTGCGCGCCAGTCTCCGCGTTAGTTGGCACGGCGGTCTGCAAAGTCAGCGTGCGCGTGCAGGAGCGCTCCGGACAGCAAACCCAGCGCGGTGGGTGAGATCCAGGTGATCTCGCGTTGCGGCGCATGGCGCGGCGGCGCTCCTACCACGATCAGCCGTGGAGCATCTGTATCGGCCCGAGGGGGCGTGGTGCGATCGATCGCCGCGAGCATTTGTGCATCGCACACGATGACCTGTGGTGCCTCCGAACCGACATCATTTCCTCCGCGTGGACTCCACTCGGTCAACCCTTGCTGCGACAGCACCATGCGCGCAACGGCCGCGTGCCTCGGATCGGACAGCGCCAGCCGAACGCGCACGGTCGACGTGCGTCCTCGGCTGGTTTCGTGCCGCACGCGAAGCCGAATGGAAAATGCGCCGCCCCACGGTGAAAACTCATCCATGGTGAGATCGCCATCGTGCTCGCGCAGGAGC
Source organism: Gemmatimonadales bacterium (assembly GCA_038203795.1). Taxonomy (GTDB): domain Bacteria; phylum Gemmatimonadota; class Gemmatimonadetes; order Gemmatimonadales; family Gemmatimonadaceae; genus JAABRT01. Next base: position 953 of record JBBRDP010000053.1, read on the forward strand.
TCGCGCAACGCAGTGAGTCGCGTGCCGGAGGCGACTTCGATCGGCGACTCGAAGCGCAGCGGATCCGCCGTGTCGTGCGGTACGCCATGCAAAGGCATCGCGCCGGCGTGCCGCACGGTGAGGCACACCGTGTCATCGTGCTGGCGGGCCGTGACATGGATTCGTGGCGAGGGTGTACCCAGCATCCACTGATTCGCATTGACAACGAGCGCAATCGTGATCTGCGCCAGCAGACTGGGCGGGACCGACGCCTGAGGCAGCGTGCGTGCGATATCTGCGCAAATGCTCGTGCCCGCCGTTGTCGCCGCGTGCAGCAGTGGCTCGATGTCCTTCCACCACGCCGCCAGGCGCGTGGTGGCAGGCTCCATCAGTTCTCTCGGATCGCCCGCGAGCAGCCGCAGCCCCGTGGCCAGTTCCTGCAGCGATGTCAGACTCGCTCGGACGTGCGACAGGTCTGATCGCAGGCGATCAGAGTCGTGCGGATTCGCCGAGAGCGCGTCAACGCGCAGTAAGGCCGGCATGATCGCATTGCGCAGGTGGTGTGCCATCCCGGCCGTGATGGATCCGAGTACGGCCAGCCGATGCTGCTCCAGCTGCGGACGATCAAACGTGCGCCTTTCCGAGTGGTGCGACGATGGTCGCAACTCTTGCGCGCTCACGACACCTCGATCCCTCGTCGAGGGCCAGAGGGTGTACTGCGGGGGTTGCATAAACCAACAATATCGGAACGGGTGGGCGCGCACTATTCGCCTCAGGGAGGAATCGCGGTATACTCCCTGTAGCGCACCGTGGTCTCGCTGGACGTGCGGTTGCTCCCCGTTGGTGCCTCAACACTCGTGCTCGCCGTGACGCTCAACTTCTCATCGACCGCAGGCAGCTCAGCGTCATTCCCGGATGCGATATCGCTTATCGGCGATGCGATCCGTGACTTCGTCTGGCTCTCGTCGCGCGACGGAACGCCGCTGTATCAGAATCGGGCGGCCGCGCGATACAGCGGGTGTTCCACGGTGGAGTTGCAACGTGACGGCTGGAGTTCGCTGTGTCACGCCGAAGATCGCGACCGCTTCGAGCAAACGTGGCGGAGCTCGATCGTGGCTGGTGATCCGTTCGAACTGGAGTTCAGAGTTCGCCGCCGCGATGGCGCGTATCGCTGGTTCCTGTGTCAGGTTACGGCCGTCGACGCGAACGGCGGTGAGCAAACGCACTGGATGGCCACCCTGACCGACATTCACCGACACCGATTGCTGGAAAGTGAGTTGCATCGCGCGATTCGGCATCGTGACGAGTTTCTGGCCACCCTGGCGCACGAAGTGCGCAGCCCGCTTCAGGCGATTCGACAGGCCATGATCGTGGTACAGTCGCCGGAGGCGTCCGCCGAGTTGACCGAGCGCATGCACGCCATCGTGGATCGCCAGCTCAATCTGCTCCTGCGTTTTACCGAAGATTCACTCGACCTCAGCCGCGTGCGCTGGAATGCCATGTCGTTGATACCTTCGACAGTCACGCTCCAAGTGCTGGCGGCGGCTGCGGTGGAGAGCGTCCGGCCACTCATGGAGCGCAATGCCATGGAGCTTGAGGTGGAGTTGCACGATGCAGACTGTGAGCTGATCGCTGATCATACGCGTTTGATCCAGGCGCTCAGCAACGTGTTGGGGAATGCCGCAAAGTACAGCAGTGTTGGCGGGCGCGTGCGCTTTTGCGTGTCGTGCGAGACCGGCGACGCTGTCTTTGATGTGCAAGATTGGGGCTGCGGCATCGAACCGAAGCGGCTGAACGAGATCTTTGATCTGTTCGGCCGCGCACCTCGCATCGGCGCGAGCCGCCCCGAGGGACTCGGCGTTGGGCTCGCTGTGGCGCAACACGTCGCGCAACTGCACAGCGGCACGCTCATGGCACACAGCGAAGGGCTGGGGCGTGGCAGTCGTTTTATCCTGCGCGTTCCGCTCTCTGCACCGCCACGCGAATGACCACGCGAACAACGACGCGAGTGGCCATGCCCGCGACATCGCCGCGACGGCGTGTCCTGGTGGTGGATGACAGCGCCGACCTCGCGGAGAGTCTGGCGGCGGCCATCGAGATGCTGGGCTTGAGCGCGCGCACGGCAACTGACGGAGCAACGGCCCTTGCGAGCATGGCGTCGTGGCTGCCGGAGATCGTATTTCTCGACCTGACCATGCCTGAGATGAGTGGTGTGGACGTGCTGCAGGCGGCCCGCCGGGCCGACTGGAGCCGCGGCATGATCATGATCGCGATGACCGGATGGAGCTCCGACGCGCAGCGCGACAATGCGCTCACCGCAGGGTTTGATGTGTTCGTCGAAAAGCCGTTTGATCTCGCGGCGCTGCGCACGCTGCTGGCCCCCTTCACGACGAACAACGCCGCAGACTGACGTCAGCGGAAGATGTCGAAGTTCCCGAGCAGCCACCACAACAGCACGAAGATCAACACCGTGGTGAAACAACCGCCGCCGAGTTTCTTCGCGCCATAACCCGCTGCAACGCCGCGCAATAGTTTGCTCATCGTTTCCCGTTATCCCTGAGAAGGTAATGTGACGACACCGAGGACTCGGGTACGCGACTCACCACAACCGACTGACGGCCTCGCTTAGCGTACGCTTGTCGGCCGACAGCTCCGCGACCACGCGCTTGAGACGACGCACCTCGTGCTGCATCTCATGCAGTTCGCGCAGCTCACCCAACTCAAAACCAGCGAACTGGCGCTGCCACTGCGCGAACGTGGGTTCATTCACTCCCAGCGTGCGGCAGACCTCGGTGACGGGCGTGCCTGCCTTCGCTTCCTGCAGCGCCACATGGATCTGGTCGGGCTTCAGCGTGTGCATGTACATGGTGATCTCCTGGTGGTGACGCGTAAGACTGGTCTGCGGATCGCGTCATTCAATCGACAATGGGGTATGACACGCCGGTCGAGCGCGTACTCCGCATCGACAGCGTGATCATACGCACGTTGTGAGATGCGCACTATTGCCCTTGCGGGCTATTTCGGCGCACCTCGTTCTGTGGCTGATTCAGCCACGACTACCACAACCAGAGGAGTGCTTTCATTTCGCTGTCCCGGATGATCCGAACGTTGCGCATGCGCCTTGGCGGCAGGAGTGGTGCTGCCCCAGACATTGTGCTCACCGGCCCCATTCGGGGCGAGTTGTTTGGCGCAGAGCATCTCAGCGAGCGCGCACGGGAGCTCGCCGTGGCGCAAGAAGTTGCCACCGCGCCAGCGCCTCGGCGTACGCCGCTGCTGGCCAGGCTTGAGGAAACGTCGCGCATCCTCGCCCGTGTGCATGACGACCTCACGGCGCACAGCGAGCTGCGTGTCGATGTTGGTCCGGCCGGTGACTGGTTGCTCGACAACTATCATGTGCTGCGCGGGCACATTCACGAGGTGCGCGAAAGCCTGCCCCGTAGCTACTATCGCGAACTCCCTACGCTCGGCTCGGGTCCGTTGTTGGGCTACCCACGCGTCTATGAGATCGCCATCACGCTGATCTCTCACAGTGAAGGGCGCGTTGAATACGACAACGTGAGTGGCTTCCTGTCGGCGTATCAGGAAATCGAGGACCTCACGCTCGGCGAACTGTGGGCGGTGCCGGCCATGCTACGCCTCGGGCTCATCGAGAATGTGCGGCGCATGGGATTGCGTACGGCGCAGCGATTGCAGGAGATCGAACGTGCTGACCGCGCCGCCAGGCGCCTTGCGCAGGCTGCAGAAAAAGGAGGCCTCGCACTTGAAGTGGAACTGGTCCACTTCACGAAGGATGCCCAGACGCTCACGGATACGTTCGTCGCGCGCTTTCTGCAACAGTTGCGTGCCGAAGGCGGCACACTGCCGGCGGTGGTGCGATTGCAGCACTGGATAGCCGAAGAGGCACTCAGCGCTGAAGAAGCCACCGCCCGTGCGACGCAACGTCTGGCGCTGACCCAGGTGGTGATCGCCAACAGCATCACAAGCCTGCGCGCGATCGAGCGTGTGGATTGGCGTACGGTCGTGGAAGAACAAAGTCGCGTGGATGCGCTGCTGCGCGAGGATCCGCTCGGGCACTATGCGCGCATGACGTTCGAGACACGCGATGCCTACCGGCATGTGGTCGAGCGTATCGCGAAGCGAACGGAGCGTGTCGAAACGGACGTGGCACGGATCGTGGTTGATCTGGCCCGCGCAGCGCTCGTGCACCACGGGCATGATGACCGGCGTGATCACGTGGGGTACTACCTCATTGACGACGGGCTCGCGCAGCTTGAGCGGCTGACGGCTTACCGTCCACGCGTAACGGAGCTGGCCATTCGATGGATCCGCCGGCATCCCAGCATCATCTATCTGTGCAGCGTGGCCGCGGCGCTCATGGCCGCGCTCGGCGCGCTGCTATGGCTCGGCGGGGATGCAGCGCGTGCATCGTGGTGGATAGTGCTGCTGGTCGGCGCGATTCCCGCCACGGAACTCGCGCTCGCGCTGGTGAACAAGTGCGTCACCGCCCTCCTGCCGCCGCGTACGCTGCCCAAGCTTGATTTGGTCACGCACGGCGTACCGCCGGAGTTTCGTACGGCCGTGGTCATGCCAACGCTCTTCCCGAATGTTCAGGCTGTGCACGATGCGCTGGAAAACCTCGAGGTGCAGTTCCTCGCCAATCGCGAGCAACACCTGCACTTCGTGCTGCTCAGCGACTTCACTGATGCAGCCGATTCGACGACGCCGGACGATGCGGCCATCGTCACCGCTGCGGTGATGGGGATCGAAGCGCTCAACGCCCGCTACGCGCCGGAGTCGCGCGATGGGTTCTTCCTGTTTCACCGTCCGCGCCTCTGGAATGCGGCGGAGGACGTGTGGATGGGATGGGAGCGCAAACGCGGGAAACTCGGCGAGTTCAACCGCTTTGTTCTGAGTGGCGAACGCGACGGCTTTTCGGTGGTCATTGGAGAGCCAGCCGTGCTGCGCGGCGTGCGGTATGTCATTACGCTCGACGCCGACACGATGCTGCCGCCTGACGCCGCACCCACCTTGATCGGGGCAATCGCGCATCCGCTCAATCGGGCCGTGTACGAATCAGCGCGCGGCCGCGTGGTGCGTGGGCATGGCATTCTTCAACCCCGAGTCGGTGTCTCTCTGCCGAGCGCGCATCAGTCGGCGTTCTCGTCGATCTACTCCGGCCATCCCGGGGTTGACCCGTACACCACGGCCGTGTCGGATGTGTATCAGGATCTGTTTGGCGAGGGCAGCTTCACCGGCAAAGGGATCTACGACGTGGCCGTGTTCGAGCGAGCGACGCATGGCCGATTCCCGGAAAACATGCTGCTGTCGCACGATCTGATCGAGGGTAACTACGCACGCGCCGGCCTCGTGACCGATGTCATCGTGTACGATGACTATCCCACCCGCTATCTCACGTTTTCGCGGCGCAAGCATCGTTGGATTCGCGGAGACTGGCAGCTCATTCCCTGGCTGACGGGAACGGTACCGGGGCCCGACGGGCCGGAGCAAAATCGGCTGGCGCTGCTCTCCCGATGGAAGATCCTCGACAATCTCCGGCGCAGTATCGTGGAGCTGTCACAGCTTGTGTTTCTCGTCGCCGGATGGTTGCTGCTTCCGGTACCCGTGGTGCGTTGGACGCTGTTGGGACTGTCGATCATCGCGGCCCCGTGGATTGTCACGGCGTTGCTCGCGATGGTCCGCCCTCCGCTGTCCCGCTCATGGCGCGCCTACTATGGCGCGGTTGGCGTGGATATCCGCACAAGTGCGCAGCAAGTCGCGCTCGCCATCACGTTTCTTCCGCATCAGGCATGGATCTCGGTGGATGCCGTCGTGCGCGCGTTGTGGCGGCTCACGGTGTCGCATCGCCACATGCTCGAGTGGCAGACGGCATTGCAGAGTGAACGCACCGCGTCCGCGTCGCCACTCTCTACGTGGATCGCGATGTGGCCGGCCGTCGCCGGGACGGCGGTCCTCGGCGTGACGATTGCGCTGCGCACGGGCACATCTGATGCGGGCGCGTTGTCGGCATCGCCACTGACGCTCGCGCTCTGCCTTGTGCCAATCCTACTGCTTTGGTTGCTTTCGCCCGCGCTGGCCCACGGCCTCAGTACACCGCGCACTCCGCAGACGCATCACCTGTCACCCGCGCAGGTTGAGCAGTCGATGCGATACGCGCGCCTGCACTGGCACTTCTTCGATACGTTTGTCACCGCTGAGACGCAATGGCTGGCGCCGGACAACTATCAGGAAACACCGGAGCCCGTGGTGGCGATGCGTACCTCACCCACCAATATCGGACTGCAACTGCTGTCCACGGTCAGCGCGCACGATCTTGGCTTCATCACGCTCCCGGACATGGTCGAGCGTATCGAACGTGCTGCAGCGACCATGCAACAACTGCGGCGCATGCATGGACACTACTTCAACTGGTACGATCTGCGCGACTTGTCGGTGCTCGAACCAGCCTATGTGTCCACCGTTGACAGCGGAAACCTCGCGGGCCACCTGATTGCGCTGCGACAAGCATGTTTGGCATGTGTCGATGCTCCCGACACGGACGACGCGCTGCGTCGGCGTTTGCTCGCGCTGGCTGACTGGGCGTATCAGGATGCGCTCGCGATGGACTTCAGCATGTTGTTTGATCAGCAGCGGGAGCTGCTTTCGATCGGGCTGCAGTACCAGACGGGTGCACTCGATGCGTCGTTCTATGATCTGCTCGCATCAGAAGCACGGCTGGCGAGTTTTCTGGCCATTGCCAAGAATGATGTACCAGCCGATCACTGGTTTCGGCTGGGCCGCACTCTTTCGTACGCGTCGGGCGCGCCGGCCCTCGTGTCGTGGAGCGGCAGCATGTTCGAGTATCTCATGCCGGTGCTGGTGATGTACTCGCCGCCTACCACGCTGCTGGCGCAGGCGCAGGCCGGTGTGGTCAGTCGGCACATGGCCGATGGCGCGTTGCGCGGTGTGCCGTGGGGCATCAGCGAAAGCGCGTACAATGTGCGCGACCGACACGCCACGTATCAGTATCGGTCGTTCGGTGTGCCGGATCTGGCGCTCAAGCGGGGGCTCGGTCGCGAGCTGGTCATCGCACCATACTCGTCCGCGCTGGCGACGATGGTGGATCCCGCGTCCGCGTTATCGAACATGACCAGGCTCGAAACACTCGACGCCTTGGGACGCTACGGCTTTCGCGATGCCATCGACTACACGCGTCCCGACGCTGGCCGACGCTTCGCGCTGGTGAATACCTACATGGCGCATCACGTCGGCATGAGTCTGGTGGCATTCACGAACAGTCTGACGGGCAACATCTGGCAGCGCCGTTTCCACGAGGATCCGTTGGTGCGATCGGCTGAGCTCCTGCTGCATGAACGCGTGCCGCGGCAGGTCGTGCTGCAATCGCCGCGTGGAGCGCAGGCCGATGATGGCCTGCCAGAGGTCGATCCCGAGCGTCCCGTGGTGCGCGAATTTGACACCGCAGATACGCCAACACCGCACGTGGCGTTTCTTGGACATCAACCCTATACGGTGATGCTCACGAATGCCGGCGCCGGCTACAGCCGATATGATGCCTTGGCGGTGAATCGCTGGAAGGCCGACGGCACGCGCGACGCGACCGGACAGTTCTGCTACATCAAAGACATCAGTTCGGGACGCGTATGGTCATCGGCGCATCAGCCCGTGTGCGCGCTGGCCGACTCGTATCGCGCCGCCCTTGGCACGGAACAGGTGACGTTCGAGCGCGTTGACGGCGAGATCCACACGCGTACACAAATCGCCGTGGTGCCCGAAGACTCGGCGGAAGTGCGGCGGGTCACGATTACCAATACCGGTCGGAGCAGTCGTGAGTTCGAGTTGACCAGCTACGGTGAGATCGTCCTCGCACCGGCCGACGCTGATCGGGCGCATCCGGCGTTCGGCAACCTGTTCGTGGAGACCGCCTGGCATTCGTGGTGCAACGCGATCACGGCGACGCGGCGTCCGCGCTCCGCGACTGAAGAATCGCCGTGGTTCGTGCATCTGGTGGATTGGGGCAAAGACCGATCTGGAATGGTGACGTGCGAAACCGATCGCGCGCGCTTTCTCGGCCGCGGTCGCTCAACACGCGATCCTGTGGCCCTGGAGCGCGACGGTTCGCTCTCCGGCGCCACGGGCGCGGTGCTCGATCCGGTATTTGCAATACGTACACGCGTCATCGTGGCGCCCGGACAGTCCGTCTCCGTCGCGTTCACCACGCTGGTGGCGACGACGCGCGAACGCGCGTTTGCACTTGCCGACCGGTATCGCGATCCGTATGCGGCGCAGCGTGCGTTTGACCTGGCGTGGACGTCGAGTCAGGTGGAGCTTCGCGAACTCGGCATCACACCGGCCGACGCGGCCGTCTTTCAGGAACTGGCTGGTCATGTGATGTACGGCCATCCGGCGCTGCGTGCGCCACAACTGGAGATGCGACGCAATCGTGGCTCGCAATCACTGCTCTGGGGCTTCGGCGTGTCCGGCGACGTACCGATCCTGCTGGCCACCATCGGCGATGCAGACGGGCTCACCACGCTGCGATCACTGTTGGCCGCGCATCGGTTCTGGCGCCGCCGCGGACTGACGGTCGATCTCGTCGTCCTCGACGAACACTCGCCAACATACTTGCAGGATCTCGGCGATCGCATCTCGGCTGCCGTGCACGCGGTAAATGATGCCGGCACGCTCGATCGCGCCGGCGGTGTGTTCGTGCGGCGGCGCGACCTGCTCATCGCCGATGCGGAGTTGATGCTGCGCACCACGGCGCGTCTGCACGTACCGTGCGACGGACGTGCGCTCGGACGAATCCTCAGCGCCGCGATCGCCAACACGACGCCAACTGTGCCCGAACTGCGCGCGCCCGCATCACGTATCCGTTCGACACGTGTTGAACGGCGTGTCACGCCGCGAGGCGTTGGTGCAATTGAACCGCTGTCGGCACACTATCCGAACGGCATCGGAACGCTCACCGAAAACAACGACTACGAACTACAGGTCCGTGGTGATGCGCTGCCGCCCGCGCCCTGGTCCAACGTGATTGCCAACCCGCTGGGCGGTTTCGTGATCACCGAACGCGGCGGCGGATTTGTATGGGCCGAGAACAGCTACTTCTGGCGCCTCACGCCGTGGCATAACGATCCGGTGAGCGATCCGGTCAGTGATGTGGTGTATTTGCATGATGAGCTCACCGGCGACACCTGGTGTGCGACGCCGGCCCCGATCCGTACGGCCACGCAGTACACGGTTAAACACACTGCAGGTCAAACATCGTTCGCCCACATCCGGCACGGTATCGACACGACCTACGCCGTAGGTATGGCGGAAGACTCGGCCACCCGGATCGGACTGCTACGGCTGACCAACACCACTAGTGAAACACGACGCGTGACCGTCACCACCTACGTGGAGTGGGTGCTGGGCGCGATGCGAGAGCACGCGCAACATCAGGTGCGTACCTGGTTCGACCGCGAACGTGGTGCCCTGCTGGCACAGAACTCGTTCGATGCGCACTTCGCCGGCTGGACGTCGTTTCATGCCATCTCCGAACCCGTGACTGAACACACGGGCAGCCGACGCACCTTTCTCGGGCGCAACGGCAATACGACACAGCCCGCCGCGCTGTTGCCCGGGATGGTGCTCAGTGGCATCACGGGCGTGGGTATAGATCCGTGTGCGGCCCTTCGATGTGTGATTGAACTCGCGCCCGGCGAGACCCGCGATATCGTCACGCTGCTCGGGGGCGCCCGATCAGAAGCAGACGCGCGGGAATGCCTCGCACGCTATCAAGCGGTCGGCAATGCGCGCGCTGCTGTGGGTGAATCGGTGCAGGCCTGGGAGCACCGGCTGAGCGCTGTGCGTGTGCACACCCCCGAGCCGACATTCGATGCGATGATCAACCGTTGGTCGCTGTATCAGGCGCTGAGTTGTCGCATGTGGGGGCGCTCGGCGCTCTACCAAAGCAGCGGTGCGTACGGATTCCGGGATCAGTTGCAGGACGTCATGGCGTTCCTGCACGCCGATGCCCCGTTGGCACGGGCGCACATTCTGCGCGCGGCTGCCCGACAGTTCCTGGAGGGCGATGTGCAGCACTGGTGGCATCCACATACCGGACGCGGTGTGCGCACGCGATTCTCCGATGATCTGGTCTGGTTACCCCACGTGGTGGACCACTACGTGCGCACCACCGGCGATGCGTCGGTGCTCGATGAGTACGTGCCGTTTCTTTCGATGCGTACGCTGGCACCCGATGAGCATGAAGTGTACGACTTGCCAATGGTGACGGATGAACACGGCAGTGTGTACGAGCATTGCCTGCGCGCCCTGAGTCGGGCGTGCACGACGGGTGTGCACGGGTTGCCGCTGATTGGCGGCGGCGACTGGAATGATGGGATGAACCGGGTGGGTGTGGATGGGCGCGGCGAGAGCGTGTGGTTGGCGTGGTTTCTGATCACGACATTGCGTGCGTTCGCGGAGCAGGCCGATGCGCGGGGCGATACTGACGTCGCGAACGGGTTGCGCGATCAAGCCGCGGCGTACGCCGTGGCCGTTGAGGCCCACGGCTGGGATGGCGCCTGGTATCGGCGCGCGTATTTCGACGACGGGACACCACTCGGTTCCGTCAAGAACGATGAATGTCGCATCGATTCAATTGCGCAGAGCTGGAGTGTGTTGTCCGGTGCCGGCGATCCGGTGAGACAGACCATCGCGATGCACTCGCTCGAGGAACAGCTCGTGCGCTCCGACGATGGTTTGATTGTGCTGCTGACACCGCCTTTCAACGCCACCACACAGGATCCCGGATACATCAAGGGCTACCTGCCTGGTGTGCGGGAAAACGGCGCGCAGTATACGCACGCGGTGCTCTGGGCAGTGTTGGCCACCGCGTTGCGTGGTGAGGGTGAACGCGCCTTCGCACTGTTTCAGATGATCAATCCGTTGTTGCACAGCGAAACGGCGGAGGACGTCGCGACGTACAAAGTGGAGCCATATGTGGTCGCGGCTGATGTGTACACGGCAGAGGGGCAGGTAGGGCGCGGCGGTTGGACGTGGTACACCGGTTCAGCGAGCTGGATGTATCGTGTGGGGCTGGAGGGCATTCTGGGATTGGAGCGGCGCGGCGATACACTGCGCATTGCTCCGCGTGCGCCGGCGTCCTGGGCCGAGTACCGCATCGAGTACCGGTTCGGAAACAGTCACTACGACATCACGGTGCACAACGCCGGTGGGGCGACACGCGGTGCATCCCGCATCACGCTGGATGCTACGGAACTGACGGGCGATGACATTCCATTGCTCGACGACGGGCGACGCCACGAGGTGCATGTCTGGCACAGCGTCCCATGACAGGGGTCATGGTTGTGCCCCCCGCCGGTTCGCGTATTCGGTCTCTGCACGCTATGATTCAAATGGCATTCCGGGAGGTGACGCCCGGAAACAACGCACCGGAAGTCCGACGCATGGTTGGCCGCGTCTTCTTGCCGCAGGTCTCGCGAACGCGTGCGCTCGTCTACGCATGGAGAACAGAGCAATGACTGCCGCCGCGTCCGAGCCCAATCCTACCGACACGTCGACGGCTGTGTCCGGGGCATACGACGAATCGTTTCCGGTGGTTGGCATTGGCGCGTCGGCTGGTGGGCTCGAGTCACTTGAATTGTTCTTCAAGCCGGTGCCCGCCGACTGCGGCTGGGCGTTTGTGGTGGTGCAGCATCTTGACCCTACCCAGCCCGGCATGCTCGTGGAGCTGCTGCAGCGATGCACCCCGCTATCCGTGGTGCAAATCACGGATGGCATGCGCGTTGAGCCGAATCACGTGTACGTGATTCCGCCCGGCACTGATCTGCAGCTGCTCCACGGTGTGCTGCACCTGACGGAGCCATCAGAACCGCGCGGCTTGCGACTGCCCATCGACCTGTTTTTCCGCTCGTTGGCGGACGATCGTGGTGCCGCGAGCATCGGGGTGGTGCTCTCCGGCATGGGCTCTGACGGCACGCTGGGGCTGCGAGCGGTCAAGGCGCAGGCGGGGGCAGTTTTCGTGCAGGCACCCGAGTCGGCCAAGTTCGATTCGATGCCGCGGAGCGCGATTGATCATGAACTCGCCGACATCATCGCCCCGTCGGACAGTCTGTTCGGGCAGATCGTGGAGTATCTGAAACACAGTTCGCTGATCTCAAAAGGCAAAGGTGATCAGCGGGAGCTCACCGACTCCGAGCGTATCGCGCTCGACAAGGTCGTGCTCCTGCTCCGCACGCAGACGCGGCATGATTTCTCGCAATATAAGTTGAGTACGCTGTCGCGCCGGGTGCAGCGCCGCATGGGGTTGCACCACCTCTCGGCCATCGGCGACTACGTGCGCTATGTGCGCGAGAATCCCGCCGAGGGTGAGCTGCTTTTTCGGGAGCTGCTCATCGGCGTGACCAGTTTCTTCCGCGACCCCGAAGTGTGGGAGCAGCTGCGAACGGAAATTCTTCCGGAGATGCTGGCCTCGAAGGCTGCGGGCGAATCAGTGCGTGCCTGGGTAACGGCGTGCTCCACGGGTGAAGAGGCTTACTCGCTGGCGATCGCGTTCAGGGAGGCGCACGGCGCCGCAGGTACGGCAAACCCGCTCCTCGTGCAGATCTTCGCGACCGATCTCGACCCCGACGCGATTGCCAGAGCGCGGGCAGGTCTGTTTCCGCTCAACATCGCGGCCGATGTCGCGCCGGCGCTGCTCGAGCGCTACTTCGTGAAGAGCGAGCGCGGCTATTGCGTGGTCAAAGAAGTGCGCCAGATGGTGGTGTTTGCCGCGCAAAACATGGTGATGGATCCGCCGTTCACCAAACTTGACCTGATCAGCTGCCGCAACTTGCTCATTTACTTGACGCCGGAGTTGCAGCGGAAGGTGATCCCGATGTTCCACTACAGCCTGCGTGAGCGCGGTGTGTTGCTGTTGGGCAGCGCCGAGACCATCGGTAGCGCGACCGAACTGTTCATGTCCGTTTCCGAGAAGACGCGGCTGTTTCGGCGTATCGAGGATGCGGAGGGTGCGTCGGCGCGGCCCATGCCGGCGGTGTTCGGACGTCCGGCCGTCACGCCGCTGTCCACAGGCGTCGTGAACACCCACACGCCCGTGCAGAGCCTGCAGGCGTCAACAGAGCGACTGCTACTCTCCCACTACACACCCGCTGCGGTGCTCGTTGGCGAGCAGGGCGACATTCTGTACGTGAGTGGAAAGACGGGCGGGTATCTGGAGCCGGCGGCGGGAAAGGCGAATCTGAACGTGTTCGCGATGGCGCGTCCCGGGTTAGATCAGTCGTTGAGCGAGGGATTCTGGCGGGCGCTTCGCGCGCATGAGAGCGTCACATTATCGCACGTTACCATTGGGGAAGGCGCGTCGGCTCGGCATGTACGCGTCACGATCGAACCGATCAGGGATAGCACGACGGGTGCGCAGTCCGCGCTCATTGTCTTCCACGACCTGCCGACGCCGCTGCCCGCGGGACCGGGCGGCCGTGGCGCGCGCGCTGCCAGCGGCGAGGCGCTCCAGTCGGAGTTGGTACGTGACCTGGAACAGTCGCGTCTGTCGCTGCTGACCGCACGCGAGGAAATGCAGCTTTCGCAGGAAGAACTTCGGTCGACAAACGAGGAGTTGCAATCAACCAACGAAGAGTTGCAGAGCACCAACGAAGAGCTCACCACGTCCAAGGAAGAGATGCAGTCCATGAACGAAGAACTGCAAACAGTCAATCAGGAGCTGCAGACCAAGCTCGATGAACTGGCGCTCTCCAGCACCGACATGGCCAACCTGCTCAACAGCACCAACATTGCCACACTGTTTCTTGACAAGGCACTACGGGTGCGGCGCTTCACAACGCCAATGGAGACCATCAGTAATCTGATTCCAGGGGATGTCGGACGCCCGATCACGGACATCGTGTCGGCGCTTGAGTTTCCGGACATGGCGGAGTCTGCGCGCCGCGTGATGCGCACGCTGATGATGGTGGAAAAGGAGGTCGCCGCTGCAGACGGGCGCTGGTTTGCGGTGCGCATTCTGCCGTATCTGTCGTACGACGAGCGCATTGATGGGGTGGTGATCACGTTCAGTGATGTCACCAAAGCCAAATCGCTGGAAGGGGCACTGCGTCAGGCGCAGGCGTCGCTCGAGGGTCGACTCGCGGAGCAATCGGCGTCCGCGAGTGCGGACACTCCTTCAAACGGTGCCGCATGAGCATTGACGAGACATCCGCCGAGCTGGGCGCCGGTGCGCTTCGGGATCGTGCCGAACGGGCACTCGCCGATGCGGCGCAGGCGCGTCAGGATAGCATGGGCGCCGGGGACCTGCATCGACTCGTGCACGAGTTGCAGGTGCATCAGATTGAGTTGGCGATGCAGAACGAAGAACTGCAGTCAGCACGAGCGGTAGTCGAAGTCGAACGCGCGCGCTACGCCGATCTTTACGATTTTGCACCCACGGGATATCTCACGCTTTCGCATGACGGCCAGATCACCGAGGCCAACCTCACCGCTGCGACGCTGCTGCGCACCGATCGTTCCGCATTGTTAGGGAGCATGTTCATTCACTACGTGGCCCCAGCCGATCGTCACCTGCTCCTGGAGTGCGTGGAGTCGGCCTTCGGCGAGCACCTATGCGTTGACTGCGATCTCGCGTTGGCGATCGCCCTGCCGACACCACGCTCTGTACATTTCCGGGGGGTCGCCAATGAAGCGGGCACGGCGCTGCGCGTCAGCCTGCTCGACATTACGGCGCGGCGCGCGGTCGAAGTGGAGTCGTGGCTGCGTGAACGCGCGATCCGCGTGGTGGCGCACGGCATCATTATTTCCGACCCACATCAGCCGGACAACCCGATCATTCACGTCAATCCGGCCTTCGAGAAGTTGACGGGGTACAGCGCGACAGAGGCGATCGGCCGGAACTGCCGTTTTCTGCAGGGACCGGACACCGATCCGGCCACCGTGCGCACCATTCGCGAGGCGGTCAAGGACGGCGCGTCGTGTTCGGTCGAGATTCTCAACTACACGCGCAGCGGCGAATCGTTCTGGAACGCGTTGTCGATCACGCCCGTGCGCGACACGCACGGTCGGCTGATGCACTTCATTGGAGTCCAGGTCGACCTCTCGGAACCCAAACGACTTGAGCGCGAGCTGCAACAGGCCCGGCGCATGGAGGTCGTCGGGCGACTCGCCGGCGGCGTGGCGCATGACTTCAACAACCTGCTCACCGTGATCAATGGCTACAGTGACGTGCTCGGGTCGTCGCTGTCGGAGCAGGGTCCCCTTCGGGACGCCGCGCGTGAAATCGGGAAGGCCGGGGCCCGAGCCGCTGTGCTGACGCGCCAACTGCTGGCGTTCAGCCGCCGACAGGTCATGACGATGCAGGCGCTCGACCTGAACCTGTTGGTTACGGAATCCGCCACGATGCTGCGACGGCTCATCGGCGAAGACATCGATCTGCGAGTGGACTGCCCGGAGCCGACGGCCTTTGTGAGAGCCGACTCGGCGCAACTCGAACAAGTGCTGATGAACCTGGCGTTGAACGCACGGGACGCGATGCCGCAAGGCGGGACACTGGCCGTCCGGATGGCCAGTGTGAACGTTGACGACGACTACCGGTCGGCGCACAACGACGTGAGCGATCTCTATCACGCGACGCGTCGGGAAATGCGCACCGGACCGTACATCGTCCTCACGGTGACGGACACAGGAGTCGGCATGGATGCCGGCACAGCGGCGCGCATCTTTGAACCGTTCTTCACCACCAAGGGCGTCGGACAGGGAACCGGGTTGGGGTTGTCGATGGTCTACGGGGCGGTCCGCCAAAGCGAGGGGTACATCATCGCGAACAGTGAGCTGAACCGCGGCTCGGAGTTCAGCATCTTTTTACCGGCGACGGCGCCTGTCGCGCGCGACGGGTCGGCCGAACTGAGCGGGTCCCTTTCCGGCACCGAGACGGTGTTGTTGGTGGAAGACGAGGCGTCGGTGCGGGCGCTGGCCGCGCATGCGCTCCGTGATCACGGCTATCGCGTGCTCGATGCCGGCGACGGACGCGAGGCGCTGCAGATGGCCGCCGACCACACCGGACACATTCACCTGCTGCTTACCGATGTCGTCATGGTGGAGATGGGAGGGCGCGCCTTGGCCGACAACTTGCGCGAGAGCCGTCCGCTCACACGGGTGCTGTTCATGTCCGGCTATCCGGACGACGAGGTGCTGCGTCGGGGGATCCAGCAGGATCGCACGGCGTTTCTCGAGAAGCCGTTCACACGGGACGGGCTTGCACGCAAGGTGCGTGAGGTGCTCGACGCGCGCGTTGGTGCGTGATGCCTTTGCCCGACTATTCCAGCGGCACAAACACGCCGTCGCCGAGTGGGAGCATCTGGGGCGCCGGCGGTACGCGCCCGGTGGGCGGCGACTCGCCGAAAATGTCATGCGCGCGCATCGACGCGTCCACGGCCACCAGCGCGCGCTCGAGCTCAGCGGTCGTCTTTCGAATCTCCCACCGATACAGCGCGCCTGACGCCGCGTACGCACCGAGACCAACCACCATCGCCGTGCCGAGCACCGGCGCGGCGAGCGCGGCGCCGGCCAACACAAAGGCTTTGGCGCCGATGGCCGTCGCGATACCGCCGCTCACCGCCGCGCTGCCTCCGATCCCGATGCCGTATCCGGCGATATTGGCCGTCAGCCCTCGGCGCAGATCGAGATGCATGGTGACTTCGCAGCCCCGCGGATCGCCGGGCAGCGTGGCCATGGTGATGCGGACTTCGGGGGCATACAGCCCGTATCGCGTCCACATCCAGCGATAGTCGGTGCCCATTATGTCGGGGATCTTCAACACGAGTACGCCGCCGTCGAGTGGATGACCGCCAACGGTGTCCTGTAGCTCGAGTCCATACGGCTGCGCTTGCAGCGTCCGTCCGAGCGCAGCCAGCACGACACGTGGCGCAAAACGGAACGGGCGCGATACCGCCAGCGAACGCTGTGAGGTGCCGAGCAGTCGGGTGGCCACGCGATCTTGCCACGCGGGCACGGTGGACGTCTGCTGAAGCGACATCGGCGAACTCTTGAGCTCGGCCATCGCCAACGCTACATACCGCTGTGAAATACCCGCTTCGAGCGCTGCCGCTTCGACATCATGTGCCCGGAATCCATCGGTTTGCGCGGCACGCTCACTCGTGCTCGCGTTATCGGTGGCATCGACAGCCGGCAACGCGCGCGTATCAGCAGTAATGCC
>JBBRDP010000054.1:0-18033 GCA_038203795.1 Gemmatimonadales bacterium
TCCGGAGATCACGACCGCTTGGGCACTCGGCCCCACCGCCGCCTTCGACGTGGTGCACAGCGCGCTGGGACGGCCGGTGGCGCTGATCGTGCTCGCGCCCGTGCAGGCGCTGGTCGCACCGGTGTTTGCGCTGTCGAGTGCCTCCTGGCTGCTCGCGTTGGGTCCCGCGCTGCTGGTGCTGGCCCTGCACTTTGTCTGGGTAGTGCGCACCGACGCGGCGTTCGAAGAAGCTGCACTCGAAGCCTCGCAGGAACGCGCCAAGGTGCTTGCGGCAATGAAAGGCACGCAGCTCAACACCAAGCGCTCCAAACGAGGAGGCGTGGCGCGCATATTTCCTATGCCATCATGGGGACACCCTGCAGTCACCATAGCGTGGAAAAACATCGCCGCTGCAATTCGTGGCGGCGGGTGGGTCAAGCAGAATATCACCATCTTTGTGTTCTTCGCCGCCACGCTCGCCGTCTTTCAGATTGCGCTGGGCGTCGACGTGGAAGCGATAATCGCCATGACGTCGATCTGGGGGTTCATGCTGCTCCTGATCGGACCGGTCTGGACGCGCTACGACCTGCGACTCGACCTGCGCGATCTCGGCACGATTCGCACGCTCCCGCTGAGCGGACGGTCTATCGTCACCGCCGAGATTCTGGGCGTGGTTTTGCTGCACTCAATCAGCATTCTCGTGTTCCTGCTCGTGCCCGCGCTCATGGCCCTGCTCACCGCCGAATCTCGCTCAGCTGCTGCCGACTTCCTCGGTGCGCCGTTGGCGGTTGCGCTGGCCGTGCCGCTCGTGATTGTGTGCGTCAACCTGCTCACGTTCACCGTGCAGAACGGGCTGGCCCTCCTGTATCCGGCCTGGGTGCAACTGGGAACCGACCGCCGCGGCTTTGAGGTGATGGGCCAGACGATGCTCACCTTCGGTATGACGCTCGTCATGGGCGCGGTGGCCTTTGTCTTCCCGATCCTCCTCGCGGCGGCGACGTGGTACATTGGCCGCGTCTGGCTGGGAGCCTGGAGTGTCCCGCTGGCGGCACTCGTGGCGCTGCTGGTGGTGCTCGCCGAACTCGTCCCGCTCTGGGTCGTCCTCGGTGGAGTGCTGGAGCGCACCGAACCGGGCGACGTGCCCGGGCAACGGACCTGACGCGCCACGTCGAGCGTTACACTGATTCGCGCGGCCTTTCCGTGGTCGCGTCCGGTGTCTAACCTGCATCATACGCCTCCGCTCTCCGAAGCTCCTCGGCGCCACCTTCTCCGCGTTCATGGCTGACGATCCGCTCGATTTCACGAATAACGACGACGACAACGAATCGCGCCCGGCCGTCTTCGTGACGACGCGCGAACCGATTCGCCTGTCCGTCTCCCGGCTCGAAGATCCGCGCGCGCCGGAATCGAGTGCGCTCGCCGCGTACATCGACGGTCGGCTGGTGGCGCGGTGCGCCATGCCGCCGGAAGCGATCGACCGCCTCGTTGCCCTGCGCCTGTTCGAAGAACCGATTCCGATCGGGCTCTTTGCGTACGAAGAATCGCCGGGCTTGCAGTGCCGACTCTTCGCGCTGGTGCCGCGCGACGCGCTTGACGAAGCGGCCCACGAGCACGAGCCGTGGAAGGCCAGCGTGCCGAGCTACGAAGGCTCAGCGGACGCCGACGACGACAGCGGGCCCGCGCATCCCTACGAAACGATCCTGCTCGGCCACATCGTGCGCTTCGCGAAAGATCGCCAACACCCCGACGATCTCGCCGCCGAAGCGGTCGACGTGTTGCAGAAGATTCTCGGCGGCGGTGATGCGCTGCGCGACGCCGACAAACGCGCTATCGACGACTTGCTCGATTCACTCTGACGCGCCGGTGCGACGGGGTTTGCGCGCGCAGCGTGTGCGTGACGCGGCGCGCGCTCCGATTTATCGGGTGTGCGTGAACAACCACGCGATGGCGTCCGGCAAAACTCTCCCCACAATCAACGTGTGCCCCTCCGACGCAAACTCGCGGTACTCCGCACGGCGGCCGGCGGCGCGCGTCGCATCGGCCGCCGCTTTCACGCGCACCGCCGGAATCACCGGATCGAGCGCACCGCCAATGAAGAGCGCCGGCGGCGCGGACTCACTCGTAATCGGCGAACCACCAGCGAGACACGCCACCGCAGCAATGCGAGCGCCGCGTGCATTCGCCAGCGAGGCCGTGATGCCCGCTCCCATGGAGTGGCCTACTACGTAGAGTCGGGCTGGATCGATCGTGTATTCCCGCGCGATCACCGCCACCACCGTGTCGAACATCGCCGGTGAAAAACCATTGGCCAGTGGCGAGACGACGATCGCGCCGAGTGAATCGGCGAGGCGCGTGATCACTCCAGCACCATAGGCATCGACAAACATGTTTTCGTCACCGCCGGCGCCGTGCAACGCGATAATGAGCGGCGGTGGCGTCGCGCGCGACACGGCGCTCGGCGGTACGATGACGCGCGCCGGCAGCCGGCGATTGGCGTCGAGCGCAAACACGCGCCACCAATCTCCGCTGCGCGTTGCGTACGGATTGCGCCCCGCCTTCAGCTCGGCCACCTCCCGCGTGACAGCTGCAGCGTGCGCGCGTGGTTGCACGAGCATCTCAATGCTGCGCGTGCGCGACGCGACATCGGTGAGCAGTCCCGCGCGCGCGACGGCCGACGCATGCGCCTGTTGCAGCGCACCGGTGGAGTCGACCAGCGCGAGCGTGGCGAGCAACTCGCGCTGCACCACCGACGGAGCGCGACCGCCAATGTAACGGGCCTCGCCCACCGCCGGCGCCGCCGGCCGATCTGCGTCGACAGCACCAAGGGCACGCGCCAGTGAGTCGAGACTGGACACCGCCGCTGCGAACTGACCCCCAAAAAACTGAAACGTGGTGCGATCGAATGCACGATTCACCACGGACCGTTGTTCATCGGTGAGCGGGCGCGCCGAGATGAGGCGATCCACGAGCAGATAGGACTGCGCGAGGGCGGCGCGCATCGTGTCGCCCGCAGCCGCCGCCTGCGACTGGAGACGATGCGGCGTCAGCACGGTCGCAGCGAGCAAAGCAATCGTTGTCAGGTAGCGCATGTGTTGAGTAGTGATTCGGGAATCTGACGCGCCATGCAGTGACCCTGTATCCCGCGCTGGCGCCGGTGTACATACTACCGTAGCTTCGCCGCGCGCGTGCCGTTCGCAAGGGCAGGCGGGATTTTTTCTTTTACTTCGTATTCGCGTGCGCCGTTTTCGCATCGGTCCGGGCGCTCTCGTCGCTGCGGCGTTCATTGGTCCAGGCACGGTCACCACGTGTACACTCGCCGGCGTGCGCAGCGGAACCGCGCTGCTCTGGGCGCTGGTGTTCGCGACGGTGGGCACCATGGTGCTGCAGGAGATGGCCGCGCGGCTGGGGACGATCACCGGCCTCGGGCTCGGCGATGCCCTGCGCCGACGGGTGTCGTCGCCGGTGGCGCGCTTGGGCGTGCTGGCGCTCGTCGTCTTCGCGATTGGCGGCGGCAACGCCGCGTATCAGACGGGCAACTTGCTCGGCGCGGCGCTCGGACTCGACATTGCGTTTGCGGGTGGCACGCGCCTGTGGGCACTGGCCGTGGCCGTGATGGCCGCGCTGTTGTTGTTCACCGGTCGCTATCGTGTCATCGAACGGGTACTGGTGAGCCTGGTCATCGGGATGTCGCTGCTGTTCGTGGCCACCGCCTTGGCGGTCTCGCCGTCATGGTCGGTGATTCTGGGCGACCTGCTGCAACCACGACTGCCGTCAGGCTCCGCCCTCATCGCGCTCGGACTCGTGGGTACCACCATCGTGCCGTACAACTTGTTTCTTCATGCCAGCGCGTCGGCGGAGCGGTTCACCGAGGGAACACCGCGCGAACGATTGCGCGATGCACGCCTCGACCTGTTCGTCGCCATCGGGCTGGGCGGACTCGTGTCCATGGCTATCGTCATCACCGCAGCGGCCGCCGGCGCACAAGGGGCGACGGTTGAATCGGCCGGTGGCATGGCGGCGCAACTCTCGCCACTCCTTGGACGCTGGGCCACCATCGTGTTCGCACTTGGGTTGTTTGCGGCGGGTATGACGTCGGCGATCACCGCGCCCATGGCGGCCGCGTGGGCCGTGGCTGGCGCGATGGGCTGGCCCCGTGACCTGCGCGACGTTCGGCTACGCGCGGTGTGGGGCAGCATTCTCGTGATTGGCGTGGCTATCGCGCTGAGCGGTGTGCAACCATTGCCGGCGATTCTCGCCGCGCAGGCCGCCAATGGTTTGCTGCTGCCCATCATCGCGGCATTCCTGGTGTTCGTGATGAACGACCGCGGGTTGCTCGGTGAATCCACCAACGGCATTCGCGCCAATCTCGCGGGCGCGCTGGTGGTGGCGATCACGCTTGCGCTGGGTGCCCGCGCGTTGTGGAGTGTGGCGTCGCGGCTGCTCACCGCGTAGCGCGCGTAATCAGGTATTCACGCCGTTCGCCGCCGATGCGGTTGCCAGCTCGCGCCACACGAGCACTACGCCAATCGTCATCAACACACTCACACCCACCGCCACCGGTGCCTCCGACGGAGCCGGCAACGTGGCGAGCGAGCTCCCAACATTCAACACCACACCGGCCATCACACCGCGCCGCGAGCCGCGTCGCAGTCGTCCACCAATCCACAGGTTGCTCAGCGACCACAGTGCGAGCGCGCTCAGCACCAGCGCGTAGCCAAGTGGCTGACCGCGTGCGGTATCGGCCGACCACATCGCATCAGCGACAAACCACAGCAGCAGCAGCAATCCGATCACGCCGTTGCACAGGTACAGCCACGTGAGCACGCGCCGAGCCAGCGACGGCTGGTCGGGTTCGGTCAGGCGCCGAAACAGTCGTGGAGCCGACATTCGTTCAGCGTGTGCGCGCATCGTCGCGGAGCGCGGCTTCACGCTCACACAGGAAACAGCCCCTCAATCGACAGGTACCGTTCACCCGTGTCGTAGCAGAACGTGAGCACACGGGTACCGTCCGGCAAATCGGGCAATGTTTGCGAGACGGCCGCCAATGACGCGCCCGACGAGATACCAATGAAGATCCCTTCTTCGCGCGCCGCACGCTGCGCGAAGCGAATCGCGTCTTCTTCGGTCACCTGCACCGTGCCGTTGATCGCGGCCATGTGCAGGTTGGTGGGAATGAAGCCTGCACCGATGCCCTGAATCTTGTGTGGCGATGGTGACCCGCCGCTGATCACCGGTGACTTCACCGGCTCCACCGCGAGCACCTGAAAACCGGGCCACGCCGCCTTGAGCGTCTCCCCGCAGCCGGAAATGTGTCCACCGGTGCCCACGCCGGTGATCATGTAATCGAGACCGAGCGGAAAATCCTCGAGAATTTCTTTGGACGTGCGTTCAGCGTGCACACGCACATTCGCCGGATTGTCGAACTGCTGCGGCATCCACGCGTTGGGCAGCGACGCCGCCAACTCAGCCGCGCGTGCAATCGCACCCTTCATGCCCAGCTCGCGTGGCGTGAGCTCGAACGTGGCGCCGTAGGCGGCCATGATGCGCCGACGCTCCACCGACATCGACTCCGGCATCACCAACACCAGCGAGTATCCCTTGACGGCGGCCACCATCGCCAGCCCGATGCCCGTGTTCCCCGATGTCGGCTCAACAATTACACCGCCACGTGTCAGCGCACCGGTCTTTTCGGCGTCCTCGATCATGGCCAACGCGATGCGATCCTTGATGCTGCCGCCCGGATTCGCGCGTTCAAGCTTCATCCATACTTCCACGCGCGAATCAAACATGCGCTGCAGACGCACGTGCGGTGTGCGACCGATTGTTTCAAGGATAGAGTTCGCGCGCATGTGTTGCTCCGGTAAGTGAATCCGCCCGGGTGGGTCAGATATGAAACTCGATGCCATCGTCTTCGGCGCGCGTATCCACGGTGCTCTCAAACTGCACCCGCGACCGCGGTGGTACGCTGTGGGTCAGCCACACGTTTCCCCCAATGATGCTGCCGGCCCCAACCACCGTCTCGCCGCCGAGGATGGTCGCGTTCGCGTAGATCACGACGTCGTTGCCAATGGTTGGATGTCGCTTGCTCCGTGCCAGTCGCTTGTGCACCACCAGCGCGCCCAGCGTTACTCCCTGATACACCCGTACCCTGTCGCCGATATGCGTCGTCTCGCCGATCACAACACCCGTACCGTGATCGATGGCAAACCCGTGACCGATTCGCGCGCCGGGGTGAATGTCGATGCCGGTTTCGCGATGCGCCCATTCGCTGATCAGTCGTGGCAGCAGCGGCACCTCCGCACGATACAGCTCGTGTGAGAGCCGATGCACCGCGATGGCGAGAAAGCCGGGATAGGCGAGCATGACTTCATCCACGCTGCTCGCCGCAGGATCGCCCGTGACGAGCGCCTCGGCATCAGCCACGAGCGCGGCTCGCACGGCTTCGAGCGAGGCGCAATACGCCGTCGCGACGGACTCAGCTTTTGCGGCGTCACTCACCATGGCCACCGTATCGTGGGCCAGCCGAACCAACTGCGCCGCTTCACGCGCGATGGATGCAGGTTCGCACTCCGGCTCGGAGCCGAAGTGCGGAAACAGCAGTTGCAGCGAGCGGCGCGCCAGTACTTCGGCGCGCTCGCGCAGATGTGGCGGAAAGGGATGCGCTCGGCGTGCGGTCGCCAGTAGCTCAATGAATTGCGAAGTCATGCGTACAACATGCCACCGCGTGCGCCCGCCCGCCTACCATGGCGTCTCGCGCAACATTCCAGGAACGGCGCTCGCCTCAGAACGAACCGAACTTGAAGGAGAGCGTCGCAACACCACCGCTCAATGCGGCATCGTTTACCTGCGGCAGGTCACTCCCGTCAACAAAACGGTATCCGGCTCCGACGCCCGTGCGGAACCACCTCGTGACATTGAGTTCCAGTGTCAGCGCGGGCTCTATGACAAACAGATCCGAATCGAGTCGTTGACGCAGCACCGCGCCTCCCTGCGACTGCTCCGAAGTGTGGCTGGCGCGTCCGCGACCGATGAGGGTGTACAACGTGGCGTGGACGAGACGCGAAGGGCGGGTGATGTACTCAAACTCGAGCCCGCCGTAGCCGAACTCGAGCGTCGGCTCATCACCGTTGTCGAACGTGTACCCGGTGCGGATGTTGTTGCGCGCGAGCGCGTACCGGCCGCCACCAATCACAAGTCGTCGGTTGATGATGAGCCCGCCGCGCCCGCCGCTCATGGCAACATCCTGACCAGCGATACTTGTCAGCTTGACGACCGGGCCACCAAACCCGCCGAAGTCTGTGCCGCGGCGATTGCCCACGAGTGTCTCATTGCGCTGTGCCGACGCATCCGCCGCACCGCACAGCAAAACGAGGGCGCCGACTGTTGTGGTGCGCAGCAATCCCAACCATGCCATGATTACGTCTCCGTTACTCGAGTGAATGTCCGTCATGATTCACTACGAGCAGCCGCAGGCGCGGTTTCGCTTACCCACGCTCCAGTGCGGAGAGCCGGTCCGCCTCGGCACGCGTGAGGTAACACTGCATGCCCACGGGGACGAAGCCGGCCGCCTGCAACGTTGATTTGTACCAGGCCGCCGGTCTGGGAGAAGGCCAGTCGGTGTCGCCGATGTACGCGTCACCTTTGGCGAACAGTTCGAGATACGCGAGCCCCGCCGTACGCCGCGCCACTTGGCGTAGTCCGGTGCGCAACGTGGCCGCATCGAGATAGTTGAGCATGCCCACGCACAACACGAGATCGAACTGCGCGCCGTCTTCAATCACGCGGTCGAGATCGGTGATGCCGCCCAATCGTACGCCGCGTCGAGCGCTGTGCTTGGCGACCGCCCAGCGACTCGGATCCACACCCACGTACGTGAGCTTGGGGCGACGACGACGAAGTGCCATCCCCCACTGCCCTTCACCGCATCCCACATCGAGCACGCGTGCGACCGGACGCTCGAGCACCCACTCGGCGAGGTGCAGTACAAAGTCCACTTGCCGGTTGAACTCTGCTGGCGTGCGCACACGATGCACCGGATCCCGATACCACTTGTCGAAATAGCGCGCGTCGTAGCGCTTGTCGTTCACCGATCCGATCGTCATAGCACTCCCCAGAATGCGCGGTCCACATCGATCGCGAAACGCCACGTGCCGCGGTTTAGTCCGCGCGAGACGTCGACGCGCAGCAAATCATAGAAGAACAGCGCACCCAATCCAACCGTCGGATAGACGCCGTCCCCAAACCGCGAGACGTTGCGATCCGCGCTGGCGCCACGCAGTACCACAGCCTGCACGAACGGTGCGAGTTGTGCCCGCGCCGGCGACTTGCCGTACTTGCCCAGTGGCACCGACGGAAATGGCACCGGCATGCGCCATTCCAGCCTAGTGGACGCCATCGTACGTCCGACAAGCGAGTGAAATTCATAGCCCGGTCCACTCCACGAGCCACCGGCAAACTGCAGCCACTGCGGCGGAATATTGCGGCCCATCGTGGTGCCGCCGATGGCGCTGGCGATCAACGTCCGCCCCCGCGACAACGGCCATTCCACGCGCATATCACCTTCGAGGCGCAGCGCCTGCGCGCGCACCGCCTGCCCACGGTCGTCGGTGGCGTTCGCGGCGGAGCCGATCGCACGGTCGTCGGTGGCGTTCGCGGCGGAGCCGATCGCGCGCAGCGTCCACGCGCCGCGTCGCTCCTCCGGGGCGCCAAAGCGTCCGATACGCGCGAGATCGACGCGCACGCCTTTCGTGCTCCACGCGTCGAGTACCGGAGCATACGTGCCGGAGACTGGACGCGCCGCCACCTGCAGCGCCGATTCCGTCTCGAACGCCGCACGCAGCGACCAACGCCGCAGAGCGCCCAGTCGCCATTGGAGGCCAGCCGCGCGGACATCCACCGGTGTGGTGTAATCGCTGCCCAGGAACAGCGAGGCGACGGAGTTGACCACGCCGGATCGCTCAGGCACACCGAGTTCCCGGTAGAGCCGCTCGCCGAACAGCTCCACCACAGGCGCCCCGCCCAGCGGTGGTCGTTTGTCGAGGCTGATGCGTCCCTTTACCGCGCCATCATCGATCCCGTAGCGCGCACGCGCACTGAGCGTGATGGATTGTGGCCAGCGATGCGCCACACCGAACCCGAGCGCCAACCCTTCGGTGCGCGAATGACGGATCACATCGGACACCCCGCGCCCCGCCGCTGCGAAGGTCATCGGTCGAGCCAATGCGGCTGCGCGCACCGCCGCTTCCGCGCGCTGCTGCGCATCACGCACATCGGCATCCCGCGCCACTCGCATATCGGGAGGCAGCATGTCCACGACTTCGCCCTCGAATGCCCACCGCTTCAGCGAGTCGCGCGAGACACTGCTCCACGTGGGCAAAAACGTCGTGGAAACGCCGACCCCTTCGTTGATGGCGTACTGCGACACTTCCCAATGTCCGCGCACGATGCCGCGGGCGGGAACATCGAGCCACGTGCTGCGACGCACCACTTCCACTTCCTGGCGACGCGGCAACCAATAGCGCCCGCGCACCAGACTGTTTTCCAGCGTGATCACCAGCGTTTCGATGCGACGATCAAGGATCGCGGCGCGCGTGAACGTGAGTTGCAGCCGCACGACGGCGGCCGTGGCGCGGTCGAGATACACGCTGCCTACGGCGCGCGGCGCGTTGACGTCGCGCGGACGGAAGTTGACCTCTTCCACCAGAATCTCACGATCAGGCAGCCGCATCGAGAACGAATCGCCGCGCTGATACTCGTACAGGGAATCGGCTCCCGGCGCGAGCGGATGCGGGACATCCGCGACATCGAACCCGTCGCCGAGTTTGATGCGGTCGGGCAAATTGTCAAGGACCACCCCGTAGCGGTCCCGGTAATAGCCGACGTTCGCGGGCAGCAACGTGGTATCGCGTCGTCCCACGAGTTGTTGGGCACTGCGGCCGGGTTGCCACCACGACACGCGCAGCGCGAGCTCCTCACTCTGCACCACGCGCGGCGGATCACTAAAGTCTTCGCCGAGCTGAGCGAGGAAGGCGAGAAAACCACGCGCGGTGGCGCTATAGTCAACCAGCGTACTGTCGGCGAGCTGGATGCCGCGACGCTCAATCGCCTGCGCAACCTGAGCGCGGGCGATGGAATCACCCCACACCCGCTCGCCCGTCGCCGGCGCGGCGCTGGATTCGCGGCGCTCCTGCGCGCCGACGATGCGCGGCGCGACTGTCAACAGGAGCAACATGGCGCCAGACGCCGCCGCCTGCGACACCCCACGCAACATGGCTCGGCGTGACACGCCGGCGTGCAGCACGCGACTCACCGGATTCCTAGCGCTCGAGCGCAGACCCGTTCGCTCCTCGCTCTCTTGTGACACGAGGGGGCTTCGACGCCACCATTGGTGCAGCGACAATACGCCAGCCGATAAAGCCCGCAGTGTGTGCGGCGGCGGTCTTCGGCGGCATTTGCACCAGATACGCCCATCCATGTCTCCAGCCGTCCCGACGAGTGGGGTCCGCGCCCGGTGTGGTGGGCGCGCGAAACGCGAGCCGAGCCACAACGGTCGCGTCAAACGACGTGGCCGCACCCGACGGATCGGCGAGAAGCACGCGGTGACCCAGCGCATGAGAGGGCTGAAACGGCTCCGGTCCGAAATGCAGCGCGACCACGGGATCGGACGACGAACGACGCAGCGACCCGCCAATGCGCGCGGCGGGTCGTAACAGCGCCGTCGCGTGGGCCAACATCGTATCGCGACGCATCTCGCTGGCCACAAAGCGCGCCCGCGTCCAGGCTTCGAGCTGCGCGAGCGAGGCGCTGTCGCCCTGCGCACCGCCGCCGGACTCCACATCGAGTGGCGCCGGCTCGAGCAC
Organism: Gemmatimonadales bacterium; assembly: GCA_038203795.1. Lineage (GTDB taxonomy): Bacteria > Gemmatimonadota > Gemmatimonadetes > Gemmatimonadales > Gemmatimonadaceae > JAABRT01. The sequence continues at coordinate 10,839 of JBBRDP010000054.1, forward strand.
CGCCGCGAAGCCATGGCCCGGAGCGGCCACATCGAGCGCGGCGCGCAGTCCCGGATCGTCGGACGCGGCATACGACCACAATGCCTCGTCGCCGCGCGTCATTTCGAGCAGCCGTCGCATCGCCACACGCGTGCCGTCGCCCAGCAGACTCAGTCGCCGATCCGGCGTCATGTCGAGCCGGGCGAGCGCGCTGCTCAACGAATCCCGCAAACGACGCTCGAGCACCGGAAGCGGCGCCAGACTCGACCCGTCGAGCATGGCGCGCGACACGATCGCGTCGACTGTCTCACTCAGCGTACGTGCGGCCAATGGAGAAAGCGACGCCGGCACCGCCGAGGGGTCGATGCGCGACGCGGTGGCGATCAGCACATCGGGGGTGAGGCCACCCGTGACGCGACCACCGATTTCCTCGCGTCGCACCAGCGGCTCGCCGGATGGCGGAAGCCACCTCGCCGTGGTCAATCGCAGCGACAGCTCGGGGTTGATGTTCACCACGCGCTGCACCAGTCCTTTGCCGTACGTGTGGTCGCCCACGAGCAAGGCGCGCCCGTGGTCCCGCAGCGCGGCGGCGATGAGTTCGGCTGAACTGGCCGTGCTCGCGTCGACCAGCACGACCAGTGGCATGGTCGGCCAGCGCGACCGCCGCACCGTCTGCTCTTGCCGTTCGGTACTGCTACGGCGGTCGAGCGACGCGACCACGTCTCCCCGCGACAGGAATAGCGACGCCGCCTTCACGCCCTCGTCGTAGAGCCCACCCATGTTGCCCCGCAAATCCAGCACGAGCGACCGGGCTCCGCGGTCGACCAGCCGATCCACGGCCTGCTCGAGCGCGTCGGCGGAACCGGTGGCACAACTGGCCAGCGTCACGTAGCCGACGCCATCGGCAACCATCACAGCTTCAGTCACGGCAGCTGGACGCCATGAAGAAGCCACAATACCAACACTCACAGTGTCTCGACTCGTCAAACGCACCAGCTCGATGCGCAACGTATCTGATAATGCACCAGCGGCGCTCGCCGTGGCGGCGGCTGGCCGCGGCGTGTGCCACGCCTCGCTGGCGCGGCGTCCGTCCACCGACACCACCATGTCGCCCGGACGGATGCCGGCCCGGGCGGCCGGCGAGCCTGCCAACACGCGCCGCACTTGCACCGACGGCCCGCGCAGACGCAGCACCAGACCCAGACCCTGGCTCTCGCCGCGCAGCGTCCCACGGTAGCTGTTCACCCCCGCCGTTTCGAGCAGCGCCGCGTACGGGTCGTGCAACTCGCGCAGCATGCCACTCACCGCTCGACGCATGAGTTCCCCTTCCGGCAGCGAATCCAAAAAGTTCACGCGCACCGAATCGAGGGCCGTGGATAACAGGCGCTCGCGCAACCACGGCTGCCGAGACTGCTCCAGGCGCTGCCCGTACCAGAGGCCGCCGCTGAAGGCCGCCAGCACACCGGCCATCGCCGCAACGCGCCACCACACCTCGCAGTACCCCGGCCCATGCGACGCTCCCGCCGCACCGGCTGCACGCCGATCCGCTGACTCAGGAACATCAGTTTGCACGGGACCCTTGATCACAGAACGCTCCGAAAATGTTCGCGGCGACTACCCCTGCACGCTGTACCGCGTGGAGACTCGCACGTTCCGTCTCCGCAGCCATCATTCGACAGCGTAGACGCGGGATCAGTCACGCGTCGCCACGAGAAGATCAAGGGTCGATCCAGAGGACCCGTCGACACATATTGCAAGCATCGACCGCGACCCGCCCGGAGTCTAGTGACGGGTGGTGCCTTTTTGTTGCCCCGACTTTCCTTCAGCTGCGCATGAACCCGCACTTCACCCTCGGCCCTTTCTTCGCATGACCGCGATGGAATCGCCGGGAGGTCAGCTCCAAGACACCTCGACGTCGTCACCCCCGAACGGTTCATCGCCCGAACCGCTCGTGGAGCGCGTCCTCGCCCCATTCCAGCGCTTTGCGCATGCCGAAGCGTCCGGTGGCCTCGTGCTGCTCTTCAACGCGATTCTGGCGCTGGTCTGGGCCAACTCACCGTGGGGAGCGAGCTATCACCACTTGTGGGACATACCGGTCACGATCGGCGCACCCGGGTTCGGGCTCACCGAAACGTTGCATCACTGGATCAACGATGGTCTCATGGCCGTCTTCTTCTTCGTGGTGGGACTCGAAATCAAGCGTGAAGTCCTGGTGGGCGAACTGGCGTCCGTTCGCCAGGCCGCGTTGCCGTTGGTGGCCGCACTCGGCGGCATGGTGGTGCCGGCGCTGGTCTTCGTGCTCCTGACGTTCGGCACGCCTGACGTTCGTGGCTGGGGCGTCCCCATGGCCACGGACATCGCCTTTGCCCTCGGGATCGCCGCGCTGCTGGGCTCACGCGTCCCCACGAGCCTCAAGATCTTTCTGGCCGCCCTCGCCATCGTCGACGACATCGGCGCCGTGCTCGTCATCGCGCTTTTCTACACCGCGTCCATCCAAGCCGTGGCGTTGCTGGTCGCGGCCAGCGTCATGGTGCTGCTCGTCGGCCTCAACGTCGCCGGTGTGCGCTCGTCCATCCCGTACTTTCTGCTCGGACTCGTGCTGTGGATCGCGTTCCTCAAGAGCGGGGTGCACGCCACCATTGCCGGCGTCCTCCTGGCACTCACCATTCCGGCCAGCACGCGAATCGATGGCGAGGAGCTCGTCGACGAAGCCCGCCATGAAATCGACAAGTTCAAGGCGGCCTGCGCGAACGATCCCGAAGAGTTCAGCACCACGCAGCGTCACCAGGAGCCCATTTTCGCGCTCGAAGACGTGGCCAAGCGCGCGCAATCACCGCTGTTGCGCCTCGAACACAAACTGCATGGCGTCGTCGCGTTTTTTATCATGCCCATCTTCGCCCTCGCCAACGCCGGTGTGGCGTTCGGCGGCGCCGGTATGTCCGGCGCGTTCACCGACCGGGCCGTACTCGGCGTCTTCTTTGGCCTCGTGATCGGCAAGCCGCTCGGCATCCTGCTCTTCTCGTGGCTCGCCGTGCGCTTCCGTATCGCCGATCTGCCCTTCGGCGCCGACTGGCGCCATATCGCCGGTATGGGCGCGCTCGGCGGCATCGGTTTCACCATGGCGCTTTTCATCGCCGCGCTGGCCTTCGGTGAAGGCGCCAAGCTAGAGTCTGCCAAGCTCGGTATTCTCGCCGGCTCGTTGGTCGCCGGCCTGATTGGCTGGTTGTTGCTGGCGCGCAAGCCCGTCAGAAAACAATCGTGATGGTGCAGGCGGATCGTCGATGCGACTGACGATCCGCCTGCATTCACTTCCTGCCGCCCCCGCGGAATGATTCCGGCGTGGCTTCGCCCGACCGCAGCAGGGCTATTCGGAACATGATCGGCCCGAGTGTCTGGTTTATCGTCAACGTGGCCAGAAACAGCGTCTTGAGCTCCTCACCGCGCTCGGGGTACACACTGGCCATCACACTTGCCAAGCCAATCGCCACGCCCGCCTGGCTGATCAAACCCATCCACATGTACTGAGCCGCCTCGGGTTCGGCATTCGCCCACTTCGCGCCCAGCTTGGTACCCGCCCAGATACCGGCGATGCGGACCAGCACCAGCGGGATCACCAGTGGCCAGAGCTGCAACACCGCGCTTGGCACGATCTGCGCTCCCGCGAGGGCGAAAAACACCACGAAAATCGGCTCGCCCGCGCGCTCCATCGCGTGGCGCAGCGGTTCGCCGCCACCACCACCCGCGTTCTCCGCGACGAAACCGGCCATCAACAGCGTGAGCAGCGTCTCGACATGCAGCAGCCGCGCAATCTCCGAGCCAAAGAACGCCACCAGAATGGCAAAGATGAACAGTTCGCGCCGGATGAATCGCAGATAGAGCGCCACCACGCCGCCCAGTACGGCACCCACCAGCACGGCACCGCCGATTTCCCAGATCACCGCCAGTACGCCGAGCCCACCGCCGCCCGCAGGCGGAACGAGCACGCGCACGAGCGCCAGCGCTCCCGAAAACGTCAGCACAACCGCAACGTCGGCCACCAACACCACGCCCAGCGTCGTACGTGCCACCACACCCTTCGCGCCACTCTCACTCAACAGCGCCATCGTCACCGCCGGCGAGTGAATGATGGCCACCGACGCGAAGAGGATCGAGAACCCCAACACTTCGGTCAGCGGTGCGCCCTGCAGCACCGGCAGGAAATTGTGCAGCGACACCAACGTGACTACGATGCCCAAAAACGACACGCCCAGCTCGGCGGTCATGATCTTGAGCAGCAACGTTCCACGCTCGAGCACCTCTTTGAGTTGCAGCTCAGCGCCCGCCAGAAACGCGATCAACGCAATGGCCAGCTGGCTGACCGGCGCCAACTGCTCCATCACCGGCGTCGACACGAAATTCAGTGCGGCCGGCCCCACCGCCAAACCGGCCACGAGATAGCCGACGATCTTCGGGAGCCGGATCGTGGTGGCCAACTCACCGACGCTGTAGGCACCGAGAATGAGGAAGCCGAAGGCCATCAAGACAAGCGCTGCCGGCGTGCCCTCGCCGAGCGGCAGCACAGCCTGCATGAGCAGATACAGCATGATCAACACAATGACGCGACGCATCAGCGACTCGCTTCCGGCGTACGTTCGTCCGTGGAACTCTGCTCAGGCGTTGCCTTCGGCCCGCCGTCGACATCCGGGCCAAAGAGCGTACTCGCCCCTTCATTCACGGGCGGCACAAAGACGCCGCTCGATGCGGCACCCGCCGAGGCTGGAATCGCCGTTTCCGCCGTATGCTCCGCCGTATGTTCGGCGGTATGCTCGGCGGCATCCACCCAAGGCAAGCGATGCGCCAGATCGCGCAGCGGCTCCACGATGGGCAATAGCGCGGCACGCACCAAACGAGCCGCCGCGAACTCCGTGAGCAACACACTGAGCAGCGCGGCCGTGAAGACGACATCACCAATCGGCAACTCGGGACGCCGCGCGTAATCCAACGCCAGCGCCACGGTGAGTCGCCCCTGTCCGATCAACGCCTTGCCCCAATCACGTCCGAGTTGTGGTGTGGCGTTGTTCCACGCCGTCGTAGCGCGCGTCGCGTAGACCTTGGACACCGTTCGGGTCACGAGATACAGCGCCACCACCGCCACCACGGTGAACGACGTACTCGGTCGCCACGATAGCCCAGCCAAGAGCAGCAGCACGTAGTAAAAGGGACGTTCGGCTTCCGCGAGCACGGTGCGCAACTCCGTGCGACCGCGACTGGTATTCACCAGCACAATGCCGACCACCAACGTGGCCAGCACCGGCGAAACATTCAGGTACGCCGCCGCGCCGCTCGCCAGGATAATCGCGCCACCAAGTGACACGACGAGCCGGTCCACCTTGCGCTCTTCACCCAGAAACAGATGAAAGAGCGTTCCACCCAGCACACCCACTCCCACCGTGATCGCGGCCCACTCAGTGGGTGTCGGTGGTCGCAGGGCGCTCGTGGGCGCGCGGTGCACCCACGAGAACAGCAATCCGGCCGTCACCACGGCCACAAACGCATTCACGCCGAGCGACGTCTCGAGCTGATTCACCACGGGTTCGCGCCGTTTGCGATCGCGCAGCGCAATGTCCAGACCGGCCGGCGTCGATGCAACTGCGATCGCACCGAGCGCGAGCGCCGGTACGATCGCCCAGAATCGCGACGTGAGTCCGAGCGCCGGCAGGGCCCACCAGAGCACACCCGTGACGACCGCCAGCGTCACCAACGACTCGATCACCGCCAAACGGAACGTGAGTCCCGAAATGCGCACCAATCGCGGCAGGTAGAACTGCATCCCGACCGTCAGCCCGATCCACCCGATGCCGAGCACGATGATTGGCCCGAACGATTCCGCTGCTTCGACAGAAATGACGCCGGAGACCTGCGGCCCGAGTAGAACACCAAGCACCAGATACTCGGCGCCCGATACGATCAGCAGGCGCCGGGCCAACCACTCGTAGAGCAGATGCGTCGCGAGGTATGCGGTCGCGACCACCAGAATCAGGACCAGCGAAGCGCTCACGCGGTGGAGTCAGAGAGGAAGGCAGGCGCGCTCGGTTTCCGGGCAGCGTAGGGGGTCGCTCCACAAGCTACGCTGCCGACGCCGGTGTGGTACCCATGTTCGGTCATTGTGCCCGCGCGCGACGCTCGGAACTTCGGTCGCGTGCTGGTATTGAGTGTCTGTGTCTGCCTCTACCGCCCCCGCTGCGTCAGTTGCTCCGCTCACGCACGCGCCTCTCGGGCTCGTGCTGTTGCTGGGCACCCTCATGGCGTTCGGGCCGCTCTCGATCGACACCTATCTCCCCGCGTTTCCGGCCATCGGCGCGGCGTTCGGGGCGGATGCGGCCGCCGTGCAGCGCACCCTTTCGTTGTACTTCGCCGGACTGGCGGTGGGCCAAGTGGTATACGGCCCGCTGGCCGACCGTTACGGGCGGCGCGCGCCGCTGCTCGGCGGTATGGCGTTGTATGTCATCGCGGCGATCGGCTGCGCTACCGCACCATCGCTCGGCGCGCTCACTGCGTGGCGCTTCGCGCAGGCGCTTGGCGGGTGCAGCGGCATGGTGATCACGCGCGCGGTGGTGCGAGATCGCTTTGCGCCACGTGAAATGGCGCGTGTGTTTTCGCAACTCATGCTGGTGATGGGTGTGGCGCCGATTCTCGCCCCATTGCTCGGCAGCACGTTGCTGGCTTCGTTCGGGTGGCGCGGTATCTTCTGGACGCTCGCGGCCTTCGGCACCGCGTGCATCGTCGCGCAAGCATTCGGGCTGTCGGAATCGCTGCCGGAAGAGCGACGCGCCAAGGCGGGATTGCGCGCGATTTTGTCCACGTACGCGTCGCTCATTCGGGATCGGCGGTTTCTCGCGCCCGTGATCGGTGCAGGTTTGTTGTGGAGCACCATGTTCGTGTACATCGGCGGTGCACCGTTTGTGTATATGGAGCTATTCCATGTGTCACCAAGTCAGTTTGGTATCTTTTTTGGGGCGAATGCGGCAGGCATGATCGGCTCGGCGCAGATCAATGCGCGATTGCTGCGTGTGCAGTCGCCCGGTCGGTTGCTGCGCTTTGGCGCGATGCTGGTGACCGGTTCAGGATTCGCGTTGTTCGCCGCGTTGCTCACCGGATGGGGCGGATTGGCCGCCGTCGCCGTGCCGATTTTCTTTATGCTCTCGGGACTCGGCTTTATCGGTGGCAACGCGTCGTC
>JBBRDP010000055.1:0-17957 GCA_038203795.1 Gemmatimonadales bacterium
AGTTTGCTCGATGCACTCGACGCCTTTCTCCGGATTCGGGAGACCGATGTGGCCGGTGTGTTGGACGAGCAGGCCCGCGTGTTGCGCTTCGTGTCGTTGGGAGCGGCGCTGCTTGTGGCCGGTTTCGCGGTTGGCGGGACATTGCTCACGGCCAGTTTCCTGCAGCGACGCGTGGTTGCACCGCTTGATACGCTCCGGCTGGCCACTGAACAGATCGGCCGCGGCAATCTCGATGTGCGCGTGCCCGTCGTGTACGACGACGAGTTCCGACGCTTCGCCGATGGTTTCGATGAAATGGCGTCCAGTCTTACACAGGCACGAGTCGATCTGGAGCGCCGCAATACGTCGCTCTCCGAGGCCCTGGAGCAGGTGCGCACCGCTCAGAACGAGCTCGTCGAATCCGAGAAGCTCGGCGCGATCGGACGGATGACCGCAGGATTGGCGCATGAGCTGAACAACCCACTGGCGACGGTGCTGGGCTTCAGCGAGCTGTTGGCTGTTGTGTTGAGGGAGCATCCCGATACGCCTGCCGCTGAGCTGCGGTCTGCCTACGTCGAACCCATCCTGCAGGAAGCTCGACGGTCACGTCTTTTGGTACGTAGTCTGCTGCAGTTCGCGCGCCGCTCCGAAGCAGAAGTTGGTCCGGTGCGTTTGCTGGACGCGCTGGACGTGGCGATTGAGCTACGGAAATTTGCGTTTGATCAGGCGAGTGTTCATCTCGATACGCGCGAGGTGCCGGATGTCGTGGTGATCGCCGAGCGACAGCGCCTGCAAGCGGTGTTTCTCAACCTCATGAACAACGCACTCGACGCCATGGCCACTCGGGGCCACGGTGCGTTGACGGTCCGCACCATCGTCACCGATGAGTCCGTACAGCTGATGTTCGACGATGACGGGCCGGGACTCGCCGAACCGACTCGTGTCTTCGAGGCGTTTTACACGACGAAAGGGGTCGGCGAGGGAACCGGACTCGGACTGGCCTTGGTGGCTCGCTTCATGGAGTCGTTCGGTGGCAGCATCTCGGCCGAGAATCTCGTCGATGGCGGCGCGCGCTTTGTCCTCAACTTCACGCTGGCGCCGGCAGCGTTGCCCGGCGGCTTCGAGCGGCCCACGTTACCACACGAAGCCCAGCTGCCGCGACGTGAGGCCGAGCGTCGTCAGTCCGTGCTGGTCGTGGAAGATGAAGCGCCGCTGCAGCGATTGCATCGCACGCTGCTCGCGCGGCTGGATGTAGACGTCCATCTGGCAAACTCGGTGGCGCCTGCAAAAGCAATGCTCGCCTCCACCATGTTTGACGTGATTATTTCCGACGTTCGAATGCCCGGTGAAAGCGGCATCGACTTCTATCGCTGGATCAGCGCGCACCGTCCTGAGCTCGCGTCGCGCTTTCTGTTCGTGACCGGCGACGCGGAAGCTCCGGAGCTGATCGAGGCGCTGCTGGGCAGGCCCGATGCATTGCTGCGGAAGCCGTTCGATGCGCGCGAGTATCTCGCGCGCGTCGCACAGTTGTTGTCGTAAGAGATTTGATGCGAGCGAGGGCCTTGGCACCGTAGGTCGCAGCCGATGGCCATCGTGGATCTTGCGGCGCCGGGAATCGTTAGTTCAATATGCAAACGTCAGCAGGTGCGTCATCAAACTCCCCAATACTCCTGTGGTTTCGCAACGATCTGCGACTGCATGACCACGAACCGCTCACCATGGCTCTGCAGGGTGGAGCCGCCGTCGTGCTCGTCTATTGCGTCGATCCCCGGCACTTTGCCACGCTACCATTGGGCGTGCATAAAACCGGGGCGTTCCGGGCCCGCTTTCTCCAGGAGTCGCTCGCCGATTTGCGGGCGTCGTGCCGAGCGTTGGGCGGCGATTTGCTGGTGCGTGTCGGGGAGCCGGAGCGCGTGTTGCCGGAGCTGGCCGCGACTGTTGGTGCGCGGTTTGTGTATTGCCATGGCGACGCAGCACCGGAAGAAGCCGCCGTGGAACACGCGGTTGCGCAGTCGCTGACGGTTATTGGTGTGAAGATACGCACGTTCGCCGGGCAGACGCTCGTGCATGCTGATGATCTACCGTTCGAAGTGCACGCACTGCCCGACACGTTCTCGCAGTATCGCAATCGCGTGGAACGGCGTGTGGACATTCGTGCGCCGCTCCCGACGCCGCCTGCGTTGCCCGCGTTCCCGGTCGATGCGGGAGCACTGCCCACGTTGCGCTCGCTTGGCCTCGCCGAACCGATAGCCGACGTGCGCGAGATGTTTCGCTTTCGTGGCGGCGAGACGGCCGGGCGCGAACGACTGCAGTGCTGGATGTGGGACGCAGATCAACTGCGCACGTACAAAACAACTCGCAACGGATTGATGCGCACTGACGATTCGTCCAAACTCTCGCCGTGGCTGGCGCACGGCTGCCTGTCTCCGCGCTTGGTGTACGCCGAGGTGCGCCGCTACGAACGCGAACGGGTGCGCAACGCCGATACCGATTGGTTGGTGTTTGAGCTACTCTGGCGCGACTATTTCCGACTGGTGCTCGAGCGGTGGGGCTCGCGTCTGTTCGCGGCCGGTGGTTTGCATGGGCTGCCCTATCCGTGGCGTCGACTCGATGATCACGGGGTGCGTGTCGACTTCGGGAAATGGACCAGCGGTCAGACCGGCTTCCCGCTTGTGGACGCGGCCATGATTGAGCTCGCGGCGACAGGATACACCAGCAACCGTGCGCGTCAGAACGTGGCGAGTTTCCTCACACGCGTGCTCGGCATCGACTGGCGACTCGGCGCGTCCTGGTTCGAATCGCTGCTGGTGGACTACGATGTGGCGAGCAACTGGGGCAACTGGGCCTATGTTGCTGGCGTGGGAAACGACGCGCGCGGATTTCGGTTCTTCAACGTGCTCAAGCAAGCGCGCGAATACGATCCGAACGGAGACTTTACAACACACTGGCTGTCAGCGCGCGACGGTGAGACGGTACCGCCAATGGTTGACCTGTTCGCGGCCGCCGATGCCAGCGCGCTGACGTACGCGCGGGCGGTTGCCGCACTACCACCCGCACGTGGTGCCACTACTCGACGATAACGACGCGGCGCTCACCGCGCGCGATCACGCCGTTGGGCCGCGACATTTCAACGATGAATGCGTACTCGCCTGCCGCCAGATTGCGCAGATCAACCGAGATCGCGCGTCCGACGGTTGGCACACGCGTGGCGAGCACCCGAGCCTGACGCCCCGGATCCGGTTCGCGCCATTTGATGCTGATGCTGTCACGTCTTCCATCGGCGAGGCCCAGCGCTGCGCCAAAGGATCGTAACGCGTTGTTCTCATCGCGCCGCGCGATACGGATCTCCACGTTCACCGAATCACCGGGCGCAAACCCGTAGCTCTCCCAATAGAGCGCGACCGGTGCCTGACGCGTGAACGTGAGCGAGCCAACCATTTGCGCAAGCACGATGTCGGGATCGGCGGGCGCCGTGGCGCCGCGGCGCGGGAGCAGCACGAATACCGGATCCGACACGGCCACATCGGTGGGTGCCATCTGCGAGAGCGACGGCGGGGGACGGAGCCCGAACCGGTTGCGATGGCCGATCTCCTGCGGTACCCGGCCCGGTACTTCGACGCTAATGACTGACGGTGCCGGCGTGATGTCACCGGCAACGCGTAGCGACACGCCAAACGGCAGCACCGTGTCGCGTACGAGACGCACGTCGTTCGGCGCTGTGCTCGCGAGCAGTTTCGCACGCAGGGGCGCGCGAACCGTGGGGTCGAGTTGATGCACAGGATCGTCAATCGCGACGCCGAAGACGATCGAGGTATCGCGTCGCAGCATGATCGATTGACCCGCCGCCAACGTGGCGATGGGCGTGGTGAACGCCATGTGTTCGGTGGGCCACCAGTCATCAACCGTCAGGCTGTCCGGGCGCACGATGGACCAGTCGGTCGCTTTGGCGTCGAACGGATTTTCGATCGCTCGAAACGTCGGGAGCAGCGCCACACGATCGGGCGCGTATTCCTTGGACGTATACGGCGGCTCCGCCTGCATCATGACGCTCTCGCGTCCGATGTTGATGGCCGAATCGATCTGATAGCCCGCCCAGTACGTGTGCGTGGGCCAGCCGTAGCGGATGATGGTTTCCTGCAACGCCTCGCCCGCCGCGACGGCGCGCCAGACGTAGCGCTCGTCGGTATCGAAGGCAGACCGCAACGCCAGGCTCGTGCGCCGTGCATAATGCGCGACGAATCGCTCGTTGCCGGCGACGGACCACAACGGGTCGGCCATCCACCACACCCGTTCACTCAACTCGGCCTGCTCAGTGCACGAACGGCCGCGCGATTCGCGGCGCGGACCGGCGGGCAGCAGTACCATCACGGTTGTGTCAGCGCACGCCACACCGGCGCGCGTGACTTCAGCGGCGACGCTCAGTCGGAAGGCGCTGTCTGCCGCCGCCATTTGCCCAGACTGTTCGTACACCAATCCCTCCAGCGCGCGGCACCACGACGTCTCCGACATGCATGCATGCGCGGCCTGCAGCGCCCGATCGAAGTCCACGTTGTCGAGCAAGAATCGCACGCGTTGTCCGGCGATCCACCCGTCACCGGGATAGCGCGCGGCCGCGTCGCCGAGACGCGTGAGGATCGAATCGCGTGATCGACGAATGCGCGGGCGTGTGGCGACGGGCAGTGCCAAGTCGAGTCGTTCGCCCTCGTCGAGCGGGAGCCCGACTTCTTCCGGCACCCACAGCGGACACACCTGCCCCTGGTTACGGTCGCCGCGAATGCGGCGTGGATTCTCCAGGCTGAGCGAATTCGCGCCGATCGAGCTTGGCGTTGTGGTCCGCTGCGTTTCGTCGAGTGGCGCGCTACGCGCGGCGGACGCCGCGATCATTCGATCCGTTGCGGATGCTCTCAGCGCGCCTGCGGCCGGTAGCCGGACATTGGTGCCGTACAGCGTGGCTTCGGCGTTCGCCATGTCGACTTCGCCAAGCCAGCCGGTATAACACAACAACGCCTGATACCGACGCACCTCCGGTGTGAAGTTGCGGAAGTTGTAGTCGTTTTGCGTTTGCGCGAGGTTGATGTTGACGTGCCCGCGGTCGATGAGCGACTTCTGCCACGCTTCCCGCCACGTTCGGTGAAAACGGGCGATGCGTTTGCTCAGATCCCGGCGAAGGTCGATCGAATCTTTGTCCTGCGAGGCGAGCACGCGGGCGCGCGCCTGCGATGGCGACGGTGCTCCACGAGCGCCCACCTCACTGGCCGTGGCGGTCGAGCTGTACACCAGCAGCGCCAGAGCGACAATCAGCCGTGAGCCCATCGTGATTGTACGATGGGAGAGAAAACGCGAAGCACGCATGCGCTCGGGACAGAGGCTGGCAGGACGGAAGTCACTGCGCTACGCAGGACACCTGATGAGACAAGAATACTCGGGGCGGACTGTGCAGCGCGACCTGGAATGATTCGGCACACCATGGTAGACGCGTGGAGCGCGGACTCGTTAAGCGGACCGGGCGCTCCGATGGCGGCCTATTCGACGGTGATGCGCCGGAAGTTCTCGGCACCGCGCCCGTCCGCGTGACGAACAGTGGTGCGCAAGATGTAGGCACCGGGCGGCAGGGCACGCAGGTCCAGCGTAACGGATCTCCCAACGGTGGAACGTACTGCCACAATCACGGTTGATCCGTAGCGCGCGTCGGGAGTGCGCCAGCGCACGCTGACACTGTCGCGGCGCAAGTCCGCGAGGCCCAGCGCAGCACCGATCCGGCGAGCCGAACCCGGCTGATCGTCCCGCACCAACTGCACGGTGATGTCCAGCGTGTCGCTGTGGCCAAAGCCATACGTCTCCCAGTACACGCCGACGGGGCGATCGCGACGCACCACCTCGCCGCCGAGCATGCGACGCACGGCGTCATCGGCGGTGACCGGCGCATCCGATGGCGTCGAACCATCAATAATGATGGGCTCCGAAACTGCGATCTCATCGGCCCGCATCTGCCGGAGCGGCGTCGGCGGACGAACGCCACGTCGCATACGATGCCAGGGTTCGTGCGCGACACGTGGCGCGATTTCAACGCTCAGGACGAAGGGAGCGGCGCGCACGTGACCGTTGAGACGGAGCGTTAAATCGGCGGGGTTTTCGCGACGCGCGATCTCGCGCACATCGCCCGGTCCGGCGGACGCCAGCAGGGTGGCGATCGTCGCATCAACAGGGTCGGGGGCCCGCTCAGGAGTGGGTGCGTCGATGGCGATCGCCACGAGGACCGTGGAGTCGCGTCGCCACTGCGCCAGCTGGCCCGCGGGCATGGGAACGACCGGCAAACGGCGCCTCATATGTTCACGCGGCCACCACTGCTCCTCACGCTGAGCTGGCGCATGCTGACTCGCCCACTCCTGAGCGCCGCTGTCATACGGCCGCATCAGCAGCGATGCGGACGGCATGAACGCCGTGCGTCCCCCGGAGTACTCGAGCGCCAGATACGGAGGGTTGGCTTCCATGCGGACTCGCTCTCTCGCCTGCGTGATTTCTTCATCGAGAAAGCGTCCGCCCCAGTACGTGTGTGACGGCCAGCCGTACCGCATGATCGTGGCGCGCAGCGCTTCGCCGCCACCTTCGGATCGCCACGTAAAGCGCTCGTCTTCGGTTGCCGCCGCGCGCAATCGGATCCATGTCTCGCGCGCGTAGTGCGCGACGAACCGATCATTCCCGGGCTCGCTCCACAGCGGATCGGCCAACCACCACAGGGTGTCGATCAGCGCGCGTCGCGGTTGGCAGGGCAGGTTCGCGAGTCGTTGCCTCGACGCGTCGTCGAGCACAAAGAGTAGCAGCGAGTCGGAGCAGTCGCTGCCGACGCGCGCGCGCCTCAACGCGAGGGCGCGCACGAAGGCCGAATCGGCCTGCACCGGCGCATCACGCCGTTCGTGCACCACGCCGAGGAGGCCGCCGCACCACGCGGCGTCGCCGCGGCAGCGCTCGGCCGCCAGCATCGCTCGCGTTGTGTCCTGCTGATCGAGCGCAAACCGCACGCGCTGCGCGGCGATCCATGTGTCGGCCGGGAATCGTTCGGCCGCGACGTCGAGTCGTGCGAGCAACGAGTCCCGGTCGCGGCGCAATCGGGCGCGCAACGAGGTCATCAGCGCGAGGTCCGGATCGGATGCCTCGTCGAGCGGGAGGTAGTCGGTGCCGGGTGTCCACATTGCGCACACGGTGCTTTTGTCTCGCGCACTCCGTTCAGTCCGCTGCGCCTGCTGACTGAGCGCGTCCATCGCGCGTGCGCCGGCGCGCATCCGCTCGACCACGGCCGTGCGCGTCGTGCGCGTATCTGTGCGAAAATCGCCCGTTGGGGCGTTCGTCTGTTCCATGACGAGCGCGCCGTCGCTGGTAAAGCCGGCGCTGCAGCGAATGGCGCGAAAGCGTTGCACTTCCGGGCTGTTGAGGCCCATGCCGATGTCTTCGCGCACCAGACTCAGTTGCAGCGCACCGTGGCGCGACACTTCACTGCGCTGCCACGCCAACCGCCACGCCGTTTGGAACTGCATGATGTTGCGTAGCAGGGCCCGTCGGACGACGGCGGAGTCTGCGTTGGCGACGACGTTGGCGCTCCCCGCGTCGATGGACGGGGGAACGGGGCGCGGAAGGCTGCGCGATCGACACGAGCTCAGCAACTCAACGGTGATCGTGAGCGTGATCGCAATGCGCAGCACGCGACCGCCGCAATGTGCGTTCACTCGGCGCCGGTTGCGGTCGTGTCAGCGAAGACCGGCGTCACCCCCATATTCGCCATGAGAAATGCGTACACGTCGGCAATCTCCGCGATGCCTTTGGTCAGTGACGAACTCCCATGTCCCGACTGGGTCTCGATGCGAATGAGCACCGGGGCATGGCCATGCTGGGCCGACTGCAAGCGAGCGGCAAACTTGAAGGAATGCGCCGGTACGACGCGGTCGTCGTGATCGCCGGTCGTAATGAGCGTCGCCGGATAGTGCACGCCGTCCGTGAGTCGATGCAGCGGCGAGTAGGCGTACAGCGCCGCAAACTCCTTCGGATCGTCACTCGAACCGTAGTCCGCGATCCAGTTCCAGCCGATGGTGAACTTGTGAAAGCGCAGCATGTCCATCACACCGACGGACGGCAGTGCCACGCCGAACAGGTCAGGACGCTGTGTGAGCAGCGCGCCCACCAGCAGTCCACCGTTCGAGCCGCCCTGAATGGCCAGGCGTTCGCGCGACGTCCACGTGTTGTCAATCAGCCACTCCGCGCAGGCAATCGCGTCATCGAACACATTTTGCTTGTTCGCTTTCATGCCCTGTCGGTGCCATGCTTCGCCGTACTCGCCACCGCCACGCAGGTTGGCTTGGGCAAACACGCCGCCTTGTTCAAGAAACGCGACGCGCGCTGCGCTGAACGACGGCAAGAGCGTGACGTTGAATCCGCCATAGCCATACATCAACGTTGGATGTTGCCCATTGGGTTGCAGTCCGCGCTTGTGCACAAGAAACATCGGGATGCGCGTCCCGTCGCGACTGGTGGCGAACACCTGTTGCGTTTCAAACTGCGCTGGGTCGAACGACAGCTCGGGCAACTGAAACACGGTGCTCACGCCGGAGATCAGGTCGTATTGAAAGACCGTAGGCGGGGCGGTGAACGATGTGAAAGTGTAGAACAGATGTGTGGCGTCCGGTTCACCACCAAATCCACTTGCTGTGCCGAGGCTCGGCAGTTCGATGGCCTGCTCGTCGGTGCCATCGAGTGCGTAGGAGCGCACACGCGTGGTGACATCGGCGAGAGATTGCGCGAAGAGCCGACCGCCACCAGTGGCGACATCCTGCAACGGCTCGTGGCGTTCGGCGAGCACGACCTGCCAGTTCGATTCCGCCGGATGCATCGGGTCGATGCGCACGACCCGACCGTTCGGTGCACCTCGCGTCGTGTACACGAGCAGGTGATCGCCCACATTGTCGATCACGCGGAACTGATCGTCGAATTCCGTCCAGATCGGTCGAAACTCGTGATCGCTGCTGGTAAGATCCTGCACGGCGAACGCGTCGCCGTCCTTCCCCTGACCGCGGTCCGAGATGTAGAGCACCGCAAAGCGTTCGTCGCGTGTGGTGTCGACGGTGTGAAAGCGCTGCGGATGCACCGTGTCGTCGAACACCAGTCGATCGACGTCCTGCGATGTCCCGAGGGTGTGGTACCACACCTGGTGGCGCTCGTTGACATCGCTGAGCGCGCGATCGCCGGGCGCTGGATACCGCGAGTAAAAGAACCCGTTGCCCGACCACGCGATCCCGGACACTTTTACCCAGCGGATTTCCTCTTCGAGATCGAGCCGACTGTCGAGGCGGCGGACGCGGATCACTTGCCAGTCGGAGCCGGCGTGCGAGATGGCGTAGGCGAGGTGCTTCCCCTCGTGATCGATGGCGAGCGTTCCCACGCGGGTGGTGCCGTCGGGGGAGAGCGTGTTGGGATCGATGAGGACGTCGGGCGTGCCGTCGAGCCCGCGCTGGATGTACCAGACGCTTTGGTTCTGCAGGCCGTCGTTTCTCGCGAAGAGGACCCAACCCGCCTGTTCGTGGGGCTGACCGATTCGCGGGTAGTCAACCAGCTCGGTGATACGCGCCCGCAGCCGGTCACGCCAGGGAATGCCGCCCAGCCAGGCGTCCGTGACCTCGTTCTGAGCGCGAACCCAGGCTTCGGTTTCGGCGGAGATGTCATCTTCCAGCCACCGGTAGGGGTCCGGCACAGACACACCGTGATACGCGTCAACCTGCCCGTCGGTGCGGGTGGGTGGGTAGGCGGGGGCGGTGGGAAGCGCCGTCCGGGGGGCGTTGGACACGGCGGTGCGGGCGGCTGATTCGGCAGGTAACATTGGAGAAGAATGCTCGGCGGACGTATTCCGCTCCAGTCGTTCGCGCAGAAACTTGGAGCGGGCGAAATCGACGCAATCTTCCCACTAGCGGGGCGATGCCGAAGTTGGCTAGCTTGAGAGGCTGGGTGTTCGCATCCAGTGACCCTGTCGGCCGAGTTCGGGGCCGCCGACAGAGGCGATGCCACGTCGATGCAATGTCCGGAGAAGTGCTCCAGGCGTGCGGCGCGGCCTCTCGCACCATGTGGCGTTGGCGGTGTTCAGGCACCGTGCTGCATGGATTCTGATGTCCTCGCAAGCGGACGCGACGCGTCCGGGAGAGTCATATGCATCCGTTCATCGAAACGCAGAAAGAGTGGCTGCGCGACGACATTCCGCCGTTTCGTCCGGGCGATACCGTGCGCGTGAACGTGCGCGTGAAAGAAGGTGAGAAGGAGCGCTTGCAGGCGTTCGAGGGCGTGTGCATTGCTCGTCGTGGCGGTGGCGTCAGCGAGACGTTCACCGTTCGGAAGATATCGAACGGCGTTGGTGTCGAGCGCATTTTTCCGCTCCACAGCCCGATGATCGGCAGTCTCATTGTCGTGCGCCGCGGCGTGGTGCGCCGTGCGAAGCTGTACTATCTGCGCGACGTGGTCGGCAAGGCCGCACGTATCAAGGAGCGCAAGACGGTGCGTCCGCCCAAGGGATCGGCCACCAGCTGAACCCGGAATACGCGAGTACACGGGGATGGCGCGCTGGAGTCGTCTGGAGACGATACTGCGTACCCGGCACGGTCCGGTGCTCGCCGGCGTTGACGAAGTCGGACGGGGCCCGCTCGCGGGCCCCGTTGTCGCATGTGCCGTTGTCATGCCTGCCGGCGTGCGGGCCATAGCCGGCGTGGCCGACTCCAAACAGCTCGACGCGGCCACCCGTGTCGCCTTGGCCGCACGGATTCGCGCGACGGCGGTGTGCATCGGTATCGGCGCTGCGTCAGTGCGAGAGGTGGATCGCGTGAACGTGTTGCAGGCCACGGTACGGGCCATGCAGCGCGCGCTCACGCACTGCGAACGACAACTCGGGTGCGCGCCGGATCACGTGTTGGTCGACGGCAATCCGCTGCGATGGCTTGGGGTTGCGCACACGGCCGTCGTGAAGGGCGACGCGACCTGTTACTCGATCGCCTGTGCGTCGATCATCGCCAAAGTGCTGCGTGATGGCCTCATGTATCGGCTGGCCGCGCGATACGACGGATACGCATGGGAACGGAACGTGGGGTACGGGACGCTCGCTCATCGTGAGGCGATTCGTGCGCGGGGACTTACTCCGCACCATCGGCGTTCTTTTTGTCTGTCCGTGCAAACCATTCTGGAGCTGACGTGATGTCAGACGAACGACCGTCTGAGACTGCGGCGGCGGCCGATCACCGTGATATGCCCGACGACGCGACCGACACCGAACCGGTCGTGTCGGAAGCAGCGAGCACCACCGGGTCGTTCGCGCCGTCGCCGCCGCCGCCGCTGTCACCGCCGCTATTGGATGACGCACCGCGTCTGCTCCAGACGCGCGTCAAGACGCTCTGGCGCATCGGGTTCCTGTTGCAAGCGATCCTGCCTTCGGCGTTGGCCGGCGTCGCCAGCTGGCTGGTGTGGCGCGATGAAAGCATCTGGCCCGCGATCGGCTTCGCGGCGACTCCGTTTGTCATCGCGGGGCTGCTCGCGTGGCGCTTGCCCGGGCGGCGTTACGCGGCGTGGCAGTATCGCCTGACCGCCGATGCGCTGCGGCTTGATCGTGGAGTGATGGTGCGCATTGAGAGCGTCGTGCCATATACGCGCATTCAACATGTGGATACCGAACAAGGTCCCATCGAGCGGGCGTTGGGGCTGACGCGCGTTATCGTGCATACCGCGTCGGGCAGCGGCAGTACACTCACGATCCCCGGACTCTCCCCGGATGAAGCGGCGCAGTTGCGCGAGCAACTCGCCTTGCTCGCGGGTGTGGTCGAGCCGCTCTGATGACCGTGCCGCAGTCGGCCGAGTCCGCCCCGACGGAGCGCAATGGCGCGGCACCCGACGTCTCGCTGCGCCGCATGCATGTGTTTACCGTTGTGCTGCAATGGGCGAGCTCATTGTCGCGCAGCATCATTCCACTCGGCGTCCTGTATTTGCAGCATCGCGATCGGGGCGGGCGGCTGATGCCGATCATTGCGGGCGGCATTCTGCTGCTGACGGCGATGTGGTCGATCGCCTCGTATTTCGCGATGCGATACGGGCTCACCGCTGATTCGTTGGTGGTGCGCAGCGGTGTGCTGCGGCGCCAATCGCGCGTGATTCCGTTCAGTCGCATTCAAAGTGTGAATGTGCGGCAGTCGGCGCTGCAGCGTGTGTTTGGCGTGGCCGAGTTGCGTGTGGAGACGGCCACGCAGGGTGCCGAGGCGGAAGCGGTGCTGAGTGTACTGCGTTGGAAGGACGCACAATCACTTCGCGAGGAGCTGGTCGCCGAACGTCAATCGGCGCTGCACGCACGACAGGGGACGATGCGCACGACGTTGCCTGCTGGTGCACTCGCGGATGGCTCCGAACCCATCGCAGCCGCCACACAGGCATCGGTACTCGTGGCGTCCATCTCGGTCGAAGAGTTGATGGTGGCTGGTGGCACGTCGAATAACATCGGCGTGCTCATTGCACTGCTCATCAGCGGGTGCGAGCGATTTGGTTCGACCTTCTTCGACGAGCTCACCTTGCCGGGCGGTGTGGGGTCGCCGATCGAAGCCTTTGCCGCCGCGATGGGCAATGTGTGGCTGCTCACGCTGCTGATTGTCGTGGTGGCGGTCCCGATTCTGTTCGCGTCGTGGTTGGTGTCGGTGGCGGGATCGGTGGTGCGCTACTACGGATTCACGTTGGAGCGAGTCGGCCAGGACTTGCGACGGCGCCATGGGTTGTTCAGTCGGGTTGAAGCGAGCATTCCGATGGCGCGTGCGCAAGCGCTCCGATTTCGACAGTCCATGCTCCGTCGTCCGTTCGGTCGCGGCGAACTCTTTGTTGTGTCGGCCGGCTCCGTCGCCAAAGGCGACGGCACATCGGGTGGTTTGCAGCATCTCATGCCGATCATTCGCGTCGAGCACGTCGGCTCGATCGTCACCGAAGTGTTCCCTGATGCGAACGTCGAAGCGCTGCTCGCCTCATCGGTCGGCTCGGGCTCCTGGCGCCGAGCGGCGGCACTGTCCTGGCTACGGCTCGCGAGTAAGAGTTCGTTCACGCTGTTGTTGATCGTTGGGGTACTGGTGGCGTGGCGCGGGAACGTGTGGTGGTCGCTCGCGTGGCTGTTGCCCGCCGCCTGGCTGCTCGCCGGCGCCCGGTGGCGAGCTCGCGGCTTGGCGCTTGTGCCGGGCTACGTGCTGGTGCGTGAAGGTGGCATCGCGCGCACCACGGTGATACTGCCCGAGCGCAAACTGCAACTCATCGAAGTGCAGCAGGGGCCGCTGCAGCGACTTTTTGGTGTTGCCACCTTGCACCTGACCACGGCGGGCAGTGGTGGGCTGGCCAACATGGTCGACCTGCCACTGGCGGAAGCACGCGCGCTGCGTGATGATCTGGCAGCGCGCTTGCCCGGTAGTGTGCGTGAACGGCGACGCTCAGCCGGAGCAGTGCTCCAGTCGGCGCGTTCGACGACCTCTTCTCTTGCTTTGGAGTCACGGCCCTATGCTGTCTGACGACGCGTCTGTGTTTCGCCCCGATCTGCTGCGTGGCCAGGTCGCTCTGATCACCGGTGGCGGTAGCGGCATCGGGCTGGGCATTTCTGAACTGCTCGCCTCGCTCGGCATGCACGTGGTCATTGCCAGTCGGAAACCGGAGCACTTCGACGTCGCGCGAGAACAACTCGCGGCCACCGGCGCATCGGTGAGTAGCATTGCGCTTGACGTGCGCAATCAGGAGCGCGTCAAGGAAGTGGTGGACAGCGTGGCGCAGACGCATGGACGCATTGACCTTCTGGTGAACAACGCGGCGGGCAACTTCTACGCGCCGAGTGCGACGCTGTCGCCAAACGCCTGGAAGGCCGTTGTTGAGATTGATCTGTACGGCACCTTTCACTGCTCGCAGGCGGTGTATCCGGTGATGAAAGCGCAGGGCGGTGGTCGCATCGTGAGCACGTCCATGACATTGCACTACCGCGGATGGCCGCAGATGGCGCATGCCACGGCGGCAAAGGCCGGCGTTGACGCCCTGACGCGCACGCTGGCGGTCGAGTGGGCGCCCGAGCGCATTCGCGTCAATGCCGTGGCGCCGGGGCCGATCCCCACCGAGGGTGTGCGCAAAGCGTTCACGCCACCGCCCGACAGTGGGATTCCGGATCTGTTTGCGGCCGCGACCGAGCGCATGAACAGCTACGCGCGTGAACGCATTCCACTCGGCCGATGGGGCACTCCGCGTGATATTGCCAACATGGTCGCGTATCTCGCGTCACCGGCCGGCGATTGGATCACCGGCGCCATTTTTGTGATCGATGGCGGCGAGTGGCTGGCGAAAAACTGACGAATCGTGCGCCGCGTCACTGCGGTGGCGCGACGATGTGTGTTTCTTCCCTACTGCGTGCTGGCATCGGGCCGAGCACCGGTTTTCTCGGAGGAGGAACTATGCGAACACTGCGTATTGTCGGGATGGCCGCGCTGGCGGCGACGTCACTCGGGGCATGTGCGACGAAGGGATTCGTTCGTCAGGGGCTGGCCGATCAGCGGACTGCGATGGTGGCGGAGCTGGACACGGAACGGTCAAGCCGGATTGCTGGCGACAGCTCGGTTCGGGCGGATCTCTCCCGCGATCTCGCGGCGCTCCGTTCAGATCTGACTACGCTGCGTAACGAGTTCGGCGCGAAGATCACGGCCATGGAAGGGCAGGTGCAGTTTGCGTTTCCAGTGCACTTCGCGTTTGACGACGCGTCAGTGCGCGACGATGATCGCGTCGCACTCGAGCGCTTCGCCGAGGTGGTGCGCAAGCACTACAACGGCGCCGCGATCACGGTAGAAGGGTTTGCCGATCCGTCTGGTTCGCGCGCCTACAACCTCGCACTGTCGCAGCGTCGCGCCGACGCGGTGCGCGAGTTTCTGGCCGGTCGCGGCGTCGCGCCTTCGCTCGTGACGAGTGTGGGCTACGGTAGCGCGCGTCAGGTGCGTCCCGGCGCCATGGGTGACGATAGCGGTGCGTTACTCAATCGCCGTGTGACGTTCGTGATTGAAACGCCGTCAGAGGCGACAGTCGCGGCCATCACGATGCGCTAACTGGCCCTACTCGACGATCATGTCACGGGCTGGTGTCGGTCCGGCGACATGATGCGGCGGGCGGGCTTGCGTGGGACGCCGAGTCGATAGCATCCGGCATGCTTACTTCATCCGCTTCCTCGACGCCCACCTTCGCAGAGAATGCGGAGGTGGGCGCTGATGCATTCCGGCCCTCTACCGCCGCAGCGGCATCGGTGGCGGTCAACGGCGCCTCGGGCCTCGTCGATGCGAGCGCACTTCGATTGGCGGTTTTTTGCGATACATGGACACCGCAGGTGAACGGCGTGTCGCGCACGCTCGAGCGTCTGCGCGATGCGGTGACTTCGCGCGGGGGCGAAGTGCACGTGTTTACCGGCAACGATCCGCGCGCCAGGTCGGCGGCCGGCGTGTCGCGTTCTGCCAGCGTGCCGTTCTGGGCGTATCCCCAGCTTCAACTCGCGTGGCCTGACCGTGGGCGCGTCGCGCGAACGCTACATGCGTTTCAGCCAACCCTCATCCACGTGGCGACGGAGTTTGGTGTCGGGCTGGCCGGTCGCAGTGTGGCGCGCGCAACTGGCATTCCGATGGTCACGTCGTATCACACGAGTTTCGCGTCGTACGCAGAGTACTATCAGCTTGGCTTTCTCACCCGTCCCGGATGGCGGTACCTGCGATGGTTTCATCGCGCGGGCATGCGCACGTACTGTCCGACACGGGCGATTGTGCGCGAGGTGGAGTCACAGGGATTCGCGAACTGCGCCGTGTGGTCTCGCGGTGTCGATGTGCAGCGGTTCTCGCCGCGACATCGGGACGGCGCGCTGCGTGAGACGCTGGGGGTGCGCGACGATGTGCTGGTGGTAGGCTACGTGGGGCGCCTCGCTGCGGAAAAGGGACTGGGCACGGCGCTCTCGGCGATGGCGATCGCGGCCGAGGCCCGTCCCGGACGCGTGGCGTTCATGGTGGTGGGCGATGGACCATACGAGGCCGAGATGCGGGCGCGCACGCCGGCGCCCTGTTGGCTGCCGGGCGCGCTGCACGGCGGGTCACTCAGCACCGCCTATGCCAGCGCGGATGTGTTTCTGTTTCCGAGTACGACCGACACGTTCGGCAACGTCCTGCTGGAAGCCATGGCCTCGGGGCTGCCGGTGATCGGGGCCGACGTCGGACCAACGAGAGAGCTGGTTGGCGGGACGCGCGGTTGGCTGGTGTCGCCCGACAACGCCGAGGCATTGGCGGCGGCAATCATCTCCTGTGTAGACGATCCTGCGGCACGTCAACAGCGCGCCGACCGAGCGCGCGAGTTTGCGGAGTTCAGTACATGGGATCGGGTGTGGGACGGGTTGATCTCCGACTACCTCACGCTGCATCGGCCGGTGACGTGCCCGGTGAACTCGCCAAGCGCGATGCGACGCTCGGACGGCCGAGTTGACATAGGGGACAGGGGTAGGTGAACCTTCGAGGGGCGTGAGGCAACGTCTGTCGGAGCGGGTGGTCCGCCCGACTTGGTGAACAGCGTGACGTGGAGTGTGCTACGTGAGTACGGTTGCACTGACGATCAGCGGGATGAGCTGCCAGCACTGTGTACGCGCGGTGCGCGAGGCGCTGGACGCGGTGGTGGGGGTATCGGCTTCGGAGGTCGACATCGGTTCGGCGCAAGTCTCGTTTGATCCGGCGCTGGTGTCGGTTGCCACGATCGAGGACGCCGTGCGGGACGCCGGGTACGAGAGCGAGGCACGGGCGGCGGACGCCTGACCGTGGCTGGAGCGGCGCTGCGTCGCCGTCTGTCTGATTGTGCGAAGAAATGGGCACCACTGGCGTGTCGCGAGCGCTATATTGAGAAGCTGGCCCACAGATTGTGGGTTTGCGAGACCCGGTAGCTCAGTTGGTAGAGCAGCGGACTTTTAATCCGTAGGTCGTGGGTTCGAATCCCACCCGGGTCATGGCGCGGTCCGCACCAGTCACTTGAGCCGCCATGCCGACCACCCGTTCGACCAATCGACGCGCCGGCGGTGGCTGCAGCGACCGCTGCGAGTTCGCGGCGGCCGGACATTTGTGGGTTTGATGATGACCTCGCGCGCCGGCTTGCGGCTGGCTAGCCATATCGCTGTGCAGCCGGAGTCGACCGTGAGGACGGGGCGCGTGTGTGCCGCCGCGATCCATCGCTTCTGCGTGCGTGAATGTTCGAGACTGGTGCGCTGGTGCGGCGCGCTGTGGGTGATGGCGGTTTTCTCACTCCCCTCGACCGCGTCAGCGCAGTTCGGTTTCTTGACGCCGGGTTCGTCGGATCAGGGTCAGGACTCCGCCGCATCGGTGGCCGCCGAGATGTCCCCCGAATCGCCTCGTGCATCGGCGATGGCGTTCCTGCAACTCGCACAGCAACACAACTACGCGCAGGCGGCGCAGTATCTCGACGTTGCGCCGGCCGACCGCGCACGGGCACCGGAACTCGCGCAGCGACTGCGTGAGGTGATGGACCAGCGGCTCTGGGTGGTGATGACCCGCGTGTCGCCGCTGGCAATCGGCGACACCACTGATGGTGATCCGGCGCGTGATCGGCTCGGCGTGATTCCCGGCGCAACCGGCTTGCCCGAGCCGGTACTGCTGCAGCGCTTCGACGGTGACGCCGTGCGCCGTTGGCGATTCGACCGAGCAACCGTAGCGCAGATTGACGGCTGGTATGATGCGCTTCCTGATGCCTGGCTGCGCGGTCGGCTGCCCGAAGTGCTGTTGCGCGAGGGCCCGCTCGGCGTGCACTACTGGCAATGGCTCGGCATGCTGATCGCCGTCGCAGCGACCATCGGGCTGGCGGCCATCCTTGCCCTCGGCGCGCGGTGGTTGCTTGGCCTGGTGACGGCTCGTACGACGAGCGAGTGGGACGATCGACTGGTG
>JBBRDP010000056.1:0-17942 GCA_038203795.1 Gemmatimonadales bacterium
CCCGGTCGTCGGGATGGACGAACGGGAGAAACGCGCGCCCCTCGAGCTCCTCGAGTTCGTAGCCCAGCGTTCGCGTCCACTCAGGATTGACGCGCACAAGAAGACCGTTCGCATCGACAATGCACAGCAGATCGAGACTCGACTCGAAGTACGTCGCGAGTTCGTCGCTGGTACGCCGCAGTGCGTCCTCGGCGTGTCGACGCTCCGTCACATCAAAGATGGCCCCGTCAATGAACTCGGGCATCGCATCGCCCGGTTCAGCGAATACGCCTTGGCCGGTCTCGCTCACCCAACGCCACGAACCGTCGGCATGCTGAATCTGATACACAACCGAAAACGAGGTGCGTTGCGCAATGGCCTCGCGCACGACACGATCCACTTCGGGCAGGAAGTCCGGATGAATCAACGTGGTCAGGCTACGCGTGTTGTTGATGAAGTCAGCGGACGGAAACCCGGTCACGTCGGACACCGCATCGCTCACATACTCCATGGTCCACGCCGCGTCGAGGCGTCGGCGATACGAAAGCCCTGGGATATTGTCAACGAGCGTCAGAAATCGTTGATCGCTCGCCGACTGTCGACGGCGTTCGTCGTCGTCATGATCTACACCGGGCCGTGGACGCTCGGCCACGCGGGTCACGCGCCACACGCCGAGCAGCAGGAGCATCGCGATCACGATGAAGGCGTCGGACAGGGCCGACGGCACGAGTGCGGAGACTCGTGCGCCACCAGTCAGACGATCAATGGCGATGCCGATGACCGCGACAGCGACGACAACAAAGAGCACATCACGCCAGAAACGCCGCGCATGGCTCGGGGGCTGTTTGGAGGGCATGCGTGGGGACGAGGAACGGCGTCAGTGGGCGATCGAGCACTGCTCGCCACCGGAGGCTATTCAGGAGTTTCGGCAGCGAATCTCAGAAGTTGAGCGCGCGTGCGGCGAACCCTCGCTGCCCTGTGTCAGGGTCCGACGCTCAGCACCCGGGCGATGTCTGGCCATGCGTCATCGGCGCTGCGGAACAGCGCGCGTACTTCGTGCACCCACTGGCGCCAGTCAGCGAGGCGGGAATCGGGCGCGCTACCTTCGAGCGTCGCGCCGGCCAACGCTACCCGTGCCAGCGCTGCGCGAACGTCTGGCGTCTGCTCTTCGAGCATGGCCTCGAGCGCACGCGTTCGCGGGAGATCGCCGCCGACGCGCTGTGCGGCGAGTTCTTCGAGGGCGCACGCCAGTTCATCACGCACACGATCGACATCGAACAACGCCACCTGCCGCAGCGGATCACTGACGCCGACGAGCGTGCGGCGCATGGTCAGAAGCGGCGCGAACCAGCGATCCTGCGCAGCGGGATTACCTCCAACCGACCCACCCATCGCCCGAAGACTGCGTGCCAGTTCGGGCATACTTGACGCTTCATCGAGTGCCGAACGCAGTACGGCGCGCGCGCTATCGTGTTCGAGTGTCATGTCGAGCACGTCTCCGCCGCGCGCGTAGAGGAGCGCATGCGTGTCCAGCATCTGCCAGCCGTCGAGGGCATCGAGCGGCAGTTTCAAAACCACGGCCGCATCCTGTTCGAAGAGCAGCGACTGGTGGTCAAGGCGAACCGCAGTCTGCACGTCGATTTCACGACCACGCCAGAGGCCCACGACGCGTGTCGTGCACTCATCCGCAGCCGGACCCGACGGCCGGTCGCCATTCACGCGAGCAGCGCCTCGAGCACGCGCTCGGTATCGGACAGATCGGCGAACACCGCGTGCGGTGCGTGCGCCGCGAGTTCTTCGACGGCATACCGACCAGTCGCGACGCCGATGGCGCGTGCTCCGATCGGACGTCCGCAGGCGATGTCGGCGGGTGTATCGCCAATGATCACAATGCGATCGCCCGGCAGATCAAGGCCGAGTGTTTCCTGTGCACGCCGCTGCGCGACGCGCGGCAGCTCGGGTCGATGTTCGTGGTCTGAACCGAACGCATTGATGCGAAAGCGTCCGATATCGAGCCCGACGGCGTGCAACTTGTGCGCCGCGCCGTCGCGCACGTTCCCCGTCAGCAGTCCCATCACGACATCGGTGCTGCCTTCGACGGCATCGAGCAGCGCGTGCACCCCCTCGCACAGTTGCGCGGACGCGGGATCACGCACGAGTGCCTCGCCGAGATTGCCGAGATACGCGTCGAGCAGATCGTTCATGCGCGCGTCAATCGTTGCGTTGTCGATGCCGGCGTGTCGCATCTGCTCGCGCGCAATCTGGCGGTCGGTCTTGCCATCGTATCGATACGCGGGATCACCGGACGCGCCGTACACCAAGGTGAGCGCCGCTTCCATGGACTTTCGTCCGGTCCCGTCAGTCTGCAACAACGTACCGTCGATATCAAACAGAATGAGCTTCATACGCAAGGATGTCGTGAAGAAGGAGATACAGCGGTCGCGTCGATCACATCGCGCGCTGCGTGACTGGTCACGTACGGCGCACGGGACTGGTGACGTGCGGCGCCGGACCGGCGGGCTGCATGCGCGCCGTGCGTGACACCAACAGCCCGGCCATGACAATCGCACCGCCGGCCACCTGCCACAACGTGGGACGCTCGTGCAGCGCCACCCACGCCACGAGTAGCGCAATGATGGGTTGCAAATTGCCGTACATGGCGGTGCGTGTGGGACCCAGAATGCGCACGCCGCGATAGAAGAGCAGATACGCGACCACCAACGCGCCCACACCGGCGTACACCACGGAGCCCCACGCACCGGGCGTGATGGCCGCGAAGTCGAGCACACGAATAGACGGCCAGCCAATCGCAAACAGCAGCACGGCGCCGCTCGACAACGTGAGTGACGCCAGATGCAGCGGATGCACGCGCGCGGTGTACGGCTGGAGCATCACGGTAAACAAGGCCCACACCATACTGCCCACCATGATGAATCCGGCGCCGAGCAGTGCGGTACTGTCGGCCTCAAGCAAGCCGGCGCTCGCAACAACGCACAGCATGCCGACCATCTGCAGCAGAATGCCGGCCCAGCCGCGTCCCGGCAGTCGTTCGCGTCCGAGGAGCCGCGAAATGATGGCAATCCACGCGGGCCCCGCCGCGATGACCAGCGCCGCAATACCGGCGCGCGTGCGCGACAACCCGGCAATGAACATGAGTTGATACAGGCCGTTGCCGAGCACACCCATCGCGAGTAACGCGACCGTATCACGGCGCGAGGGCAACGTGCGCCAGCCAGCGACAGCGAAGGCGACCGCCAACAGCACGACGGCGGCCAGCAGGACGCGAATTCCGTTGAACGCCAGCGGCGGTATCTCGCCGATACCGGCCTTCACCACGGTGAAGTTGATGCCCCAGATCGCGGCCATGAGCACCAGCCCGAGATCCGTGATTCCGAACGACGGGCGCGTTGCCGGAGCGACAGCCGTCGGAACGGCCGACGGGACCGCAGAAGACTGAGCCAAAGACATGCCTGAAACCTAGGCGAGCGTTGCGCCGAGGGTATAGTATTTAGGAATGCATGTCTCCTTTGCTCTCTTCGCCGATGCAGCCAATCTCTCGCAAGAGGGAAAGCTGAACATTCTGGGCGTGTTTGATGCGGTCCACGTGGCCGCGTTCCCGTCCGTCCACCCCCGAGCCACACTCGTCGTGCGCCTCAAGGGTTCGCCCGCTGATGCGGGCGTGCACACGATGGGACTACGATGGATCAACCCGCGCGGCAACGAGCTGTGGTCGTCGAGCGCCGAGCTGACGGTGGGCACACCGCTGGGCGCGATGGGCGATCTCGACATGCCGGTGATCGCGGCCGTCGACCTGCCGCTCGACGCGCCAGGGGACTACGCGATGCTGGTGGACCTGGACGGGGAACAGCACGCGGATATCGTACTCCATGTGCGCGGCGGGGCGCCGCAGCAGCGGCCGATCGGCGGGCTGGTGAGCTGAGGAACTCCCCCATTACGCCCGGTCCGCGTACCGTGGGGATCGCGCTTTCAGTTCACGGTATGGGTTGACGGTTGACGGTTGACGGTCAACCGTGACCGGTTCACGAGAACTCCCCCATTACGCCCGGTCCGCGTACCGTGGGGATCGCGCTTTCAGTTGACGGTATGGGTTTACGGTTGACGGTGGACGGTCAACCGTGGCCGGTTCACGGCAACTCCCCCATTACGCCCGGTCCGCGTACCGTGGGGATCGCGCCTTCAGTGAACGGTAGGTGTTGACGGTTGACGGTGGACGGTCAACCGTGGCCGGTTCACCGGAACTCCCCCATTACGCCCGGTCCGCGTACCGTGGGGATCGCGCTTTCGGTTTACGGTACGAGTCGACGGTCGACCACAGACGGTGTGCACCGTCAACCGTTCACCGTAAACCCCTACCGTGAACTGAAAGCGCGATCGTGCCGATACGGGCGACGGGCCTAATGGGGGAGTTGCCGTTGACCGTCAACCGTCAACCGTGAACCGTGAACCGTCAACCACCGCTCCCGCCCGCGCAACGCAAAGATCACACCGCCACTCCACGTTACGAGTCGACGGTCGACCGTAGACGGTGTGCACCGTCAACCGTTCACCGTAAACCCCTACCGTAAACTAAAAACGCGATCGTGCCGATACGGGCGACGGGCCTAATGGCGGAGTTCCCCTGCCTACTCCTCCCCCGTACCTTCGTCCCGCTCATATCGCATGATGCCGAGCGCACCCACGATCGTTCCGTCCTCCAGCATCGGGGACGACGTCAGTGATCCGATCTTGATGCGCCCATCGGGTGCGGGATAGCGAACGCGAATCTGCAGCCGCTCGCCGACGAGTGTGCGACGAATGCTGTCGTCGCCGACTTCGCGGTCACGAGGATCGATGATGCCGGTGCACCGTTTGCCGAGCAGATGTACGCGCGAGATGCCACTCGCCTCTTCGAGTGAATGGTTCACCGATGTGAAACGACCCGACAGATCAATGGTGAAAATCGCATCGGTCGCGTCTTCCACCAGCCGCGTGTAGCGCGCTTCCGTCTCCTCAAGTGCGCTCGCGCCGGCGCGCACATCGGTGACATCGCGCAAGCACGCCACGGTTCCGGTGATGGAGCCGAGCTCGTGCAGCGGAGCTGTGCTCACTTCGACACGGCGGTGTGTTCCATCGCGGCGCGTAATCATGCACTCGTAGCGCTGCGGTTCGCCCAGCAGCGCGAGTGCTTCGTGGTGCGCCACATCGCGTTCCGATTCGGGCGCCACCACATCGTGTACGGCCACGCCAACCAGATTCCGTCCGCGATCCAGCAACGCGATCGCCGCGGGATTCGCAAACGCAATGCGTCGTTCAGTATCCGTGACGACGATCGCGTCGAGCGCCGTCTCCACCACCCGCCGATAGCGCTCGCCGATTCGCTGTCCGTCCGTGATGTCATCGACCGTGACCATGGTACCGCCATCCGGATGCGGCGAGGCGGTAATCGTATAGACGAGCCCGCGCCGCGCGTGGCGCACTTCGCCGCGCACCACCACGCCCTCTCGGCTCGCGCGGGCGATCACATCGTCTTCCGCCGAGATCACCGAGTCGCCGAGCAAGGCCGAGTTGAAGGGCGCGCCGAGCAGTTCGGCGATTTCTTTCCGTCCACAGAGCTCGACCAGTCGCGTGTTGCACCGCACAATACGGCGACTCTCGTCGAGCACCGCGAGGCCCGTCGCGACGGCGTCAAACGCCACCTTCCATTCGCGCGTCGCGCGCTCCACTTCGGCGAACAGTCGCGCGTTGACAATCGCGACGGAGACCTGATCGCCGAGCCGCTGCAGAATGCGCGCGTCATCGTCGGTGAACGGAGTGTCGCGATTGATGACCGCGATGGCGCCGATGATACCT
This sequence comes from Gemmatimonadales bacterium, assembly GCA_038203795.1. Lineage (GTDB taxonomy): Bacteria > Gemmatimonadota > Gemmatimonadetes > Gemmatimonadales > Gemmatimonadaceae > JAABRT01. The sequence continues at coordinate 5,830 of JBBRDP010000056.1, forward strand.
CGCGCCGTGGCCAGCGGAGCAATCACGGTGTTGTGGATCGGTGCAATCCGTTGCAGCGGCTGATACGCTCCGTCTTCTCCCGCCAGATCGTTCGAGAGTACCTGACCGCCATCGCGCGCGACGCGACCGAGCAGCGATCCATCGAGCGGTACGTGAACGCCGGCGAGCAGATCGGCCGCGCCGGTGCCGGCCACAATGTGCAGCCACTCGCCCTGCCGGAGCGCGATGCACGCACCTTGCGCCTGCAGCAACGCCACCGCGTGCCGCAAGATGAGTTGCAGCACTTCACCCGGACGCAGCGACTCGCCGACTGCGCGTGCGATGTCGGCCAGTGCCTCGGTCTGTCGACGTTCGCGTTCACTCTCCGCGTACCGTCGCGCGTTGGCGAGCGCCGTGGCCGCTTGCGACGCCATCGTGGCCACCACCTCTTCGTCTTCGGCCGTGAAGCGTCCCGTTGGACCCGCGTGCACCGCCAGTACACCCAGCAATCGGATGCCCGACATGATCGGGACCGCGAGCACGGAGCCCGGTGGACCGAGTTCCGTGATCGTCTCACCCATGACGTCGAACGCGGCCAGTGGTGACCACGGCTCGACATCGGGACGCGCACTCGGTCGCTCATCGGATGGTGAGCGAACAGGGCGACCATTCCGCGCCACCGTGGCAAAGACGCCGTCGCCGAGCGGACGCATTGGCACACTCGGTCGCTCGAGGCCGGCGACGAACCGCACCAGCGTGCGACATGTGCCGTCGCTTAAATCCGGAGACACCACCACGACGCCATCGGGCTCTGTGGCGCGGGCCACTTGTCGCGCCAGTTCGCGCAGAATCTCGCGCTCGTCGAGCGAACGTGCGAGTGATGCACCGGCTTCCTGCAATCGTTGCAATCGTTCGGCGCGTCGCTGCGCGAGCATCTGCAAGGCATCATGCGACACGCGACCACCCAAGTGCCGAATCAACACCGACACTTCGAGCGCGCGATCGCGGTCGGGACGCAACTGCGCGTCCGAGTCGGAGAGCATGGCGGTACCGAGAATTTCACCATCAGCTCCGCGAATCAGCGACACGATCAGATCAAGCGGGCCCCACATGCCGTCGTGCGTGTTGGCCATCGGTGCGCTGGCCCAGAACTCGCGAGCCACCCACGCGTCGTTGCCGGGCAGCAGAAACCACGCCTCGCGTGCGAAGGCGGCCAGCAGCGGAACGCGTTGCCGCCAGATGACACCGGGAAGCGCCTGCAACGCATCTGGAGCAGAGTCGGCATCACGATTACCCGCCACGGCGATCTGGAGCGGAGCCAGCGCGGTATCGCGCAGCACCAGCATGACCCGTCCGAACCCCCACACGTGCAACAGCTCCGCCGCCAGACGCAGGCGCGCTGCGGGCGATCCGGCCCGATCGATTGCATCGAGGGCAGACGCCAGCTCAACCGCTGGTGGCGCAGCGACGGGGAACATTGTCTCGGGCATGTGCAAGCAGGACGACCCAACTCACGGGCCGAAACCAGATGACGCGTTGAATCCGCTACCAGGACCAGGAGCGAAAGAGATCGAAGCCGAGCTGCGGCGGCGTCTGCTGGAACGTGCGCGATGCGCCGGGCCGACCACAGGTCTGCGCCGAGCTGCCTGGCTCCACACTCAACGCGGCCGAAAACCCGCCCTCGAACTGACGCTCCAGCTTCACGCCCAATCCTTGCGCAAAGAGTGAGAGCGGGTCGGCGCTACCGGTGCCTTGTGGTGCCAGCCCGCAGAGCCCGGTGGTCACGCTCAGAAAGGTGCGTGTCCCCACCTGACCGCCCACGCCGACGCGCGTGGCCGCGAGAATACCGAGGCCGCTCTCTCGAAGATTCGTGGCCTCGCCCGGATTGAGGGCTGTTGGCTCCACCTGGACCAGATCGAAACGGCCACCGGCCAGACGGCTCGACAGATAGCTGCTCGCCAGACGCAGCGCGAGCGTGGCGCCTTGGTCAGCGTACGCGGTGCCGAAGAGCGCGTACGCCGGTTCGCCGGTCACGAGATAACTCAACATGTCGCTCTCAGGGAGCGGCGGGTTGTCGGCGCTGCTCAACGTGAGTGTGGGCTGATTGAGTGTTCCGCCCATGCTGACGCGAATGCGCACGTCCTGCCGGTTGGAGTTCGCGCGCTGCTGCCGAATCACGTGCAGCGCGGCGATGTCGAGCGCCGGATCGAGATCCGGATCGCCGAAGAAACGGATCGTACCGCGCTCGACATCGAAGGTCGGACGGGCAAGGCCAAGATTCAGCTGGTATGTGCCACGCTGCACCGTGAGCGAATCGGCGAGCGCGAGGCGCGCCAGACCGTCACGCGGATCGATCGAACGCGTGAGACGGAGTCCGCCGCCCAACTTGATATTCGCTTCGGGCGAACGCAGCCACACATCGTCGCCGATGTCGAGTCGCACGTTGTCGAGCGAGAGTCCCTGCACGATTGCATCCGGCGCGGTGGCCAGCAGCGCATCCATGCGCATCGTCGTCGTATCGATGATGTTCAGGTCGTCGCTCAGATCGAGCGCACGGCGTTGCGTGAGCGAGTTCAGAAACAGGCGACCACGATCAACACGCACCGCTCCTTGCAGCAGTGCGTTATCGCGCGGCCCACGCAACGAGATCGGACGAACGGTGGAAAGAGCGAGCGTCGCCACCCGCGGCTTGTCGATCGCAAGAAACGAGTTTGCCGTCAATCGCAGATCGAACACCGGCTCACTCACCGTCTCGATCGTGATCAACCCGGTGAGCGACACCGTATCCATACGCGAATCACCGCTGCGCGCGGAGAGTTGGCGAATGCTGATGCTGTCACCGGACAAACGAATGTCGGCCGACAGTTCACGCAATCGGATATCAAGCGCTGAGAGCGTGAGCTCACCACGGTCCACGCGCAACTGACCGTTGAGGCGCGGACGCTCCCAGGTACCGGCGAGCGCGATGTCGGTATCCAACTGCCCGACGCCCTGCTGCAATGACGGAAACACCGACTCCAACAAGCCAAGATCGACCGCGCGACTGGTGATCCGGCCCGTCAGCGGTTCATCAAGCAGACGACGCCGACCACCCATAATCGCCAGATCCATGGGCAAGGAGGCCGACGCGGTGAGCGCTGAACGATCATCCAGAAACAACTCGACGTCGGCGGCCACGCGTTCATTGGCATACTGCGCCGTGGCATCGAGTTGACCGAGCGACACGTTGCTGAGACGCGCGTCACGCAACGCGAGCGTTCCCGCAAACTGCGGGCTCTCGCGCGTGCCCGCGAGTTGTACGGAAGCGCCAATGGTCCCTCCCCACGCCGACGACGGACGAAAGAGGGCGCCAAGGTCGGCCAACGGTAACTGCTCGGCGGTGACCGCGCCCGACACCGCACCGTCGGCGGTCAGCGCACCGCGCGCCGCGAGTGTGCCGCGTACGGAGTGCCGCCACAACAACGAATCAAGACGCGTCGCACCGTCAGTGCCAAGCATCACCGTAGCCGGCCAGGCCAGCGAGAACGATTCACCGCTACTGTCCACCAACGCACGAACGCCATTGGACCGCAGCGCCGCCAATCGCGTTGGTGACGGTGTTCGTACATCGAACTGATTCACCGTGACACGCACCGAATCGGCCACGCGTACCGCGCCACCACCAACCGTGACCGTGGCGTCCGAAAACGTACGCATCGAAGCTGAAAAACGCGACGGCAGACGATCGGTGAGCGACACGGTGGCCACGACCACATCAGCATCGATACCGGCCACGCGCGCGGAATCCACCGTCAACCGTCCGGTGCCGCTGGTACGACGCAACGCATCGTTGAGTGTGAGCTGCATCGCCAGGCGACCTGCCGATGTGGTCCCCACCAATACTTCGCGCGCGTCGGCTGAGATGTCGGCGTGTACGCCGAGCGCGTCGGCGGTGTCGAGTGAGCCGGCGATTGTCGCACGCAATCCCAACGAGCCCTCGATCGGCACGCGCGCACTCGAATCGGCCGTCACACCGACCGCACCACCGAAGAGTTGTGACCAGTTGGCGAGCGTGCGCAATCCGCCGAGTGAATCGACGTCGATACGCACGCGCAGCGTATCACGACGCGCCGCCGTCAGCCCGAACGCGCCGGACGCGACGCCGCGAAACGCCGCGCTTTCCACCGACAGCGAGTCGATATGCATGCGACCATCGTCAAAGCGCAGCGCGAGTGTCCCGGCGTACACGGGGATATCGCCCACCCGCGATGAGCGCTCCGACAACTCGGCGCGTACCGCACCCGCCATCGTAGCGAGTGACGCACCGCGTACGTCGACGTCAGCACTCATGCCGAGAAACGTTCGCGGCATGAGCGTGTCGGCCAGCAACGTGCGCACATCCGCACCCGCGAGGCGCAACGTTCCGGTGGCACGGAAGTCCGGCTCGAACGCATCCAAGGTGCCGTTGAACGCGATCTCACCACCGGCGCCCGCCAATGCGGTGACGAGTGAAAAATCTTCGACCGTGCCCGTGGCGCGTATCGGCCCCACCGCCAACCCGCGCAGCGGCAACCCCGGATAGGATCGCGACATGGTGGTATACGACAGCGGTGCGGCCGTGAGATCCACATCAAAACCGGTGCCCGTATCGTACAACGTGATGCGCCCGCTCCCGGTCACACGCGAGGTGTCGCCCGGGCCGTCGGTATGCGCCAGCGACGCATTCGAGAACCGGACATCGGTCCAGACGGAATCGAGCACCATGGTGCCCGACACGATGCCGTTCAGATCGGCAAACAGCGGATTCACATACCGCGGTGTACGCAGGTCGAGTCGTTCCAGTACAACCTCGGTCCCGAGGAACTCCGCAAACGCTGGTTCGTATACGTTGAGCAGTCCGCGAAACGATCCGCGCGTGACCGCGCCCGGCACGTGCGCATCGGCGTACGCCAGTTTCGCGTCATCTACCATGAAGCGCGACACGCGTCCGCCGCGCGCCACCACCCGACCCGTAATGGCGCCCTGCCAATCGTACGGAAACGGCTCCGCATTCATCCAGCGCAGCATGGTCGTGTGCATGGGCTGAAGATCCACGGCCACATCGGTAATGCGCAGCAGCGTGTCGCCCACACCGAATGTCATGTTGCCACGCAGACGCGAATCGAGCGCGCGCGCGTCCATGTTCGTGATGATATAGTCAACCACGCGCAGATTGCGCGGATCACTGCGGATATGAAGATCCGTTTGCCCACCGCCAACGTGCGGCAACACCGGGCTGATCCACGCGATGTCGCTGAACGCCACGGAGTCGCCGCGGATGCGCAGATTCCATCGCATCGGTAAACCACCGCCCCAGATCACCGTACCCGACGCCGTCCCGCCCGAACGCGCGAGCTCGATGCGTCCGTCGTCTATGAACAACGTGTCCTGCACAATGCGCGCCGTCGCGGATGTGTGCCGGAACCAGAACATCGGATCGGTCTCCACAGCTTCGAGATGTCGCAGCTGCAGTCGCACACCAGTGCTGTCGGGATGTGCCAGACGCGATGGGCCAAGTGTGGCACTCAGGCGCAGCCAGCGACGGATCTTTACCAACCGATCACCCTCGCGGCGCACCTCAACATCACGACGCGCGAGATTGAACGCGATCGCGCTATCACGTCGCACGCCACGCAATGAATCGACCGGACGCCACGCTTCCACCAGCGACACGCTGCCATCAATGACATCGAGACTGTCCACCCGAATCCAGTCGCCGAATCCACGCGAGCGCGACGCGGCACCAAGCCTGGGGCGCGATGAACGCAGCGCGCGCATCCAGTTCCAGTCGTCGTTTCCATAGTCGACCAGATGCACCATCGGCCGCGTGACCTGAGCGTAGCGCACCACAATGCGGCGGTCGAACAGGTCGCGCGGATCGTACTCGAGACGCACCGGTCCGGTGCGAAGAAACGGCGTCCCGTCCGGAGCGCGCAGTTCGATCGAGTCGATCGTGATACCGGTAAACAGGGTGCCGCCAACGCGACCAATGTGCAGCGTGCCGGGAATGGCCGTCCGCAGCGCGGGCAATGCGGCACGCAGCAACGTGGCCCGTCCCCGATAGGTTTGCGTGAGTACCGCGCCAGCCCCTACCGCAAGCAGCAACACGCCGAGCAACAAGCCGGCTGCGGTGAAGACGATGGTGCGTGGTCTGGCCATATCAGAACGCCTGTCCGATCCAGATGCTCGGATTCAACCGCCGCAGAAAACCAGTGCGCTTCGCCGGTCGGAACGAGGTCGGACACGCACCGGCCGCCTGCACAGCGGCATCATTGCCCGTTGCACCGGGCGAGACCGGCAGTGTATTGCCGGGGCTCACGCAATACAGCGGCGCAATACCCGCCTGCAACGGTGCATTGAAATACGCCGCACCAGCGGGCAGTCGGTACGGGTTGTATCCGAGGTCCACACGAATCGCACCGAACGGCGAGACGATGCGCACACCCAACCCCGGTGTCCACTTCACACCCGGTGCGTCATCGCCAACCTGCTGCACGCCAATGACATCGCCACGATTCCACAGTCGGCCGATATCCGCAAACGCGGCCCACGACAACAAGCCGCGGAGCACCGGACTCGGCACTTGCAACTCCAGATTCCCAACCAGCAACGTGTTGCCACCCACCGGGACCACACGTTCTTCAATCGTACCCTCCGCAGTGCGATAGAACGTCGTGCCTCCATCGGACACCGTGTCGAGCGCGGACACGATGTACACGGCGGGCCCGAGCTCATTCTGCCGGAACCCGCGCACCGTGGTGGGACCGCCGGCGTACAATCGTTCCTGCGGCGGAATGAATCCACCCACGCTCGGCCGGATACCGCCACCAAACACCACACCACTGCGGACGTGCGCAAGCAATACCGCACCATCACCGATGTTCGTGTACCACGTCACGTCGGTCACCACACGATTGAATTGCTGCGACGCGTCCGAGCCAACGAGCGTACTCGCATGCCGCGCATCGAACCGCGCCGTGAATCCGCGCGTGGGACGCAGCGGATCGTTGGAACCATCGTAGTTCACCGCGTAGCCGACGGCCGCCAACCGCGTATTGCGCTGCAGAAATGATCGCGACTCCGCGTCGCACGAGTTGAACACCGCGCAGAAGAACGCGGGCTCCGCTTCCGTGCGTCCCAACTCCATTTGATAACTCAACGTGCTGGGCAGACGCGACTGCAACAAGTTGGTGAGCGACAGCGCACCACCGATCGGTGTACGCCGCAGAAACGCGCGGTATTCACTCAGCGTCGAACTGTACAGCGACAAAGTAGGCACGCGCGATCGTCGGCCGGCGGTAGGCTGTCGCAGCGTGACACCGGCGTAGTAGTTGAGCGTGCGACTATAGGGATCCTGACGCGCCTGCTGTTGACAAAACCCTTCGGCACCGTCGAGCGGTGCACCGAGCCCCACTTTCGACACGCGCCCCGTGAGTTCAAGCCGCGGCGCCCACGACACAAAATCGCGATCGGTGAAGGCACCCTGCATGCGCACACAATCGAGCGTCGCCCACCCGATGCCTCCCTGCGCCGTGAACCGGTCCCCCTCAAGCAATCGCACGGTCAGGTCGATGACCGTGTCACCCGCCATCGGCTCGCGATCCATCTGCAAATCAACACGGCGGAACGCGTCGAGTTGATACAACGACCGCTGCGCGTTGATGAGCGCACGCGCACTGTACCAATCATCGGTCTGCACGTTGATCACCCGACGGATTGTGGCATCGGACACGCCACCGCTTTCACTCGCCGAGTCGACGACCACGCGCACCGTGCCAATGCGTGCGCGCGTGCCCGGGACGGCCAGCACCTCAACGTCGGCCGTCCGGGCCCGTTCGTCGGTGGTATAGGCGAGCAACGCTTCCGCACCGGCCCAGCCGTTGTTGCGCAATTCACGCACGAGCGAATCCCGTCCCGCCTCGAGCGCCGTTCGGTCGAACAACCCACCCGCGCGCAGCGGGAACGCGTTCACGATCGCCTTTGCGTCCGGCACACTGTCAAGCCCGCGCAGCGAGAGCGACGACACGCGCATCGGCGCGCCTTCGCTAATCGCGAACACGACGCTGATGATGTCGTTGCGCAACGTCTCCACGACCGTGTCGACACGCACTTCGGGGTAGCCACGGCGGCGATACAACACTTCGAGACGCTGCACGTCGAGCGCGAACTCGGTCGGGTCAAGACAGCGACGCGTCCCGAGGAACGGCAAGCCGGCAAACGACGACGGCAACGTAGCCACCGTTGACGCCAGTTCAAGGGCGGTGAACTCACGATTCCCGGTGAACTTTCGCGAGCGTACTTCGCGATCGCCGCGATCGCACGAAAAGTCCTGCGCCGACGCCACCAGCGGCACGCCCAGACACGCGGCGAACACCGTACCCGCACGCACCAGGGGCACCGCACACGCGCGCAAACGCGCCAGGAGCGACGGGACGAGAGGCGTCAGCGGGCGGTCGGGGACGACGTGAATGTTGAGGGGGTCGGAGTGAGAAGAGATTCCGAATTATACCCGGTTGACGGTGGGCGGCGGTTATGGGTGTTTGTTCGGGGGGAGGGGACTCCATCGTTACGCTCGGCGCGTGTACAGGGGAGGACGCGGTTTTTGTTGACGGTTCGCGGTTGACGGTTGACGGTCAACGGCAACTCCGCCATTAGGCCCGTCGCCCGTATCGGCACGATCGCGCTCTTAGTTCACTGTACGGGTTGACGGTGAACGGTTTACGGTACACACCGTCTGGCGTCGACCGTCGACTCGTACCGTGGAGTGGCGGGGTGGGCTCCACGGGACGCGGGCGGGGGTGATGGTTCACCGTTGACGGTTGACCGTTCACCGTCAACCGTAAACCCATACCGTCAACTGAAGGCGCGATCCCCACGGTACGCGGACCGGGCGTAATGGGGGAGTTGCCGTTGACCGTCAACCGTCAACTGAAAGCCCGATCCCCACGGTACACGTAGACGACGCAATCGGCGGCCACCGTCAACCGTCGTATCCCAACAAAATCTCTCCCCATTGCCCCTCTGGTCCTGCTGTGCTATTCTCCAAGAGCAACGATTGAGAACCATTCTCATCTCTCTTTTCATCGGCCTGTGAGCGCTTCGCTTCCTGTTCTCCAGACGGTCCCTCAGACTGACGTCGGCCTGCTCGGCGCCGCTCAGCCCTGTACGTTGTCCCAGTGCCGTCCGGGCAGCCGAGCCACGGTGATTGGGCTCGACGATTGTGGGACGGACGAAGCCTGCCGCCTGCGGGCGCTCGGGCTCTGTGAAGGCACGTCGGTCAGCGTGATCGACGCGCGACACGCCATGGTCCTCGATGTGCGCGGCACTCGTCTCGCCTTAAGCTCCGCCATCACCGCCGGCATTACCGTGCAGCCGCTGCCAGCAGTACGCTCGGCGCGCGGCTGAACGCAGTGCAGGTAGTTCGGCCGCTGACATGAGCGAGCTTGTCGTGCCCGTCGTCGAGCGCACGCCTCCGACACCGCCTCAGGCCGCCGACGCGTCGGTGTTGCGCCTGGCCCTCATCGGCAATCCCAACACCGGCAAGACCACGCTCTTCAACGCCCTTACCGGCCTCCGGCAGCGCGTGGGCAACTTTGCCGGCGTCACGGTTGAGCGGGTCGAAGGATTCTTCCGCACCGCGAGCGGGACGCGCGTGTCGTGTCTTGATCTGCCCGGCAGCTACTCGCTCAGTGCGTCGTCGCCCGACGAACAAATCGCGCTCGAAGTCTTGCTCGGTCGGGCGCGCGACGGGTGGCGTCCGGACGTGGTTGTCGTCGTGGCCGACGCGGTGCACCTCGAACGCAATCTGTATTTGCTGAGCCAGGTGCTTGAGGTTGGCGTACCCGTGGTGCTCGCACTCAATCAAATGGACGCCGCCGAAGCGAGTGGCATCTCCATCGACATTCCGGAGTTGATTCACGAGCTCGGCATTCCGGTCGTGCCGATGATTGCCAAGCGTGGTCAGGGCATCGACGCATTGGGACGCGCCTGTGAAACGGCTGTGACGCTCCCGGCACCGGTGCGAAAGTTCGCGTTGGCAAACGCCGTTGACGACGCGCTCGCGCCGATCGCGTCGCAACTTGAAGTCGCTGGATTCAAGCCGTCAGCGGCGCGCCTCGAAGCGCTGCGCCTGATGTCGGTGCAGCACGCCGAACCGCATCTTGAACACATCTCCGGTCTCGAAGACGTGCGCAAGCAGGCCGTGACGACACTCGCGCAAATCGGTCTTGCACCGCAGCGTCTTGAGTCCGACGCGCGCTATGGCTGGATCGGTGAGGTCATGGCGCGTACCACGAGCACGCGCGAGCAAGACGGCCGCACGATCTCGGATCGCATCGACAGCGTGGCGCTGCACCGGGTGATTGGTCCGGTGCTCTTCATCGCGCTGATGGCGATCGTGTTTCAGTCGGTCTTCACGTGGGCCGCACCGCTACAGGATGCGATTGAAGGAGGCATCGCCGCGCTCGGTGGCATTGTTGGCGGCTGGATTCCTGAAGGCGAACTGCGATCGCTCGTGGTGGACGGTGTCTTCGCGGGCGTCGGTTCCGTGCTAGTCTTCCTGCCGCAAATCTGCATTCTGTTTCTCGTGATCGGTGTGCTCGAAGACAGCGGCTATATGGCACGGGCCGCATTTCTCATGGACCGCGTGATGCGACGGGTGGGACTGCACGGGCGCAGCTTCATTCCGATGCTGTCAGGCTACGCGTGCGCCGTGCCGGGCATCATGGCCACGCGCGTGATCGAAAACCGGCAGGACCGCCTGGCCACGATCATGGTGGTGCCGCTGATGAGTTGTTCGGCACGCTTGCCCGTGTACACACTGCTGATTGGTTCGTTCATCCCAGTCAGCACACTGCCGCTTGGGTTCGGCCTGCAGGGACTCACCCTGCTTGGCATGTATTTACTCGGTACGCTGACGGCGCTTGGCGTGGCGGCGATTTTCAAGCGCACGTTGCTCAAGGGGCCCGTGCGCCCGATGATTCTCGAACTGCCCTCCTATCGCTGGCCCAGCCTGCCCACGCTCGGCGTGACGGTGTGGCAACGCGCGATGTTGTTTGTACGTCGCGCCGGCACGGTGATCATGTCGTTGTCGATCGTGCTGTGGGCGATGGCCACGTATCCACGCACCGCGCCCGACCCGCTGCTACCTGAGGTCGCCCAGCAAGAACAACAGCTTGAGCAAAGTGTGCTCGGACGTGTGGGCAAAGTGATTGAGCCGCTCGTGCGTCCGCTCGGCTATGACTGGAAGATCGGTGTGTCCATCGCGGCCAGTTTTGCGGCACGTGAAGTGTTTGTCTCCACGATGGGTACCATCTACGGCGTGGGCGGCGGTGATGACAACGCCGCCGCTCTCGGAGAGCGGCTCAAAGCTGAAGTGGACCCCATCACCGGGCGTCCGGTGTATTCAACATTGGTAGCGCTTGGTTTAATGGTGTTCTACGTGTACGCGCTCATGTGCGTGAGTACGACGGCCATCACGGTACGCGAAGCGGGCGGTGGGCGCGTGGGCTGGAGCTGGGCCGCCGTTCAGTTTGGGTACAGTCTCGTGCTCGCGTACGGTGCCGCGTGGCTGGTGTTCAACGTGGGCCGCGCCCTCGGTTTCGGAGGTTGAGATGGACGCAATGATCGTTGGGTTGATTGTGCTGGCTGCGGTCGCGTTTCTCGGGCGCCGAGCGTGGCGTTCGTGGAAGGCAGCACGCGCCGCGACGTCAGGGTGCGCGAGTGGCTGCGGCTGCGGCACGGCGGCCAGCAAGCCGGCGTCGTGGGACCACACACCGGCCGGATAGTAGGGGCCGGCGGTTACGGGCGTTGGAGCATACCGGCGGGGTCGTGTGCTCAGTTCACGGTACGGGTTGACGGTTGACGGTCAACCGCAACTGCCCCATTACGTGCGTTCCGCGTACCGGGGCGATCGCGCCTTCAGTGCACGGTACGGGTGAACAGTGAACAGTTCACGGTGTGCAACCGGCACCGTGCACCGTGCACCGTGCACCGGCACCGTGCGCCGTCAACCGTAAACCGTCTACCCAAACCGTTCACTGAACGCGCGATCGCGCCGGTACACGTAGAGGGCGTAATTGGCGGCAACCGTCAACCAAAAACCGTGAACCGTTCAC
>JBBRDP010000057.1:0-17843 GCA_038203795.1 Gemmatimonadales bacterium
ATGCCGCCGCCGAGGGCCGCATCGAGCTCGGCGACCCCGGTAGACCAGGCTGGACCGGCCGGTGGCAAAACGGGAACGAGGGCCTCGAGGCTGGCCCGAATGGAAGCAATCGCTTGGCGCATATACCGAATATACACCGAACCTAGGAGGCGGAGTTCCACCTGATGAGCGCCTTCCGCACTGGCGTCACCCCATGGCCTCGGCTACCCTATGCTCATGCAACCACTCTCCGATATTGAAATCCAGCGAGCGCTTGGCGCACTGCCCGGCTGGACGCGCAAAGGCAACGTGCTCACGCGCACGTATCAGTTTGCGGCCTTTCCCGACGGCATCGATTTTCTCCGTGAGGTCGCCGATGTGGCCGAATCGCAGGCCCATCATCCCGATGTGGACGTGCGGTATACCAAGCTGACGTTCAATCTCAGCACGCACGACGCCGGTGGCATTACGGAGAAGGATTTCACGCTCGCGCACGCCGTCGACACCATCTACGAAAACAGCGCGCCACACAGCTGAGGCTGCGGGCGCGCCGTGTGCGATCAGCGATGTACGAATCAGTCGGGGCGACGCAGGCTCACACTGCCGTTCACCGTACTCGCCTTGAGCGAGCGTCCCCCGGCGCCGATCGTGCCGCGCAATCGCTTGCGGCTGATCGTGCCCTGCACCGTGACCGGAAAATCGGTGTTCACACTGCCGTTGACCGTGGAGATGTCGAGATCGGCGTTGCTGCTGGACGGCAACTCGAGCGTGATCGCGCCGTTCACCGTTTCGTAGCGCAGATCGTCGCTGCCGAGCGACCCCATCGCCGCGTTGATACTGCCGTTCACCGTTCGTGCGTGCACGGGCCCTTGCGTGCTGCGCGCATCGATGTTGCCGTTGACCGTGATCGCGTCCACCGTGCCCGACACGCGCTCCACCACGATGCCACCATTGACCGTGTTCACACTCACATGCACGCCATCCGGCACGCGCAACGTGAAGTGCACCGACACATCATTGCGATCATTCCACGAATTGCGGCGCGTACTCTTGATGCCGTCCGCCGTGCACTCGGCGTCGTTCCACAGCGCGCACACCATGATGCCGCCGTCGCGACCGGCCACCTGCACAATACGCACATCGTCCGGGTCACCGCGACGCCACCGTTTCTCGGCGCGGATCTCCACGCGATCGGACGCGCTGCGCTCGACCTCGATGCCACCGTTGACGTTGCGAATGTTCACGGTATGACCGGCGGCGAGTGACGCGGTGTAGGCGAATGCATTGCGGTCGGTCTCCTGCGCGTTTGCCTGTTGGGAGAAAAGCACCGGAGCAACAAGCGCCGTGACGAGTGTCGAGCGATAGAGCGATCGGGAGATGCGCATGGCAAGTACCAGGGAGTTTGAAGTGGACAGGAAACGCACATCAAGACGCGACGTGCGGATCACCGCGGACGGGCACCGTCGGTGGAGCCAACAATGATGTCGCCACTGAACGTGGATACGGACACCAGCGGCCCACCGTCGCCGCCGAGCTGAAAACGTTGCGCCCGGCCGCTGTTGGACATCCCGTCAAAACGAAGGGACAGCGATTCGAGCTGACGCGAGACGCCACGCATCACCGATTCCACGAGTTGCTCCACCGAACGCTCGAGGTTGCGTTCAAACGACGCGCTGTCGCGTCGTGTGCGCGGCTCACGTGAGCGACGCATGGAGTCTGAGACCGTCCGTTCCACCGAATCGCGAACGGCACGCAGCTGGTCACGATCACGTTCCGCATTGCGATCGCGTTCTGCGGCGGCAGGATCGGGCATGAGCGTGAGCGGCAGATCAGTGGTGGTGATGTCGCCGTTGAAGGTGCGCACATCCAGCAACGCTTGTGTGGATCGCGGCACGATAAGCCGGATGTCACCGGAGTGCGCGTTAAACTCGTATCGGCCGCCGTCAGTGAATCGACCGTTCCAGCGCACGTCACCGCTCACCACCTTCACCTGCACGCGTCGCGACGACATGCCGTTCATCACCACAGTGGACGAGGTCCCGGAAATCTCGACATCGCCCGTGACGTCGTCGAGCCGGATATCGCCGCTGGTGGCGTTCACGCGCACGCCATCGCTGATGGTGCGGGCGGAGATGTTGCCAGCCACGGCGTCGATGCGCACGCGCGCGGCATCGTTGACCATGATATCGCCGGACGTGGTGCGCACTTCGACATCGGCGCCGGTACCACGCACGCTCACGCTGCCACTCTGTGAGCGTACCAGAATCGTGGTGCCTTTGGGTACGTCGATCGAGAGCGTGCCGTCATTGCGACTGCGCGATTGACTCGCGTCAACCCGAAGGGATCGGCCGCCGCCGGTGACTTCGACGCGCGCGTCGCCACGGTGGCGCACATGCAGCCGACGCTCCGGCACCGTGTTGATCGTGACGTCACTCGCCCACACCACGACTTCCACGGTGGCTGACGCATCGATGGAGAGCGACGTGTCGAGGCCCGCCTGAGCGTGCGCGGCAGTTGCCAGCGCCGATGCGGCAACAACGATGAACGTGGCGAATAGCGTGCGAAAGATATGCGGCATGAGGATTGATACCTGAGGCTACAGCAGCGCCAACTGGCGCAGCAGATCAACCTTGCGTTCGTACGCACGGTCGAGTTGGTCGAGCAGGAATCCACTGTTCGGATCGCGCGACAGGGCCGCACGACTCTCACGAATGGCTTGGTCGATGATGTTGAGATTCCGGCGCACCACGGACACGGTGCTGGAGTCGAGCAGGCCGAGTTGTGTTTCGGCCACGGTGCGCAGCAGCGCGATCTCGCGACCGTACAGCGTGTCGAGTGCCAGCTCGCGGCCAGTATTGGACGCGGCGCGTATCGGTGTCCCCGACGGCGTGCGCCCGTTGTAGCGGGCGACGAGGCCACCGCGCGTGCCGTCGGACAGCGCGCCACCCATGACCGCAGGCGGCATACCGTCAATCATGCTCGGCGACGATGGGTCAATGCCGCGTGCGCGAGCGCTGTCATTCACCAACCGATCCGGGGCGAAATCGGTGTCGGGTGCGTCCAGCGCAGCAACCGTCGTCGTCTCGCTCACGACGACAGCCGCGCGACGAGCGATGCTCCATGTCACACCCGCGCTCACGCTGACCAGCGCCACGGCGGCCACCGCGAGACGCCGCCATGTCATGAACGGATGCGTCGCGGCGGCGCGGGAGAGCGAGCGCACTGGAGTGTCGAGACGTGCTTCGATAGCGGGCCAGAGGTCGCGGGAGAGAGTCGGCCGAGGGAGCTGCTGCGCCGACACCACGATCTCGTCGAGTTCCGCGAGCAACGCCGCACACTGCGTGCATTGCCGATGATGCGCGTCGCAGGCGACCTGCGTGGCCGCGTCGAGCCCACCGTCAAGCAACTCGCCAAGGCTCGCCTCGAACATCTCGCATGTCATGGGAATCGCGCTCATCGGTTCAGTGCCTCTCTCAGCAGCATCCGCGCCCGGTGTAACTGCGCTTTGCTGCCTCCGGATGTGATGCCGAGGAAATCACCGATCTCCTCGTGCGTGTAGCCTTCAACGTCGTGCAACACAAAGATGCGTCGTGCGCCTGGAGGCAGTTGTGCAATGGCCGACTCCAGATCCACCCGATCACCGATACTGACCGGTCGTGCGGGCAAGACATTCACCGCGTCGTCGTCGCTGACCGTGCGCTCGCGCTGCCGACCGTCCTGCTGGCGGCGCGACAGCGCAATGTTGACCGCCACCCGATGCAGCCACGTCCCGAAGGCCGCGTCGCCCCGGAACGTGTCGAGCTTCTGCCACGCGCGCACAAACACGTCCTGCACCAGCTCCTCCGCCGTCCCCTGATCGCCGCACATCCGCAGGCACAGCGCGTAGATCCGCTGGCCGTAAGTGCGATAGAGCCTTTCGAACGCCCGGCGGTCTCCCGCCGTTGCGGCGGCGATGTCCGCCTGTTCGGTGTCCGGAACGCCAGCGACATGTACCGGCCGCGACTCCCGGACGATCGAGATCGCCGGGCGGGATGGCAGCGGGTTGTCGGAGAAGCGTCCGGTCACAGTCAGCGAGTGCATGGCCCCCAAAAAGGTGTCGCCGAGTTGGATGGTACGGGGGCGGGAATGGTTTGAATGGCCTGTCGACTCGTACGGCACGGGATCAGCGGAGGATTCGGCTCCGTGACGGAGGACGGGTGTGCAGCGTGACAGATTGTGAGGCATGGACAACGTCACTCATGGGCTCGCTGGTCTGTTACTCGCCGACGCCACGGTCGCCGCCGTCGAGCGCCGTACCGGTGTTGCGGCTTCCCGCGGCTTCCGCCGAACCGCCGTGCTGATCGGCCTTGTGGCCGCCGAACTCCCGGACGCCGACCTTGTGTACTCAAACGCTGTCCTCGGTATTGGCAAGCTTGGCTACCTGCTGCATCACCGCGGACACACGCACACGGTGGTATTTGCCATCGTGTTGGCGCTGGTACTGTGGGGAGTGACCATGCTGTTCCGACGCGATGCGCGGTCGGCACCGGAACGCACACCGCTGCTGTTGCTTGCGCTAGCCGGCACGCTTTCGCATCTGCTGCTCGACCTCACCAACAGCTACGGTGTGCATCCGTTCTGGCCGCTCGACAACCGCTGGTTCTACGGCGATGCGGTGTTCATTGTCGAACCGTGGCTGTGGGTGGCGGCGATTCCTCCGCTGTTGTTCGGGCCGAGGCGTCCGCTCGGCCGGACGCTGCTGGCGGTGGCGCTCATCGGCATTCTCACCGCCGCGTGGTACGTGGACATGGTCCCGAGTGATGTGTCGATGGTGCTGTCGGTGAGCGCGCTCCTTTGGATGACCGTGATGCGATTCGTACCGGCGAACAGACGGCTCCTGCTTGGTGCGCTCGCGTGGGGCATGGTGACCGCCATCGGTTTTACATCCTCTCGAGTCGCGCGATCCGCCATCGAGGCGGCGACGGTGAACAGCACATTGCTTGATGCCGTGCTCACCCCGGCGGCGGCCAATCCGTTGTGTGTGGGGGCACTCGTGATCGAGCGTGATGGCGCGACGTATCGCGTGAGCAGCGCAACGGTTGCGGTCTGGCCATCCGTGCGCAGCGCGACGGTGTGTGCGGGCGGCGGGAACGCGCTTGCGGCGTCGCGCGCGCCCACGGCCGGAATCGGCGACGGGCTGCGTGCGTCTTCGCGTGCGACAACGCCCGATATCGCGTGGAGTCAGAGCTGGAGAGCGCCGGAAGCCGAGTTGGTGAGCCTGAGCGCGTCGCGCTGTGATATGAAGGCGGCCCTGCGATTCATGCGGGTGCCCGTGTGGGACCGCGATCAGAGCGGCGCCATTCGGCTGTCGGACTTGCGGTACGGCTTCGGTGGCAACGGGTTCGCCGATCTCACGTTCGGCCAAACGGTGGACGCGTGTCCGGCGTTTGTGCCGGGCTGGACGCCACCGAGGGCTGACGTCGTGGGACGTTAGTGCGTGGGGACGACAGCGCGTGCGCATCACGTGAAGATCGGGTGAACAGCGCGGCGCTGCTATGTCGATGAGACGCGCAGGCGCTCCACGAGTGGCGGCACCTCGGTTGGGCGCGACGCCCGGCGTTCGCGGCGCCTGCTGCACCGGCATGGGGTCGGGTTTGTGTCGGATGGTTTCGTCGGCCGTGATGATGATGTCAAAGGCCTCGAGCAGACCGACATGCGCCAGCGAGCGGTGCGTCATCCACGTCCTTTGCTCGTGACCACACCCACGTGCACCCCAGCATCGCGTGCCCATGCGACTGTGTCGCGAGCGCTGGGAAACAGCGATGTGAGCCGCTCAAGTTTGGCGTGCTGGCGGCGAGTTCATCGCACGAGTAGTAGCAACGTCAGCAGCAGCGACGTGGGTTGACCGGGCGCATGTTGTGGTGCGGTGATGCGCGCGTCTGCTGACACCGTGAGCGCTATCACGGCGGAGAACCATTCGTCGGCGTTCAGCGCTCGACCCGTGTCGCTGAGCAGCTGTTCGAGGGCGTGCTCGTCGCCGGCGCCACGCAGCGCACGGGTGGCGCGAACCGCCAGCGTGGCTCGCGGTGCCAGACGGACACGTTCGGCCAACGACACAGATGCCAGCAGGCGTCGCGCGTGCCGCTGCGCACGATGCACGGGAGACAACACCGTTTCAACGAGTTGCTCAGCGCGCGCGGAACGAGCCTGCCGACGAAGCGCCCCCTCGGCGAGCCGCTGGTATCGCTCGATCAAGTCGCGCGGCGGATGATCGTGATCGGACGCCGAGTGCGCAGCCTGCACGAGCTGCGCGAGTATGCGCGGATCACTTGTCGCGCGCGTTCTGTTGCTCCCCGCAGCGAACCACCCGCCGCAGAGCCGGTGTGCCTCGCCGTCGGAATCGTGTACCGCGGCAAGCCAGCCGTGGCGCTGGTGCTGTACGACGTGAAGCGCGATACGCAATTCGCTGTTGCATGCGCCATAGTGCACGACGGTATCTGTCGTATTGCCGGACGACCATTCATTCGCCCGCCAGCTGCGCAGCATGCGGTGCAGCGGGGACGACGCGACGGGAAGCGACGCGACCGAGCGTGGCACCTCCGGCGCGCTCTCCGGGGCAAGTGCGACGGATACGGCACGCGCCTTTCGCCGCAGACGCGCGGTGAGTTGCATCAAGCGCGCGCCCCCGCCTGGCGCCGAGAGCGCGTACGCATGCACGGTATTGTGCAACGAGCCGAGTCGTGCGATGCGCCCTTCGCGTTGCGCGATCGCGGCCGGCGTCCATGGCAAGTCCAGATGCAGCACAACGCCAGCGTCCTGGAGGTTGACCCCTTCAGCGAGCAAGTCGGTGGTGAGCACAAGGTAGATCCGATCGCGTGCTGCTGGCGCGGCGACACCGTGCGCTCGGGGTGCGGTCCGGCGAAGGAGTTCCTCGCGGCTCAGGGTGCCGCCAGCCACGCGTCCCCCATGTGACGTCAGCGTCGCGACGCCGGAATCCCACTGCATCAAGCGTCCGATGCCGCGCACGGTGTCGGCAAATTGCGAGAACGCGATCACGGCCACACCACGATGCAGCGCGCGCACTTTGCGAATCGCCTCGACGCGCGTGCGGTCAAGCGGTGTCGCGACCGCTCGAACGACGTGTGCCAACGCCGACAACGCGTCGCAATGCTGGGCGAGCTGTTGACGCGCCTGTTGGAGATCTGCGGCGCTATGGTGCGCGTCACTGAGATCAACGAGTAGTTCCGTAAAGCCGAGTTGCACGGTGTCTTCGGTAACGGTCCACGTGCGCAGCTCCTGACGCGTGGGCCAGCGCCCCTGCGCCAGAATGTCGGTCAGCGCCAACGCGCGGGCACGCCGCCGCCCGATCATCGAAAGACATGCTGCGCCACTGGAGCACCACGCGCGCACGAGTCCAAGTGCCACGAGCGCTGCGGCGGCGCGCCCGTCGCGCGTTGGCAGGGGCGGTGGGATGTGCGAGAGCGCCCGCGTCACGGCCACGCTGTCGGCAATCGCAAACGGTTCGTGCGACACCATTGTGGGAATTCGACCAGCGGCATGCCCTGTGTGCGCCAGATCATGCGCGTTTCGCCGCACGATGAACCGGGTACGCTGCGCATCGTCAAGTGTTTGAGCACGCATGCCAAGGAAGAGGGCCAGCAGATGCTCGAGGTCTGTGTGCCGGTTGTGCACCGGTGTGGCCGACAGCAGCAGTACGTGCGCGCGACGGCACCACGCAGCGACCGCACGATACCGTCGCGTCTCAGGATTCCGCAGGTGATGGGCTTCATCGATGATCACCAGATGGGGCTGGCGGCGCGCGTCACTCGGTACAGGCGGCGTGCACGACGAAAATGCGTGGAGTGATCGCACGTCGGGTTGCGGTTGCACGCGCGTTTGCGTGATCACGCCGCGCCACATGGCGACGAGGCCAGCCGGTGCAAGCACGTCGACGCTGGGATAGCGCGACGCGATGGCCAGGGCGACATACGTTTTGCCGAGCCCGACGGCATCGGCGAGCAGTGCACCGTGATACGCGGTCAGCAGCGGCTGCAAGCGCTGCACTGCCTCCACCTGATGTGGATGCAGTGAGACCGTGCCTACCTGCATCGCAGCCTCGTACCCACGCGCCGTCACTCCCAAACCTGCGCGTGCGAGCGCATCGAACACGATCGCGCGATTGTGTCGGCTAGGCATGTTGCCACGCAATGAGCGGTGCAATCACGCGGGGGTCGAGTCCGTACGCCGAAGCCACCACGGCAATGTGTTGGTCGGGGGAGGGCGGATCACCAATGGCGCGTCGCCGACCAATGGGCGCGAGCAGCAGTCGCGCGCGCAGCCAGTCCTCGGGCACGGGAAGCGCGGCCACGGTCCATCCCAGAAATCGCCGCCACCCGCCGCGCGCGGGTTCGGCGATGGCGTCAAGCCACGCGGTGGCCACGGGGGAGGAGAGCAGCGCGTCGAGCGCGTACGCGTCGTCGATCGCCGGGGTGCGCAGCACGTAGCACGTGTTGAGCGGCACGGTGGGGTCACCGGCGTCGAGCACCAGCGTGCGAAGTGTGCGCCCAAAATCGGCCCACACGAGTCTCGGTGTTTCGGGACGAGCGGCGTCTGTCCGAAAAAGTGTCCACCACGGCTGGCGTCCCGTGGCGTCGCGTCGCCCCTCGAGGCGCGGTCGCCAGCGCTGCATCCAGCGCGCCGCCCGTGGGGGCAGTGTGGTGAGCGGACGTCCGTCGAGCCCGTGTGTCCAGACAATGCGCATCCCGTTGCGCGGATCATCCGCGAGGCGACCGATCGCTTGTCCAGTGAGTGCAGGGCGAAGCAGCGTGCGCTCGATCACGCCAGTGCGCTCGCCCGCGACAATGGTGGCAAGATCATCGTCATGTTCCCGCGCCGCGACCAGGAACGCATCATTGCATCCGCACTTGACGCCGAGTGTGGGGCGGCCGAGTCCGGCATCGCCGAGTGCGGGGCCACAGCGTCGGAGGCGTTCGAACGAAGTGCGCACGTCCGGCGGGAGGAGCAGCCACGGGGCGGATGACTCGCCGCCGAGCGGGAGTGAGATGGCGGGTAGTGCGAACGCGTGGTCGCGCGTGCCGCGCATTACATGAACGCGCACGCGATCGGTGGCCGGTGTTGTGCTCGGTGCCGACGTCCGTTCAGCCACAACGAGCGACGGATAGGTGGCGGCTTCGAACAGTGCCGGTGCGTCGCTCCAGTCTACCACGACGTGCAGTCGTGTCTGATCGGCGAGTAGTCGCCGCACGCCGCCACCCGCCAACGCGCGCCACAGTTTGGCTGGCACCAGCAGTGCGGCCACGCCGCCCTCGCGCAACAGCGACACGCTGCGCTCAACGAATGCTGCCGAAAGATCAGCCTGCGCGGCGAATCCGGCGCTGGCTCCCGCGCGTGCGGCGCCCACACGCCACGACGCGTCCCGCATCGTGCGAAAATCGCGTCGCAGCGCGATGCGATCGGCCACGGACAGCATGTGCGGACGCACCCACGGCGGATTGCCGACAATCAGATCGAAGCCGCCGGCAGAGCCAACGTCGGCCAGCTGCGCTGCGAAACGAAATGGCAACGCACCGCCCTGCGCCAGGCGACGTTCGCGCGCGCGCAGGTCACGCAACTTGGTTCGTAGTTCGCTGAGTCGTGCGGTATCGGCGCGTGATGGCATGGTGCGTTCGCCGAACAAATCACGGGCACGAAGCTGCGCCAGCAGCGCGGCGCGGGTGTGACGCAGATGCGTGATAGTGCCGGCGACTTCTGCGAGCGCACGGGCGCGTTCCTCACGGTCGAGGGCAACCGCGAGATTGCGTTTGCGTGTACCCACAGATTGTACGTATCGTGTGCGGAGCTGCGCGAGCCGCCGTCCCGTTGCCGGTGTAAACCGGAAGTCACCGCCGCTGAGCGAATCGCCGGAGCGGACGTGGTGATCAAGATTTGGGAGCGGCGGCACGCGCAGTGGATCCGTTTCATTGCAGTCGATAACAACAGCGAGCCAGAGGCGGAGTTCGCAGAGCCACACGGCGATCGGATTACGATCAACGCCGAATATCGATTCCGCCAACACGGTGCGTCGGACTTCATGGAGTGGACGATGATCGCCGGCCGCCGCGCGCATCGCCGACAAGCGTTCGAGCACGTGCACCAGAAACGCACCCGATCCGCAGGCGGGATCGAGACAGCGCAGCGCGGAAAGTCGTGCCAGCCGTTCATCGGCTGGTACAGCGTTTCGCAACGCCACTTGCAGTCCTTCCGTGACGACACGTTCGACAAGTTCAGGCGGTGTGTAAAAGGTCCCGCTTCCGCGCCGTTCAGATGGCACCATGAGTGACTCGAACGCGCGTCCAAGCATTTCGGGATCGATGGCGGCTTCAGACCAGGTACTTGAGTCTTCGCGCGCCGTGAATCGGTACCGATTCAATAAATCCCCGACGATGGCCACGATCGACTCATCGGTAAACCTGAGGCGGGATCGTTGCCGTTCGATCGGTGCCTGCGCGAAGAGTCCACCGTTGAGAAACGGCACGCGACCGAATCGGCGGGCGATTGGCGCGCGCTGCGACACTGGAGTATTCAGCGTACCAAAGAAGAGCGGACGCAGCCAGCGGTGGTGCAGCTGTCCGCCACGTTCAAGTGCACCGGTACATTCGCGCATGAGAAATCCACGATCGCCATCGAGCCATCCCTTGGCTTCAAGAAAGGCGAGAAACAACAATCGCGAGGTGGTGAGCAGTGCGAGCGTGTGTCGATCCGTTGCGGTGGCCGAACCGATCGCGGTTTCTCCCAGTGCGTGGACCAGGCGATCGAGTGTGCGATAGAATCGGGACGAGAGGGCGTCTCGGCCGAGTATGTCGGTCCACCGGGTGTGTGTGAGCAGTGGCTCGGTGCGTGGCACGGCGGCCATCGTGCGGAGCGTGTCGGCGTCGCTGTCGGTGACGTGCCGCCGATCGACCCGCAGGGCGGCAATGCGTGGCGCACCGGCGGCGCTGGCGAGCACTGCGAGTGTTGTGGTGTGGGTGGGCTCATGCAGGAGACACAACAACCATGCCGAACCGGCGGCGTGGCGGTCGAGCGCGCTGGCGATGCGTCGCGATGCATCGCGCACGTCTGCGTCGTGAGGGAGAATCGCGACGAGGGCGCGAAGGGACCCTTCGCCGGCGAGCAGACGGGCTCGCAGGATTGCGTCGTTGAGGCCGAGCGCGTGGCGCAGGCCCGCGTCGAGCGTATGGGCATCGGCGGTGAAGCCCAGGGCTCGCAGCAGCGGACGTGCGCTGTCGAGGGAATCGGCCCGGGCGAGCAGGGTGGCGGCGGCGCGTATGGTGAGCACGGCGATACCATGCACGTGTCAGCGCGGATCTCCTTCACCGAAAAAACGCGCGCGGTGTTGTGAGTGCGCGCGGCGCGAGGGCGCCGCGATGGCGGGCGGTGCCGTTCGTCGCGGCGCGACTCAGGCGCTTTGGTACTGTCGGCCTTTCCACTCCACCGATTGTCCGCGACTGATGGCGGAGACACAAATCGCGGCGAACGCGAGCGCGCCGATCGGAGCGAGCAGTGTGCGCCATAGCGGCGCTCGAGAAAAGTGCGACGCGCCGGCGAAGGCGAGCAGCATGGCGCTGGCGGCGAGCAGCGACCACGTCAGCAACTGCGGTGTGCCGAACAGCCACGCCACGGGGGCGACAATGAATGGCGCGGCAATCGCCAGCGGGAACCCCACGAGCGCGACCGGAAACATCACGCGACCGAACCAGCCGCCGCGAATCGCCATGCGTCCACCCGCGTACACATTCTTGCGCCATCCACGCACCAATGCGTCGAGTCCGTCGTACATGCGGGTGGAGAGATGCTCACGTCCAAGCGCGAGAGAGACACGTCGCCCGTGTTGCACGGTGCGCTGCGCCATCATCAGGTCTTCGGCCACCGTCTCGCGCACCGCCGAATGCCCGCCAATCGCGTCGTATGATTCGCGTGTCATCATGAAACACTGGCCGTTGGCCACGACATCGGCCGGTCGCCTGGCCGCTTCGAGTGCGCGGGCACCACCAAAGCGGGTCAGAATAAGCGCGAACACCACCGGCTGCACGGCGCGCTCCCAGAACGTGACCATTTCCTGCGTGCCGGATACAGACAGGAGATCCACGCCGCGCTCTTCGCGCACGCGCACCATGCGCGCGATCAACTCCGGGGCATGGCGTGTATCCGCGTCGGTAAACAGCAACACATCGCCGCGTGCGATCTGCATTCCGGTGTGGCACGCCCACTGTTTGCCGAACCATCCGGCCGCCAGCGGCGGCGCGTCAATCACCTGGATGCGCGGATCATCGGCCGATGCACCACGCGCGAGCCCTCCGGTATCGTCAGTCGACCCATCATTGATCACGATGAGCTCCCAGTGGGGCCAGGTCGTGGCGCGCAGCGATTCAATGCAGGCCACGATGTGAGCGGCCTCATTGCGCGCCGGGAGCACCACGGACACAGTCGGCGCGTCCGGCGGCGTCTGCGCCGACACGTCTTCGAGGAGCGGCGTGCCACGCAGTCGCCAGATCGCGACGAGCGGCAAGACTATCCAGGGCAGGGCAAAAAGAATCGCAATATTCACAGCTGAAGAATGACCGGTTTGCCGACACCGTGCGGGGCCGGTACGTTCACTGCATGTCCGCGACGATCAGGCCAACGGCCGCTCTCCTCGCACCACCGCCACTGGCTGCGGGAGCCCGTGTTGCGCTGGTGGCACCGGCCGGTCCGCTGGCGGGACCGCACGAAATTGTCCACGCTGAAGCCAACGCGCGTTCGTTCGGTTGGGTGCCCGTCGTGGGTCGGCAGGCGTTGGCGCGCTCGGGCTATTTCGCCGGTACCGACGCGGAGCGCGCGCAGGATCTGCTCGACGCGCTCAATGACCCGTCAATCGACGGCATCTGGTGTCTTCGTGGTGGCTACGGTGCCACGCGACTGCTGCCGTCTCTCGACCTCGCCGCGCTGCGGGCCAGACCGCGCACGCTGATCGGCTATTCCGATATCACCGCCTTGCACGCCGCGTGGCAGCAAGCCGGTGTGATGTCGTATCATGGCCCCACAGCGCGGGCGGAGTTGTCTCCCTTCAGCCGAGAATCGTTGGTGCAGGCGGTGCAGCGCCATACCGACTCGGCGGGCGCCGCGCCCGATGCGGTGTGCGTCTCCGCCGGCCGCGCCGAGGGCAGGCTCGCGGGCGGCAATCTTGCGCTGTTGGCCGCGCTGTCTGGGACGCCGTGGGCCGTCTCGTTCAGCGGTGCGATTGCCGTGCTCGAAGACGTGCACGAAGCCACCTATCGCGTGGATCGGATGCTCGTGCAACTGCATCAGTCTGGCGCCTTCGACGGTTGTCGTGGCATTCTGTTCGGCCACTGCACCGATTGCCCCGATACCAGCGAAGACGGACGGCGTAGTGTGCCGGAACTGGTGCAAGAGCTCGCCGATTCGTTACGCGTGCCCACGCTGCTTGGTGTGCCTGTAGGTCATATTCCTGATCAGTGGACGCTGCCGCTCGGCGCGTTGGCCACGCTCGACGCCGACGCGTGCGCACTGGTCATTCACCGTAATACCCCCTGACACTCATGTCGCCCAAAACCGCGCAGCAGTTGATCGCCGAAGCGAAGCAGCAGGTTCCCGAGATGACCGTGCACGAACTCCGTGAACTGCAGTCGCAGAACACCGAGTTCACGCTGGTCGATGTGCGCGAACAAAACGAATGGAACCTGGGCCACATTCCCGGCGCCGTGTATATCGGACGTGGCGTGCTGGAAAGCAATGTTGAACAGCAGATTCCGCGCGAGGCGCAGGTGGTGTTGTACTGCCAGTCCGGCAATCGCTCGGCGTTGGCCGGCTCCACCATGCAGCAACTGGGCTACACCAACGTCACGTCGCTCGCGGGCGGCTGGCGGGACTGGGTGGGCTCCGGTGGCGAGGTTGCCGACTGAGTATGGCGCCGCGTGAGGGCGACGGGTTGTCTGTTGCCCTGCAGCACCCAGCGATGGCGAAAATTCTGACACGTTTGTCTGCGCATGTGGTGCAGGAGGCTCCAGCCGAAATTGCGGTGCGCCTCGCGGCCGTCGCGGCGGTGCTGCGCGTGACCGATACGCCGGAGTTGTTGTTCATCAAACGGGCCGACGCGGTTGGTGATCCGTGGAGCGGGCACATGGCGTTTCCCGGTGGTCGGCACGAACCGCACGATCGCACGTTGTTGGATACGGCTGTTCGCGAAACGCTCGAGGAGACGTCCATCAACTTGCTGCAGCATGGTCGCATGCTTGGCGTGCTCGACGATCTCGCGCCGCGCAGTCTCTCGCTCCCACGCATCAACATTCGGCCGTACGTCGCGATTGTGCGGCCGGATGTGGAGATCGGGCCCAGCGAGGAAGTCGCCGCGCACTTCTGGGTGCCGCTCGAGTCGTTGCGCGCGCCGTCTGCCCAGGCCGAATACGAAATGGAGTTTAACGGCGCTCGACTGCGCTTTCCTGGTTATCGCGTGGGGCCGCACATTGCGTGGGGACTCACGGAGCGCATCGTTCGACAGCTGCTCGGCTTTCTCGACGACTGACCACGGTGTATATCCGTTGCTCAGGTTGCTTACCGAGTGATGTCGTCGTGCGGTGTCAGCGACTGAGCGCGAACTTCGCGACGGACGTCACATCGTCCTCGTCGACCACCACCAGCCACGCCGCCATGCCACGTGCGCGAACCGGCATACCAGCGGCCGTGCGATAGGGAATCGTCACGCGAGCGATGTGGGCTCCTTGCGGCGCATGCACGTCGAATGTGGTGCTCGGTGACTTGAATGCACGCGCGTGTTCAACCCACAACCGGCCGTCGTCATCCACGTGCAGCGCGACGATACCAGCTTTCTGTTGCGGTACCTGGGCCACGTCAAAGTCATTCGTCGCGTACTCCTTGATCCTTGTTCTGATTTGCGCAATCGCGTCGTCGCGTTCGGCTTTGGAAACGGGAAGCAGAGGAACGTCGACTGACGTACTCGCGATTGTGTCGTTGCGTCCGATGCGCACCAGTGCGACACGACGGGAGAACGGAGTGGCACACCACACGCCATCCCGGCCGTTCGGCGCCGTACCTCCTCCGGTCGTAAATGGATAGGCGCCACTGGACGATCCTTTTCCCGGCGTCTCTGCGCGGTATCCGACGTACAACGGTGCGCGCGAACTGCACACCGGCGGCACCACTTCACCTGTTGCACGGCCTTTTGTATCCACGCGTCGCCACACCTGCCGGAAGGTTGTGTCCACGCGCAGCGTCGCCGCGTCCATCACTTCCTTGTTCGCGACGGAGTACCATCCGCCCCAGCGATAGCCGTAGCCGTTGATCGGCAACACATGTTGTCGTGCGAACGAACCGTCGGCGTTGAACACGGACAGTCGCCCGTTGGACGGATCGTTCACCCACACGGTACCATCGCCGTGCACGAGCAACCCGTTGGCATTGCGCAGCTCGCCCGGTCCGGCGCCACGTCGACCCACGGGCTTGAGCGGTGATCCCGCCGAGGAGAATCGTCGAATCACCTGATCCTTGAAATCGAGTACCCAGACTGAACCGTCGCGAAGCACTGCAAGGTCGCGCACTGTACCGAACACATCGCCATCACCATCAACCACCCACTGTTCAGTAGCGCGCCACTGGGCAGGCGTTGCGCTCGGCGGCTGTGCATTGGCCGCCTCGTGTACGGCGAGCAGTAACAGCGGTAATGCGCAGCGACGTGCGATGCGGGCGACGGCTGCGAGACGTGCGATGCGCGAGATACGTGCGATGCGCGAGATGCGCGAGATGCGCGAGATAAGGGCGACCATTCGGACCTTGTCGACTCAGGCGGGGACCGCAGCCGCACGTCGGCTACGTGTTCACCCGGAGTCTGATGTTCCGCAGGCGCTCCGTCAAGCGGGCGCTGACGTGATCCGCGCCACACTGGCGACCTCTTGTGCACACGCCGCGTGAGCGCCTTTGCGTAGCGCGACCGTTTGCGGTAACTCTCTGTTACCACCTTAACCACCGCACCGCACATGCGACGTCACTCAATACACATCGTCATTCTCGCCGCGCTGATCTCGATCGGCTGCGCCCGTCCCACACCGAGCGCTTCGTCGGCCTCGCCACTCTCCGGCAAACGCGCTGAGGGACGACAGGGCATGGTGTCCTCGTCGCAGCAGCAAGCGACGATGGCCGGTGTCACCGTGCTGCGTGCGGGTGGAAACGCCGTTGATGCCGCCGTCGCGACCGCGTTCGCGCTGTCGGTCGTTGATCCATCGCAAACCGGACTTGGCGGCGGCGGTGCCGCCACCATCTGGATGACAAAAGATCGTCGTGTTGATCATCTCTCCTTTTACGGCCGCGCCGGCGAGCGCCCCGAGTGGGCCGCGACCGATACCGGAAGCCGCGGGCCGGAGCGCGCGGGACGCGGCGCGGCAACGCCCGGCATGGTGAGCGGGTTGCTCACGATGCACGAGAAATACGGACGTCTCTCCCGAGCGCAGGTGATTGCGCCGGCGTTGGCTTTGGCGCGCGATGGTTTTACGGTGTCGCCGCTGCTCTCGCGCACGATCGCCTCGGCGAGTGATCGCGTAAAGGAAGAACCGCACGCCGCGGCTCGTTTCATGCCCAAGGGTGAACCACTGCGTCCGGGCGAGTTGTTGGTGCAGCCGGAACTCGCGGCATTGCTGGAGTTGATTGCCGTGGCCGGACAGAACGCGTTCTATCGGAGTGCCTTTGCCGAGCGGCTCGCCTATCACGTGCAGGAACGTGGTGGCTTGATCACCGAGCACGATATGGCCTCGTATCAGAGCACGTGGATGCGTCCGCTCTGCACGACGTGGCGTGGGTTTACGGTCATCGGCGCACCGCCACCAATGGGTGGCGCCGTGGTCCTGTCGATGTTGCATCTCGCGGAGCTGTCAGGGTTGACGCAGTCGGGTGGGTACACGGAAACACCCGCAACCGCCGCCTCGTTTGCGCAGGTCATTCGCATCGCGCAAATCGACGGGCAGCGTTGGCGCGGAGATCCGGCCGTGATAAGCGTGCCCGCGCGTGGCCTGAGCGGTGCGCGATTTGCCGCCGAGCGCGCATCACTGCTCGTGGGGCCGATCAAAGACACACTCACTGCTGGCGACCCGTGGAGTGCAGACGCCGATGTACCAACTGCCGCGTGTGCGGCGCTCGATCCCTATCCGGCGGCGGTTCGGCCTGCCGGTCGCGATGCGCGCCAAACGGAGGCGTCTTCCGTGATACTGCGCGAAGCACTGCAGGAGGACAGCAGCTTCACGTCGCACCTGAGCGTGGTGGACGCCGACGGAAACGCGGTCGCCATGACCACGACCGTTGGTGTGTTGTTCGGATCTGGTGTGTGGTCGGATGGCGTGTGGTTGAACTCCGTCGGCCGCAACTTTGACGCACGCACGCGCGGCACGAATCGGTACAGCAACTCCACGATGGCGCCCACCATGTTGCTCGATGGCTCCGGCGTTCGGCTCGTGGTTGGCGCCGCAGGCTCGCAGTACATTCAGCCGGCCACCGCGCAGGTCACCGTCCGCATGCTTGTGTTCGGCGAGGATCCGGGTATGGCGTTGTCTGCGCCGCGATTGCATCCCACGTGGTCGTCGCGGGAGGTGGAAGTGGAGCCGGGTTTTTCCCCGGCGGTTTACGGCGCGCTCGTGCAGCGCGGATTCAGGCCCCTCTCTCGGGTGGGTGACATCCTGTTCGGTGGTGTGCACGCCGTGTACGTGACCCCGGACGGACGCCGCATCGGCGCAGCCGACATCCGACGTGACGGGTTTACCGCCGGGCAATAGCCGTGCGGGTGGTTCCACTGGTCGGGGACGACTGTATTTTTAGTAATCACTAAAACT
>JBBRDP010000058.1:0-17841 GCA_038203795.1 Gemmatimonadales bacterium
TCGGCGTCAGCTCGCTCGCTGCGGCGTTCAATTTCATCACCACCATCATCAACATGCGCGCGCCGGGGATGAACCTCATGCGCATGGGCATGTTCACGTGGAACGCCTTCGTCGTGCAGTTCCTGCTCGTGCTGCCTTCCCGGTCATCACGATCGCGCTGGTGTTCCTCCAGTTCGACCGCTTCTTCGGTACGGACTTCTACACCATCGCCGCGGGCGCCGACCCGCTGCTCTGGCAGCACCTGTTCTGGGTGTTCGGGCACCCGGAGGTGTACATCCTCATCTTACCAGCGTTCGGGCTGACATCGGAAATCATCCCCGCGTTCTCGCGGAAACCGATCTTCGGCTACCCGGTCATGGTGTATGCCACCATGCTGATTGCCTTCCTGGGCTTCGGCGTATGGGCGCACCACATGTTCGCCGTCGGCATGGGGCCGATCGGGGACACGGTGTTCGGCGTGACCACGCTGCTCATCGCCATTCCCACGGGCGTGAAGATCTTCAACTGGATGGCCACGATGTGGGACGGCCAGTTGCGTTTCACGGTGGCCATGAAGTTCGGCGTCGCGCTGGTGGGCATGTTCACGATCGGCGGTATATCCGGTGTGATGCACTCCTCGCCCCCGGCCGATTTGCAGCAAACCGATACGTACTTTGTCGTGGCGCACTTTCATTACGTGCTCTTCGGTGGCTCGATGTTCGGCCTCTTCGCGGGTCTCTACTACTACTTCCCGAAGATGAGTGGCCGGTTCCTGAGCGAAAAGCTCGGCAACTGGCACTTCTGGTTGTCACTCATCGGCATGAACCTCACGTTCTTCCCGATGCATTTCAGCGGCCTGCTTGGCATGCCGCGCCGAACGTATCAGTACGACGCGGGGCAGGGCATCGAGCTGTTCAACATGCTCTCCACCATTGGCACGCTCGTGCTGATGTTGGGCACCCTGTTCGGCCTCATCAACCTGTGGAAGTCGTGGAAGTCGGGTGAGCGGGCGTCGAGCAATCCGTGGGGCGCGCCCACGATTGAATGGGCGATGCCTTCACCGCCGCCGGAACACAACTTCGACGAACTGCCCAAGATCACCTCGCGCTACCCGCTGTGGGATCTCAAGGGCCCGGTCGTCGCGCGCGAGACCACGGTGGCAGAAGAAGCCGGTCACGTGCAAAAAACCGCCAAACAACTCGGCATCACCTTGCCGAACCCGTCGATCATGCCGTTCGTTACGGCGGCCGGTTTGATCTTCATGTTCAGCGGGATGCTCTTCACCGATACCAGTATGCCGCTCGCCGTCGGCATCATGATCACCGGTGCGCTCTGGTGGATCACGTCGCTCTACAACTGGCTACTCACGCCGCTCGAGGATGCACACTAGCATGACTGCGACGACACTCCCCGCCGCAGAACACGCGGCCGACGGACAGGGCGGAGGTGGCCACTACACCACGCTCGGCCTCGACAACCGCAAGGTGGCAATCTGGACCTTCATCGGGTCCGAGTGCATGCTGTTTGCGTCGCTGATCTCCACGTACCTCATCTACAAGGGACGGTCCATCAAGGGCCCCTTCCCGCATGAGCCGTGGACGGAGCCCGCAACCGGCAAGGTGTTTCCGGCCATTCTCGACATCCCGATTACCTCGGCGTCCACGTTTGTATTGCTGATGTCCTCGTTTGCCATGGTACTGGCACTCGCCGCCGTGCAGAACAGGAACCTCCCCAAGAACACGCTGGGGGAGAAGATCCTTGGATCGAGCAAGCTGTGGTTGTGGGTGACGTGCCTCATGGGCACCGCGTTTCTGGGTTTCCAGGCGTACGAGTTCACCGCCTTCATCCGTGAAGGGTTGACCATTCGCACGAACCTGTTTGGGTCGAGCTTCTTCACGCTCACCGGGTTTCACGGCGCGCACGTGGCAGTGGGTGTGCTCTGGCTGTTCTCCCTGCTCGCGATCGATTACAAGCGCGGCCTGCAGCCGAGCGATGCCACCAACGTGGATATCGCCGCGCTGTATTGGCACTTTGTCGACGTGATCTGGATTGTGATTTTCACGCTCGTGTACCTCATCAAGTAAGGGGTGTTCATGGCCACCGAACCCGCGCCCACGGCGCACGCAGACGGGCACGAGCATCCCGGCTGGTCCACGTACTGGAAGATCGCCGTCATCCTGTTCGTTATCACGGCTGTGGAAGTGTCGGCGTTCTACATTCCGGCGTGGGAAACGTCGTGGGTGTACGTGCCCAGCATGCTGACGCTCTCCACGATCAAGTTTGTGCTGGTGGTCATGTACTACATGCATCTCAAGTACGACCACAAGCTGTTCCGGTCGCTGTTCACGGGTCCGCTCATGGTGGCGGCACTCACGTTGATTGGACTGCTCTTCCTGTTCAGCAAGTTGTCCATCCGCCTCGGATTGTTGAGCTGAGGCCGTTACCGGCTTCCCTATGTTGCTGTTGCATCCTGCCGTAAATCTCGGCGCAAGCTTCACGGTACATCCGAGTACCGTGATCGGACTCGCAGCCTTGGGCGCGCTCTATCTCTGGCGGGCGCGGCAAGGGCCGTCTCCGCTCGATCTGCAGCCGGCGCTGCCGCTACCGCCCACGGCGCACGGTGATTCGCTCACCGGCACACCGCCGGCCAACGCCGAGGCGGACGGTCCGAGCATTGGCCAACGGGCGGCGTTTTTACACGCCCTCGCATTGCTGTTTTTCACGCTGAACGGCCCGCTGCACGATCTGAGCGACTACTACCTGTTCAGCGCGCACATGGTGCAGCATCTCATTCTCACGCTCGTCGTACCGCCGTTGTTGCTCTTCGGTACGCCGGGGTGGATGCTGCGTCCGCTGCTGCGCGTGCCGGTGGTGAGCCGGGTGTTTCGTTCGCTCACCAGCACGGCCAGCAGTTTTTTATGGTTCAACGTGGTGCTCGCCGTCTGGCACTTGCCGCCGATGTACAACGCGGCGCTCGAGTTTCATGCGGTGCACATTCTGCAGCACCTCATGTTCATCTCAACCGCCGTGATCATGTGGTGGCCGCTCACCAGCCGCATGGCGGAGTTGCCGCGCCTCGCGTTTCCCGGGCAGATGCTGTTCTGCTTCCTGATGGTGATCCCGATGTCGGTCGTGTCGATTTACATCGTCATGGCCGACTCGTTGCTCTATCCGGCCTATGCCACCGCGCCCCGTATCTTCGGCATCACGCCCTTGGATGATCAGCAGTATGGAGGTCTGATCATGTGGATTCCGGGCGGCGTGTTTTTTTACGCGGTGATGACCGTGGTGTTCTTTCGCTGGGTGAATCGCGACGCCGAGGACACCGCCCTGGCCGAGCTCGCGTAGTCAATCACGACGCGAGTTGCGCACCAGACATCGCGCGGCGGTTGCCGTCACGGCGCCGGGATCACTCGGTTGTCACCAACAGGCTGTTCACCTTGCCGGGCAACGCCGGATGCTGGCGGTACATGTAGTAGCCCATCGACGCTGACGCGATCACGTTCGCGAGAAACACCTGATACCACGCGAGATCACCAAAGCTCTGCGCGAGCACTGTGGTCCAGCCCACCCAGCCTACCTGAAAGGCCACGAATAAGCCGAGGAAACCGATCAGTGCGGACGGCGCCTTCTCGGCTTTCCCCGCAACCCATGCCAGCAGCAGCCCGATCCCGATGAACAGCGCGTAGTGAAAGACGGTGTACAGCAGGAACGCCGCCGGATTGCTCGGCACGCCGATGCCCTGAAACAGCGTGGCCAGAGACGCACCAAGCATAATCGGTGTGGCCAGCAGCGTACCTGAGAACGCATCGAGAACTCCGAACCAGATCGCAATTGCGGTCGCGCCAATCAGACCGGCAGAGATTCCTTCGCGTACGATCGCGTTTCCGTCTGTTGACATTCGGACCAATCCTCGTGGTTGGACGAATCGGGGGGCGACACTTGGAAACAAGAGCAAGCGCGCAAGGCAGGATGACTACACGTTCGGGCCGGGGACGGCGTTGCGCCAGTGGTCACACGTGGTGTGGCGCAAAGTCGTGCCGAGAGCGAGAATTGACGCATCCCCTCAACAATGTATCTCCCCCAGCTCATACCCCCCAATGATTCCCTTCCGTTCCGCTCGCCTGCTTCCTGTCGCTCCCATCATCGCGCTGCTTGCCGCCTGCGGCGGAGGCAGCGGTGGCTCCGACAAGGCTGATCCCGACGCGCTCGATCCAGCGACCGCGTGCCTCGAGGTGCGACCCCTGCCGGTCGCGTTGGCGGTGCTCGACTACATCACCACCGCTGAGCCCAAACCCCTGCGCTTCCTCAACGCCGTGACCACCGATTCGGCGCTTCCGTCGGCCGCCGAGGTCGTCGTGCAGGACAAGGGACCCACGTTCTACTGGCTCCCGCAGGAAAAAAACCAACTGCAGATTCGAGAGAAGCTGGAGCGGGACGGGGACTGGCCCACCATGTTGGTCGTGGTGCGTGGGGACGAGGTCAGCGCCGACGGATCGCACGCCGTCCGGGTTGCTGGGTCATACATCGGCCAGCCACACGAAGGGCTGGTGAGCCCTGAGAAGCGCTACACGGTGCGCTGTCAGGTGGACTCCGTGGGGACGTGGGTCATCGATCCGGGCGCCGGGGGCGAATGAACACGCGCGAGCGACTCCTCGCGCTCGATGTATTTCGCGGCATGACTGTGGCCGGCATGCTGCTCGTGAACAATCCAGGGAGTTGGGGCGCGATCCATCCGCCGCTCGCGCATGCCGCGTGGCACGGATGGACGCCCACCGACCTGATCTTTCCGTTTTTCCTGTTCATTGTTGGCATCACCACGCATCTGTCGATGCAGGCGCGACGCGCGCGTGGCGACGACAACGCCACGTTGGTGAAGCAAGTGCTGCGGCGCGGTGTGTTGATCTTTTTGTGCGGCCTGTTTCTATCATGGTTCCCCGGGTGGACATACGGCCCGATCGCCAGTCTGCCCGATGCGACGTTCGCCGATCGCATGATGTACCGCCTTGAGCATTTGCGTTTTCTCGGCGTGCTGCAGCGCATCGGGTTGGCGTACACGGTTGGTGGATTGCTCACGTTGCGTTTTGCCTGGCGACAGCAGATCGTTGTGGCCACGGTGATTTTGCTGGGTTACTGGGCCCTCATGACGCTCGTGCCCGTACCCGGTACCGGGCGCATCGGTGCGGCACTGCTCGACGAACCGTCGCTGGTGCTCAGCGCATGGTTCGATCGCCTCGTCATCACCGAGAACCATCTCTATTCGGGCACCAAAACCTGGGATCCGGAAGGCCTGCTCTCGACGCTGCCTGCGGTGGGCACGGTCTTGCTGGGAGCGCTCACCGGCGCATGGCTGGCGCAGCAGGAACGGGCGCTGGGTGATCGCCTCGCCGGCATGTTTGCCGTGGGTGCCATGGCGATGGTGATCGGTGCGTGTTGGGGATGGGTGTTCCCCATCAACAAGGGTCTCTGGACCAGTTCGTACGTGCTCTTTACCGGTGGTATGGCGGCCGTATCGCTCGCCACCTGCCTGTGGCTGATCGACGGACTTGGTGTCAAGGGATGGACAAAATTCTTCGTCGTGTACGGGACGAATCCGCTGGTCGCCTTTCTTGGCTCCGGACTCATGGCGCGGCTCATCGGCGGCATGATCGTGTGGCAGACTGACACCGGGCGCACATCGCTGCAGCAATACGTGTATCGCGAAGCCTTCGCATCGTGGCTTGCACCGAAGAATGCGAGTTTGCTCTACGCGATCGCGTTTGTGATGCTGTGGTATGCGATCCTGTCGGTGCTGCATCGCCGGGGCGTGATGGTGAAGCTGTAGCGCCCGTTAGGCGGCGAAACGCATGTCGTGACACCGCGATCCACAACCGCACTGTTGCCCCGCCCGGCACGTGACGACACTTTGTGTGTAGCACCACATGCGACTTTCTCTCCACGATCGCACATGGATTCACGCAATGACATTTCACACATGACAGCCCACGCGCCGGGCGCAATTGTTTCCCGCGCGGCCTGTTCGGCGAGCCTCCTGTTTTGCTCGTTCCTGGCGCTGGTGGCATTCACGCCGGCTACGGCGCAGGCGGCTGAAGCCGCCACGGCGGTCGCCGTGCAGCAGTCGCGCACCACGCCACCCACTCGGCGCGCGGCCAAACCGAAGCGCGTCACCCCAACGAGCGCGAAGAGGGCTCCGGTCGTACTGGCCCCCACGGCACCGGTCGGTGCTGCCGCGCTGTCGAGCGACTTGGGCAGCATGCTCAGCGCGAAGACGCGCAGTGGCCAATGGGGGGTGATGGTGGTGTCGCTGTCGCGCGGTGATACGCTGTTCGCCGCGTCCCCTGACGCACCGATGGTGCCCGCGTCCACCATGAAAACGTTCACGGCTGCGCTGGCGCTGGAGCGTTTGGGCCCGGATCACGCCTTCTCCACCGATGTCCTGCGTGATGGTGCACTCGGTCCCGATGGCGTGGTGCACGGGAACATGATTCTGCGTGGCGATGGTGATCCGGCGTTGTCTTCGCGCTTCGTGCGTGGCGGCCCGGACGCACCGATGGACATGTTGGCGCGTTTTGTGGCCGGCGCCGGTGTCAAGCGGGTGACTGGTGACCTGATTGCCGATGCGAGTGGCATGGAAGGACGACGCATTCCGGACGGCTGGCTCTCGCGTTACGCGGGCGCTTCGTATGCGGCGCCGTTCAGTGCGCTCTCGCTCAACGAGAACATGGTCGTGGTGGGTGTGCACCCGGCGAAGGGCGGTGCCGAGGTGCGGCTGGAACCCGCGACGAGTGGGCTGACGGTGGTGTCAAGCGTTCGTACGGTGCCCGGACGCGGTCAGCGACTCACCGTGCGACTGGTCGGAGAGACGCAGGTAGTGGTGACCGGCAGCATTGGCGTGAGCGCGCCGGCGCATCGTGTGCTGCTGGTGGTGGCCGATCCGGTCACCTTTACGGCTGGCGCGTTTCGCGAGGCGTTGCGCGCGCAGGGCATCGCGGTTGACGGCGAGATCAAGGTGGGGCGTACGCCTGAGGGCGCGGTGATGGTCACGGCGATGCCGTCGCCACCACTGTCAAAATTGATCTCCGTGATGAACCGCGAGAGCATCAATCATCTGGCCGAACAGATTTATCGCAACGCGGCGCGCGGACCACTGCGCAACGAACCCGGCACCGCCGATCACGCCTTTGCGCAGCTGCGTGCGTTTGCCGAATCGCAGGTGGGCATTGCGCCACAAGCGATCGTGGCGACTGACGGCAGCGGCCTCTCGGTGCTTGACCGTGTCACGCCGCGCGCGCTCGTGCAACTCATGCACTACGCGCACCACGCGCCGTGGTCAAGTGTGTTTCATGCGTCGTTGCCGGTGGCCGGCGAGTCAGAAACGTTGCGACTGCGCATGCGTGCCACATCAGCGCAGGGCAATCTGCACGCGAAAACCGGCACCACCAACGATGTGATCTCGCTTTCCGGGTATGTCACGGCGGAGAACGGCGAGATTCTGGCCTTCGCGTTCATGTACAATGGCACCGATCGCTGGAATGCGCGCGAGACGATCGATGCGATGGGTCCCACACTGGCCGCGTTCAGCCGGTAGCGACTGACGGCCGTTTGGTCGTCAACTACCGTTCGCCGTTTCTCCGCTCACGACCGACCGCCATGCAGTCGCTCACGACCGTTCGCCGTTTCTCCGCTCACTACCGACCGCCATTCAGTCGCTTGCGAGCGCGGCCGAACGGCAGTGGCGTATCCTGCTGTCGCGTCGCGCCGCGCATCGGCGCGAGATTGGCACGAGGCGGTGCGGCGCGCACGCCGGACGCTGTCCGCATGGCCGACGCCGCGCCTCCCGACGCCTGCCCCTGCACGACCACGCCGTTGAGTCCCACCGCGAAGCCCGCGCCGGTGGCATCAGGTGCGCCACTCACCGCCCACAAGAACTCGGTCGTGCCGGAGATCATGGGTACCCAACCGGTCCCGTTGTAGCGGACGATCGTGCCCATGTCACCGACGGCGTAGAGATCGAACTCCACCGCGCCCCAAATGGCGCTGAGGATGTTGCTTGTCCCCGCCGTGACTTCGGACCACGCGCCGTTGAATCGCATCGCCACGCCCGACGAAAAATCACGGGCACCCACCGAGAATGCGTGCGACGAATCAGAGGCCCACAGTCCGACAAGCACGTGACTGGAGTTCGTGCTGCGCGTGGACCACGTCGCGCCGTTCCAGTGCAGCGACGTCCCAGCTTGCCCCACCACATGCACATCGTCGCTCGCCGTCCCGTACACGCCATAGAGCGGCTGCGATTGTGTGTGTGCAAC
The DNA here is from genome assembly GCA_038203795.1 of Gemmatimonadales bacterium. Classification (GTDB taxonomy): domain Bacteria; phylum Gemmatimonadota; class Gemmatimonadetes; order Gemmatimonadales; family Gemmatimonadaceae; genus JAABRT01. The sequence goes on from JBBRDP010000058.1 coordinate 8,289, forward strand.
GGTCCAGCTCGTGCCATCAAAAAACAGAATTTCGCCGGCATCGGTCACGGCCCACACCGCGCTGCTGCTCGATCCCCACATGGCGTAGACGTGATCGGACGTGGGTGATGTGTGTTCAGTCCACGTACTGCCGTTCCAGTGCAGCAACATGCCGTTGTCTCCGCCGACGAACGCGTTGTTGGCCGACGCCGCCCACACAGTGTTCAGGCGCTCCAGTGTTGGCGCAGCCTGGCGTGTCCAATTGGTTCCGTCGTAGCGGAAGATGAAGCCCAACTCACCCACCGCGATGGCGTGCGACGCGCTGCTGCTCCACACATCGAGTAGATCGGGTGTGAGACTCAGCGTCGCCCACCCACCAGTCGCCGGCGCACGCATGACCAGCCCACGTTGCCCACCCACCCACATCCCGCCGCTCGCATCAATTGCGGCGGCGGAAAATCGCGTGCGATACGGAGGACTCTGGTCGGCCCACGCACCCTGAACACGTTGCAGGGCCACGCCATCGCCGGTTACCAACGCCGCACCGTTGGCGCTGCCGGCGACACGCAGCAGTGTCGCCTGTGTGCCGCTCGTTTCCCTTTCAAACGCCGAGCCGTTCCAGCGCAGGATGGTGCCGAATTCGCCCACCGCGAAGACGCTGCCGACGCCGTCCGCTGACGCCCACACGCCGTGCAGTACTTCCGGCGTACCGGACGCCACAAGCTGCCAATTGCCGGTTTGAAAGCGCCGAATTTCGCCGCCGTCGCCCACGGCGTACGCAATGGCACTCGAGCCCCACACACCGCGCAGTCGGGTGGTGGTGCCGCTGTTCATCGCATTCCATGCGCCGTCCACGAGACGCAACACAGTGCCTCCGGCACCAACCGCCCAGGCGCCGTCGCTGTCGTACATCCACACATCCTGTAGCACCGCGCTCGTGCCTGAGATCATCGGGCTCCACGAGCTGCCGTTGAATCGGGCGATGACGCCGTTCGTGCCCACCGCCAGGATCGCGCCCGAGGAGACACCGTGCACCGCGGTGAACACGGTGCCAAACTGCGAACCGCGTGCTGAACTCGTCCACGTCGAACCATCCCACCGATACACATCGCCCAGCGAGTTGACGGCGTATGCCACCGTGGCACTCGATGCCCACAACGACACGATGTCCTCGATGAGCGGTCCGCCAATTCGCGCGGTGCTCCACGCCGTGGCGAGCTGTGAGACCACCGTCACGCGCACTGAATCACGCTTGGTGGCATCGGCGTTTGCCTGGGCCACGAGATACGTGGTGCCTTGGGCGAGACCCGTGACAAGTCCGAGCGCGTTGACGGACGCGACGGCTGTGTTGCGCGAGGTCCATTGCACCGTGGTGGGGATGCCGGGGTCGCCGGTCACCACCGCCGACACGGTACTCGTGCGACCGATGGTCAAACCGAGCGTGCTCGCCCCCAGTGTCAGTGCCACCGGCCGCTCATTCACGATGACGGTCGCCGTGGCCACGCGCGTACTGTCCGACACCGCGCGTACACGAATGGTCGCCGTGCCCACACCGATCGCCGTGGTCAGCCCTTGTGCATTCACTGACGCGACGGCGGTGTTGCTGGAGCTCCATTGCACGGCGGCCGACACGCCCTGATCGGCCACGATGGTCGTCGTGAACGGCTGTGTCTGTGCCACGTTGAGTGTGGTCGTGAGCGGCGCGACCACAATGCTGCGCACGACTGGCACCACACGCACGAGCGCTGATGCCCTGAGCGTGGTATCGGCCACCGCGATGGCGGTAATCGTGGCATCACCATCACTCACACCGGTGGCCACGCCCTGCTGATTCACCGTCGCGATGAGCGGGCGATTGGTGCGCCAGATCACGGCCGTTGATACGCCGGCATCGACAAACACCTGCGCCGACAACGCCCGCGATTCGGCGCGGCCGATGTTCATTTCCGTGGGTGTCATGATGACGCTGCGCGGTGGCGCAACCGTGATCGTCGCCGTGGCCGACAGTCGCGTGTCACTCACGCTCCGCGCCGTGATGACGGCGGTGCCGGCGGTCACACCCGTGACCACGCCCTGCGACGACACCGACGCGATCGTTGGCGCGCTGCTGCTCCACGTCACCGTGGTGGCAGCCCCTTCGTCGGCGGTGACGAACGCCTGCAACGGCGCAGTGTTGCCCACGCGGAAGCTGATTTCGGTGGGCGTCACCGTCATGGCGGCCGCAGCCCGCACAAACACCGTGATGCTGGCCGAGAGGTTCCCGGCGCGTGCGGTGACCTGGGCGACGCCGCGCTCCCGCGCGGTGAGCGTGGCGGTGTTGCCCGCGCCGGAAATCGACGCGACGTTGGGCTGATCGACGCTCCATGCGATGGACGCGCCGGAGAGCGTCGCGCCACTCGCGTCGCGTACGGTGGCGGTCGTGGTCGCCGAGCTGGCGATGTTGTTGATGATCAGCGACGGCGCAGAGAACGCGATAGACGCCGGCGTTGGCACGCCTGTGCCTCCACCGGTGTCGGCACCGGCACCGCCGCCGCACGCTGAGAACAGGGCGCCAAGCGCAGCGGCGCCGAACGTGGTGCGCCAGCGGGCGCGCGCGGAAGACTTCGACATGGTCAACTGGAAGAACGGTGAACGGTCATGGATGCAGGATTCAGGATGTCGTCGAGCTGTTCGCGCGTCAGTAGCCCGCGCTCCAGCACGATCTCGAACACCCCACGGTCATTTTCGTAGGCGGACTTGGCGATTTCGGTGGCGACTTCGTAACCAAGGACTGGTACGAGCGCGGTCACAATGCCCACGGAGTGCTCCACGAAATACCGCATGCGATCAGGATTGGCGGTGATGCCCACCACACAGCGCTCACGCAGCGTAGCGCAGGCATTGCGCAGCGAGAGCAGCGAACGCATGAGGCGGTACGCAATGATCGGCTCGAACGCATTCAGCTGCAGCTGTCCTGCTTCGGCGGCCAACGTGACCGTGACATCGGCGCCGATCACATCAAAGCAGACCTGATTCACGACTTCCGGGATCACCGGATTCACCTTGCCCGGCATGATCGAAGAACCGGGCTGCACGGCCGGCAGGTTGATTTCGCCGAATCCCGCGCGTGGGCCGGAGGAGAGCAGGCGCAGGTCGTTGCAGATCTTTGACAACTTGGTGCTGGTGCGCTTGAGCACGCCGGAGAGTTGCACAAACGCACCAGTGTCACTCGTGGCTTCCACCAGATCGGGTGCGGTGATCAGCTCGATGCCCGTGATGCGACTCAGATGTCGACACACCGATTCCGTGTACGCCGGGCTCGCCGTGATGCCCGTACCAATGGCCGTCGCACCCAAATTGATTTCGCGAATAAGTTGACGCGCTTCGTGCAGGCGGTCGACATCTTCCTTGAGCGTGTTGCCATACGCGGTGAACTCCTGCCCCAACGTCATTGGCACCGCATCCTGCATTTGTGTCCGCCCCATTTTTATGAACGGCGCAAACTCTTTGCCCTTCTCAAGAAACGCGTCGGCGAGCGCGCCCAGCTCTCGCTGGTACTCACCCATCGAGGCGTACAACGCGAGTTTCACCGCCGTGGGATACACGTCGTTGGTGGATTGACTCAGGTTGACGTGACTGTTGGGCGAGATCGACGAATACTCGCCGCGCGGCCGGTCGGTGAGTTCCAGTGCACGATTCGCGATCACTTCATTCGCATTCATGTTTGTGGACGTGCCCGCGCCACCCTGAATCACGTCCACCAGAAACTGCTCGTGATGTCGTCCCGCGCGGATTTCACGCGCCGCCGTCACAATCGCGTCGAAAATATGATCCGGAAGCAGGCCGAGTTCGTGATTGGCGTGCGCGGCCGCTTCTTTCACGGCGGCGAGTCCGTCAATCAGCTCGGGCATCTCGCGAATCGGAATGCCGGTGATCGGAAAGTTCTCCAGCGCGCGCAACGTTTGCACGCCGTACAGCGCTTCGAACGGGACGTCGCGCTCGCCGAGCAGATCCTTCTCTTTGCGCGTGCGATGTCCGCCGAATCCCAGCGTGCGACCGCGTCCCACGAGCGTCGCATCGGCCGCGCGCAGTCGCGTGGAGATGGTGCGCGCCGCGCGATTCACCAGCGCCGCGTAGAGCTGCGGATGGTCGCGAATGAGTGCGTCCAACTCGGCGCGCGTCATCACGAGCACGTCGGCGGGCATGATCGCGCGTGCGGTCGTCCCGTGTGCTTCGTCGTCGAGGAAAATGCCCTCGCCCACCGCTTCGCCCGGTCCGATTGTGGCCAGTCGCGTGATGCGGCCCTCGTGCGCCTTCTCCACGGCCACGGCACCGCTGAGCAGAATCGCGAACAAGCGCCGCGTATCGCCTTCGTCGAACAGCGTTTCTCCGACGAGGAGTTTGCGCGGCTTGACGGCGCGCGCGAGGCGCCACAGATACGCTTCAGAAAAGCCGGCCACGAAACTGGCAGATTCGAGGCGCGTCGCGATATCAGCAGGGGTCAGCATGAGGCAGTTGAAGGGTCGAGGCACAGGGTCGGTTCGCGAAAAGGCTCGCCGGGTCCGATCATCGCGCCATGTGACGCGCGTCGGCCTATGATCGATGGCGTCATGCGCAACGCCGTGCCAGTGGTATGACGATTGTGCCGCCTCAAGGCAAACAACAAGGGGCTGTCCGCAGACGGTCCCTTCCGGTGCGCGCTGTTCGGGCGTATCGTCGCGATTCGTCCCGGATTTTCCGCCCACCACTCCGCTTGTGACTGCTTCCCGCCGAACCTTCCTCGAAACCGCTGCGGCACTGGCTGCGGCTGGCTTTGTGCCGCGCTCGCTGCTCGCGGCCGAGTCGTTCCCTCCGTCCGTCGCACCGGTTGCGACCCCGTTGATCCGCGCGCGTCCGTGTGTCGTGGCCTCCGCCAACGGCCTCCGCGGCGTCAAAGTGGCCTATGATCAGATCGTGGCGGGCGAGGACCCGCTCAATGCCATCATCGCGGGCGTCAATATCCAGGAGCTCGACCCCACCGACCAGTCCGTCGGGCTGGGTGGTTTGCCCAACGCCGACGGCGTCGTGCAGCTCGACGCCTCCTGCATGCACGGACCCACGCGCCGCGCCGGTGCCGTGGGCTGCATCGAAGACATCGCCACGCCCTCGCTCGTGGCGAAAGCCGTGATGGACTACACCGACCACATTTTCCTGGTGGGCGCGCACGCGAAGCGCTTCGCCGTGGAAATGGGGTTCACCCCGCAAAATCTGCTGACGGACAAAAGTCGTCAGGATTGGTTGCGCTGGCGCGCACGGCTGAACCCGCGCGACGCTCGGCTCGACTACGACGACGACGTCAAAATCCGCTTTCATACGGGCACGATCAACATGAACGCGGTCACGGCCAGCGGTGACATCGCTTCCGTGACCACCACCAGCGGCATGAGCTGGAAGGTGCCCGGTCGCGTGGGTGACTCGCCGATTATCGGGGCGGGACAGTACTGCGACAACAGCGTCGGCGCGGCGGGCTCCACAGGGCGAGGCGAAGCGAATATGAAGGTGTGCGGCGCGTTTCTGGCGGTGGAGTTCATGCGCCAGGGGCTGGCGCCCGAGTCGGCGCTGCTCAAAGTGGTGGAACGCGTGATCGCCATGACGGAGTCGCGCCTGCTCGACGAGCGCGGGCGTCCGCGTTTTGACCTGGACTTCTACGCGGTGACCAAGGACGGGCGCTACGCGGGCGTCTCCTGCTACGAGGGGTCGTCGTTCGCGGTGTGCGACGAGCGCGGGGCTCGTGTTGAGTCGTCGGCGTTTGTGTTTCGCCGGGGTGAACGGCCGCGATAGGGGCGGGGCCGGGATCGTCCCCCCGGGCCGGCAGTGGCGACGCCCGGGCGTACCATCCCCGACCCCCCCACCCGCAAACCGAACAAAAAGCGACTATCTTGCAGGGATGGATACGATCGAACCAATCGCCTATGATCCCACCGCGATCGAGGCCAAATGGCAGCGCACCTGGGCCGACCGCGGCACCAATCAGGTCGACCTCGCCGGCGCCAAGCGCCCCTTCTATTCGCTCATGATGTTCCCCTACCCGTCGGCCGAAGGGCTGCACGTGGGGAACCTCTTTGCGTTCACCGGGAGCGACATTTCCGCGCGCTTCCACCGCCTGCTCGGCTACGACGTCTTTCAGCCGCTTGGCTACGACGCGTTCGGCATTCACTCGGAGAACTACGCGCTCAAGATTGGCGCGCATCCGATGGAACTCACGCCGAAAAACGTGGCCAATTTTCAGCGACAGCTGGAGCGCGCCGGACTTATGGTGGACTGGCGTCAAAAAGTCGATACCAGTCAGCGTGATTATTACCGCTGGACGCAGTGGGTGTTTTTGCAGCTGCACAAGCAGGGGCTCGCGTACAAAAAAGCGGCGGCTGTGAATTGGTGTTCGAGCTGCAAGACCGTGCTTGCCAACGAACAGGTGGAAGGCGGCGCGTGTGAGCGCTGTGGCACCGTCGTGGAACAGCGTTTTCTTGAACAGTGGTTCTTCCGTATCGGCGACTACGCGGAACGGTTGTTGGGCAATCTCGACGGGCTCGACTGGAGCGAGGTCACCAAGAGCGCGCAGCGCAATTGGATCGGACGCTCCGAAGGCGCCGAGATCAAGTTTGACGTCGCCGGTCACGACGCGTCGGTGCGCGTCTTTACCACGCGTCCGGATACAATCTTCGGTGCGACGTATCTCGTGCTTGCGCCCGAGCATCCGATGGTGGAGACGATCACCACAGCGGCGCAGCGCGACGCCGTGCGTGCGTACCAGGCCAACACCACCAAGCAGGACGTGGTCTCACGCAAGACCGTGCTGCAGAAGACCGGCGTGTTCACGGGCGCAGTTGCGGTGAATCCGGCCACCGGCACCAACGTGCCCGTCTGGATTGCTGACTACGTGCTCATGGAATACGGCACCGGTGCGATCATGGCGGTGCCGGGACATGACGAACGTGATTTTGAATTTGTGCATGAACTCGCGCCGGCGTTTCGCGAAGACTGCGGCCTTGAAGTCGAGCAGGTGATTCGCCGGGTTGTTGCGGGCGAAGGCGAAGGCGCAGATACGCCGCTCGCTGAAGCGTACGCGGCCAGCACCGGCGCCGATCACCTCGTGAACTCCGCGCAGTTTGACGGGCTCTCGGTGGCCGAAGCCAAGACCGCCGTGATTGCCTGGCTGGAGCAGAACGGGCACGCGACGCCCGTCGTGAATTATCGTCTGCACGATTGGTGCGTGTCGCGGCAACGCTACTGGGGCCCGCCCATTCCCATCGTGTATTGCGATGCGTGCGGGACGGTACCGGTGCCGGAAGCGCAGTTGCCCGTGGAGTTGCCGTTCATCTCCGATTTCAAACCCGACGACTCCGGTATTTCGCCGCTGGCGCGACACGCCGAGTGGTACAACGTCGCGTGTCCGTCGTGCGGTGGTGCGGCGCGACGCGAAACCGATGTGTCCGACACGTTCCTCGACAGCGCGTGGTACTTCCTGCGCTATCCGAGCGCGCGTCGTGACGATGTCGCGTTCGACCGGGATATCACCGCACGCTGGTTGCCGGTGAACTCGTACATCGGCGGCAACGAACATGCGGTGCTGCATTTGCTGTACTCGCGCTTTGTGACGATGGCGCTCAAGGATGGTGGACACATCAACTTTGACGAACCGTTCACGCGGTTCCGTGCGCACGGTCTCATCATTCGCGACGGCGCGAAGATGTCGAAGACCAAGGGCAACGTCATCAATCCCGACGAGTACGTGACCGAATGGGGCGCGGATGCGTTTCGCATGTACCTCATGTTCCTCGGCCCGTATCAGGACGGCGGCGACTTCCGTTCGCAAGGCATCAGCGGTGTGCGTCGGTTCCTCGATCGGTTGTGGGGCTCCGTGCGCGACGCGCGGCGCGATGGCGATGCCGATCCCGACGTCATGCGCAAGCTGCACCAGGTGATTCGCAAAGTTGGTGATGATACCGGTGCGTTGGCCTACAACACGGCCATCGCGGCGATGATGGAATACATGAACGTGCTGCGCCGAGCGGAACGTGTGGCGCATGTCGATGAAGTGCAGCCGCTCGTACAACTTGTGGCGCCATTTGCACCGCATCTGGCCGAAGAATGCTGGGCGCATTTCGGGCACGACCGCAGTGTGTTCGATGCCGGCTGGCCGCTGTGGGATCCGGCGCTCGCCGAAGAGTCCACCATCGAGATTGCGGTGCAGGTGCAAGGCAAAACGCGCGGCCGGGTGACGCTGTCGCCGGATGCGACGCAGGAGGAGGTGTTGCAGGCGGCGATGGCCGATGCGTCGATCGCGAAGTTCGTAACCGGTGAACCGAAGAAAATCATTTACGTGAAGGGGCGTCTGCTCAATATTCTCGTGTAGCGTCGTGCCGGGACGACGGCGATTTATCCTGGGCGGAAACTCCTGCGCGCATGGCCGTGTCTAACAAAGCCAACCCCCGCTTCCCGAGAGAACCAACCATGCTGACATCATCCCGGATCGTCTTCGTCTCGTTTGCCGCAGCCGCGGTGGTCGCCGGAAACGCCGGCGCGCAGTACCCCGAGGTGCGAGTAGAGCTCCCGCGCGGATCGAGCTCCGTGATCAGCAGCGCGAACCGTGCAGTGCTTGGCGTGAGCCTGTCGGTGGGAGCCAAAGGAGACACGCTCGGCCTTGAAGTGCAGGACGTCACCGCCGATGGGCCGGCGGCGAGGGCCGGAATTATGGTCGGTAGTCGCATCCAGGCGATCAACGGCGTGTCGCTGCGCATCTCCGCCGATGACGCGGCCGATCCGCTCACCTCCGACGCGGGCTTGCGCCGTTTGCAGCGCGAACTCGGCAAGCTCACAGTGGGCGACCAGACGTCGCTGCGGGTGCTCAGTAACGGTCAGTCGCGAAACGTCAGTGTGACCACGGTGTCCGCGCAGGCACTCGATGGCGGCCTCTTTGTCCGCCTGCGAACGCCCGTGGCGATATCGCGGGAAGCAATGGCCAACCGGGCCGCGCTCGGCATTTCGGTCGGCAGCGCCGGCAACGCCCGCGACACCCTCGGGATGTTCGTGAGCGCGGTGGTGAACGATGGTCCCGCCGAAACGGCCGGGATCATCGAGGGTGAGCGCATTGCGGCCATCAATGGCGTGGATGTACGCGTCCCTCGCGAAGATGTCCTCGATGGCATCGCCAGCTCGGCGCGGGTTTCCCGTTTCCTGCGGGAGGTGGAGAGGGCTACGCCCGGAGACACGGTGACGCTTCGCGTGTTTGCCAACGGACGCTACCGTGACGTGCGTGTGACGGCGGCCCGTGCGAGCGAGGTTGCTGGCGCAGGGTTTCCCTTTGGTTCGGATGAGCCGAGCTCCAGTGCGCGACGAGCCGCTGAGGGCGCGCGCGCCCGCGTGCTCCAGTTCGAGCAGCTTGCCCCGCGTGCTCCCGTGCCCGGCAGAGCGTCTGCAGGCGTCCGTACGGTTCGCGCCATCCTCTAACCGACGCGGGACCCAGTTCGCCGGTCCTGTTTGAACGGGGCGCCAACCAATGGTGCCCCGTCTGCGTTAGCGTACAGGGTTCATCGTGCGATACCGCCGCCGTGGCGGA
>JBBRDP010000059.1:0-17549 GCA_038203795.1 Gemmatimonadales bacterium
GGCGCGTAGATCAGGGAGGAACCCACGCCGAGTGCGCCTTCGCGCATGGCGGCGCGCACCAGATCCTGCATGCGCACGAGTTCTTCTGCGGTGGGTGCACGATTCTCGTAGCCGAGTTCATGCACGCGCACGGTGGTCGCGCCAATGAACGACGCCACGTTCAGCGAGACGCCCTGCGCGACCATGTGGTCGAGGTATTGGCCGAGCGACGTCCACGGCACGTCGAACGTGATGTCGCCTTGTTCGGTGATCATTTCGCGGCGCATGGTATCGGTGATCGGGCCCATGGACGATCCTTCGCCGAAGACTTCGAGCGTGACGCCTTGCATGACATCGCTGAGGCCGCGTCCGTCGTAGAGCAGGCTTTCGGTGCCCCACGAGAGCATGTTGATGAAGCCGGGCGCTACCGCGAGTCCGGTGGCGTTGACCTCGGTGGTGCCGCGCATGGTGCCGATATCGCCCACGGCCACGATGGAGTCGCCCTGCAGGGCGATGTCACCGACGATGGGTGCGGTGCCGCTGCCGTCGTAGATGGTGCCGCCTCGGAGGACCACATCGACGGTCTGCGGGCGGTCGCAGGCGGCCGAGAACAGGAGTGCGGTAAGCAGGGGGCTGACGCGAAGCAGGGAGCGCGGCATGGGGCGGGGGCGTGGGGACAGTGACCCGGGTCGGGTCTGGCAGGGAACCGCAGGGCGCGATTTGCTATTCTACATCGGTTAGACTATCCTTCCGGAAGCGATACACGCAATCCAACGCGTGGACAAGTTCCGAATAAAACGGGCCTGCCAAAGCGAGCGGGCCCTTTTTTTGTACCGCAGTCATCGAGTGATGGCGACCGTCGTGAGGGTGATCACGAGTACGTGTAGGTCGGTTTCGTTTTGCATCTGGTGGTAACACCAAGCTCCGACTCACAGCAGGACACCACAGTTTTCAGGAGTTTGCAATGCGCACGACCGGTACCGTTAAGTGGTTCAACGACGCGAAGGGTTTTGGCTTCATCACGCCCGCCGACGGACAGAAGGATTGTTTCGTCCATCACTCCGCCATTCAGGCTGACGGCTTCAAGTCGTTGTCCGAAGGCGAGAGCGTTGAGTTCGACATCGTGCAGGGCCAGAAGGGTCCCGCCGCTGAGAACGTCACGCGGATGGGTCGCTGACCCGGGCAGTTCGCCCAGTCGTTCCACACGCGTCGCGTCACGTGATGCGTGTGTGAAGAACCGAGCGCCGTGTGATCGGATTTCCTCCGCCACACGGCGCTTCGGCGTTTCACGCTCAAAGGGGATACACCGTGATTGAAAATGCACCCGAGCAGCCCGTTGCCGACATTCGTGATCCGCTGTCGCGTCAGGCTTTCCTCTCGTCGCATCGCGCGCTCGCCGTATGTACGCGAGAGTTTGCCCGCCTGTCCGACGACCTGATCGGTGCCGCGAAAGTGTTCGCGAAAGAGCACGACATGGAAGTGCCAACCGTACGTAAGGCACCGGACCGCTGCATCGTGCAGCTGGGCCCGGTAGCACTGACGGTGGCCTGGTTGCGTAACGGCAGCGATTCACCGGCGGCCGGTGAGTTGCTCGCCATCGTGTGGAAGGGCATCATCGCGCCGCGCGGCGATCATTTACCCGAGCGCCTGAGTGCGCGGCACGTGCCCCCCGTGCCAGTGCAGGTGTGGGAGGAGACGCTGGTGCCGTCGGCCACGAGCGAAGCGTCGTGGCATTGGCATCCGGTCGATCTCACGCGCGAAGGCTATGCCTCGCCCGAACTGGCCACGCGCTGCCTTGAGCAGCTCCAAAGTGCGCTCGATTCGATGCCGCCTGTGGCTGAACCACCGCTCGCGCCGTAATCTGTCTGTTCGCCGCACGCGGGTCGCGAGCATGAATACAGTCAGTGCTGTCACACGCGTTGCGTTGATAGGCTTGCTCCTCGCGGTGCCGAGAGTGGGTGAGGGACAAGGTTGGGACACCGAACAGCAGACGGCGTCATGGTTTGGGGCGTTTGTCGACCACGCGGTGACTGAGCGCACGGCGCTGTGGTTTGACGCGCAGTGGCGGCGCATGGGACTGGGCAGTGAGCCGCAGCAGCTGCTTATTCGCCCAGGAGTGCAGCGTACGCTGGCACCGGGTGTGCGTGTGGCAAGCGGGTATGCGTATATCGCGACGGCACCGTACGGAGCACTGCCCATCGCCAATCCCACGCGTGAACACCGCACGTGGCAGCAACTGAGCCTCTCGCATCGCGCGGGGGCGGTGAACATCACGCATCGCTATCGGTGGGAGCAGCGGTGGCTGTCGTCCGTCCTGGACGACGGCGAGCGCACGCGGTCGCTATTTCAAAATCGTGCGCGCTACATGCTACGCGCGCAGGGCGGGTTGCCGGTAGTGAAGATCGGCTCGCGTCCCGCACTCTGGTTTGTGTGGAACGAGTTGTTATTGCCCGTTGGCCACGGTGACGCGACGGTGCGACTCGCGCAGAATCGCCTGGGCGGCGGTGTCGGAGTACCGATCGACGCTCGTCAACGTGTCGAGCTGGGCTACATGAATCTGTGGAACGCCGTTCCGGCGCAACGTGCGAACGAAGTGAACCACACCCTCACGCTGTCGTGGGTGTGGGTGTCGACGCGCTGAACATACGCGACACGCGATACGCGACATGCGACATGCGACAGGCGACATGCGACATGCGATACCGAACGCAACAACGCCCGGATCCGCAACCTGCACGGACCCGGGCGCTGTGCCTACGCACTTCCAAACGTTGTTCACACGCTGACACTGCCAACGCGGCTACGGGTTCGGCGGCGTGTTCGGATTACCCGACCGCTCATTGAGCGGATACGGCAACCAGTTCACCCGCGCTTCCGGCGCGCGCCCAAACCGGCGAAGGTCGGCCCAGGCCAGCCCGCTCGCGAACAGTGAGTACCGTCGCTGACGGGCAATCTCGTCCAGCATGGCCGCCTGTGTCGCGAGCTGCAGCGCCGTGCGCGGTGCCAGCCCGGCGCCTTCACGCACCGCGTTTACACGCGTGAGCGCTTCCGGCAGGCGATTCAAACGGGCCAATGCTTCGGCGCGAATCAGCGTGAGCTCATCCTGCGTGAACATGGCATACGCTTCCGTCTGCGTCGCAAAGAGAAGCACCGGTACAATGCTGGACCCACCAAACGACGACTGCGGTGTGGCGCCGAACAGGCGCGTGACACGCGTGTCTCCCGCTTCCGCGTTCGTGCGGAGCGACGCCTGCGCGGAGAAGTACCGGAGTCCGGTAAACACCGACCACAGTGGACTCTGGTCGGCGGTCGCGTACCGATACTCGCTGCTCGCGTTCGCCGATACGTCGTTGGCAAATGCCAGTGCCTGATCATTGCGTCCGGCCGCAAGCGCGTATCGCGCCTGCCAGGCACGCACGAGACTGGGCAGATCGATACCGGGCGTCAGCAACTGCGACGTAAACTCCGCACTTACCGGAGTGGCGTCGAGCGTCTGACGCGCCTGCGCGAGCAGCTCAACCGTCGCCGTGAGCGCCGCCGCACGGTCCACAAAGGGAGACTGCAATCCCGTAATGTTGACGGGAATCTGCTGCCACGCTTCGGCGAGCGTACCAAACGCGTACGCCTTCATCGTAAACGCGAGCGCGCGAATACCGGAGACGGTGCCCGGTGCGAGCGTCACCCCTTCGATGCTGGCCAGCAGTTCATCGGCGGTGCGCACGATTTGATAGTGACGGCTCCAGAAGTTGAGCACATCCACGTTCACGTCTTCGAGTGGTGTGATCGCGCTCGCATCGGGGAAGCGCTGAAACGCACGCTGCGGTGCCAGCGACGCATTGGTCACGCCCAGCTCGTTGGCGACGAGTCCGGGAATCCACACAGCATCGGCACGCGCGTTCCCCCATCGGCCCTGCACCCCGACGGCGAGCGCCCGCACGCCGGCCGGTGTGGTGAGCACGTTCACTTCCGTCGCGGCATTCGGATTGGCGATGTCGAGATTGCAGCCGGCGAGCAGCACGCCGCTGGTGGCGCACGCGAAGCCCATCGCTAGCGCTGAACGGCGAGCCGGCCGATTCGATATTGTAGTCATGGTCGGCATCTCAGTAGTTCAGGTTCACGGACATGGCGATGCTGCGCGGAATCGGTATGGCAGCGAAACCGAAGCCGCGTACCGTGGTGCGCTGCCCGCCGGTATTTGTTTCCGGGTCCCAGCCGGTGTAGTCCGTCCACGTCTTGAGGTTGCGTCCCGAGAACGTGATCGATGCGCCGCGTGAACGCAGCCGCTGCGCGAACGCGTTGGGCAACGTGTACGTGAGCGCGATCTCGCGCAGCTTCACGAAGCTGCCATCTTCGATGTACTCCTCGAACACGGAACGACGCGCGGCGAAGAAGCCGCGCGGCACGCGACCTTCGAGTTCGTCGGCGTATGCGGCACCAACGCCAAAGAACGGTGTTTCGAGCACGCGACGGTCGAAGTTGAACAGATCAACACCACCCACACCATCAAACTGCACGCGCAACGCGAGGCTGCGGCGCACCGTGAACTCATTGGTCACTGACCAATAATTTTTCGGATTCGGATTACCGAGCACGGCGGCAGGTCCGATGGCCGGAATCCCGGTAATGGTGCCGTTGGCATCCTGGATCGGAGCACCGGCTGCGTTGATGATCTGACCGGCGTCATTGCGGCGGTACGTCGTACCCCAGAAGTGTCCCGGCGCCTGGTTGGCCGCCACGCGAATGATGTTGAAACTCTCCGGGATGAAGAACGCGCCGCCCGAGGCGACCTGCGTGACAACCGGATCGTTCGTCGCGTACGTGACCGTGGTGCTCCAGCTGAACGCATCACGCTGCACGTTGAACGAGCGCAGCAGCACTTCGTTACCCTTGTTGCGCAACGAACCAACGTTGGAAAGCTGCTCACTAAACCCACTGGACGGCGTTACCGTCTGCGGCAGAATGAGGTCGGTGACGCTGCGATCGAATCGCGTGAACTCAATGCCCACGCGCCCGTTCAGGAACTCCGCGTCAAATCCGAACTCCGTTTCGCGGGAGCGTTCGGGGCGCAACCCTTCATTACCCTGACGCGTGCTGTTGACCACGCCCGACAACGCACCCGATGGTTCGAACACGTAGTTCGACAGGCGATCAAAGCTGCCCGGCGGTTGCTCGCCCGAGAAGCCAAGGCCACCGCGCACACGCAATCGGTTCACAAACGTACCGGCCACATTGCGGAAGCCTTCCACTTCCGTGAGATCGAGCGACGCACCGAACTTCGGGAAATACTGCTGCCGTTCGTCGCGTCCGAACGCACTCGACGCATCGGAGCGCACGGCGGCGGTGAGCGTGAGCAGATTACCGTACGAGATTTGCTGCTGTCCGTAGAAGCCGATGATGCGGCGTTCGTCAATTGACTGACTGGCGAACTGCGCGCTGCCCTGCACCGTGGTTACAAGCAGCGCGAGATTTTCAGCGCGCGCGACGGTGGAGTTGAACTTCTGCTGCTGATAGTTGGAACCAACGCCGGACACAAAACGCCAGTTGCCAAACGCCGGCCAGCGATACGTGACGTCCACATCCTGGTTGAGCAACCGGGCATTGAGATTTGCGGAGATCGCGAGACCACCCTGCAGATCGGGTGCCGAGCTGCCACGTGGGACAAATGACGACTGCGCATCGGTGTAGTTGTCGATACCCACGCGATAGTCAATCGACAGCGCTTCGAACGGGGTGGCATTGAGCTGCAAGCCACCGGTGAAGCGCGAGATCTCCTGCGGGGCCTTCCAGTTGGCCATGACCTCAAGTGGATTCGAAGCCAGCTGCCCAAGCGGATAGATTCCCGTTTCGGGGTTCGGGAAGAGATTGCGATCGTTGGAGTTGAAGAGGAAGTTGGTGAGCACGCCGCGGTTGTTCACCAAACCACCACTCGCCTGACGATTGGCACGACTGGTCACGTAGCCCGTGCTCGTGGACAGCTTGAGCCACGAGGTGAGCTGACGGTCAACATTGAGTCGGATGTTCTGACGCAAGTAATCTGTGGTGCGTACGATGCCGTCCTGCGTTTGCACCGAGCCGCCGAGATAGAACTGCGTCTTATCGTCACCACCGGAGAGCCCCACCGATGTGTTTGACGTGAGACCGCGCTGGAAGATCTCATCCTGATAATCGAACCGACGCGCGACGGGCTGACCGGCGGCGTTGACCGCTGCCTGATTCACCGGAAGGCGCGTCTCCACTTCGTCCTGTCCAACCGACGTGCGCACGTTCACGCGCAGTGCACCCGGACGGCCGCGCTTGGTGAAGATCTGTATGACACCGTTGTTGGCGCGCGAGCCGTAGAGCGCCGCGGCCGCCGCGCCCTTTACGATTTCCATGCGTTCAATGTCGTTCGGATCGAGGTCGGCAATGCGATTGCTGGTATTGCCGCCGAGGTCAACTAACTGCGACGACCCGTTATCGACGATGACACCGTCCACGATGTAGAGTGGTTCTGCACTGCGGCTGATCGTGGACAAGCCACGCAACCGCACGCTCGAACCACCTCCGGGTGTGCCGGAGTTCAGTTGCACGAGCACACCGGGTACCTTGCCGGCCAGCGCTGCGTCCACCTGCGGCACACCGGCGTTGGCGATTTCGCGGCCCGTCACGGTGGCGAGCGAGGCACCTAAACTCGCCCGTTCCGTTTCGACGCGCGTGGCGGTGGTCACCAGTTGCGACAAGTTGAGAATGTCGCGGGAAAGTTTCGCGTCCTGCGTGATTTGTCCGGTGGTGACCGACAGTGGGAAGCGCTGCGGCTTGTAGCCAAGCACGCGCACGAGCAGCACCAGCGGCGGACGGGGTTCGGCAACGACGAGCCGGTAGGTCCCGTCGTCATCGGTGACCGTGCCGATTCGGGTACCATCAATGAGCACTGAGGCGGAGGGGAGGCCGCGGCCAGTCTCGTCGGTGACCCGACCGGAGACTGTCAGCTGGGCCTGCATCAGCGCGGGGTAAGCGATCGTGGTCAGGAGACCAACGATCGCCGCCCGGAGATACGCACGGAGAGGCGTCATGAGTGGAGGGAGAGAGGTAGGGGAGCAGTGCAACGGGCCGGAGAGTGGTTCGCCCCCGGCTCCGTTTCGGAACGTGCACTCGGCCGGAATAGATCCCAGTGCGCCGATTGGGGCGAGCCGCTGACGCCACAGTGCGAGGCAAGCGCGCGTCGTTTCCCCGACGTATTGTTTCCCTGTCCGGTTTCACCGCTCCCACCGCTTCGACGTCTTGCCGATGTCCGTCATTCCTCCGATCACCCGTCTCGCCGCATCCTGGGTCGACAACGCCGACGCGTGGACGACGGCCGTTCGCTCCGGCGGGATTCCCAGTCGGCGCGCCGGCACCGACGAGGCGATCCTGAAGGCGATCCAACAGGCGATCGCGCAGGCGCCCACCGGTCCCTTGATCGACGTGGGATGTGGCGAGGGCTGGTTGGCTCGCGCGATTGCGTCGCAAGGACGCGAAGTGGTGGGGATCGACGCGAGCGCGCCGCTTATTGATGCGGCGAAGGGCGCGGGCTCAGCCGACGGCCCTCTTGCCGGTCCGCCCACCGGTCCGCGATACGAGCAGGTCAGCTACGCCGAGCTTGCCGCCCGTGCGACTGAGCTCGGCGCACCGTTCGCGGTTGCCGTGTGCAACTTCGCCTTGCTCGACGACAGACTGTCGGAAGCGCTGGGTGCCATCCGCGCCGTGCTCGTGCCGACCGGAGTGCTGCTCATCCAGACGGTGCACCCGTTCACGGCGTGCGGAGATGGTTCGTACACAAACGGGTGGCACGAAGAGACATTTGACGCGTTTGGCGGCCGTTTCCCCTCGGCGATGCCTTGGTACTTTCGAACGCTCGGCTCGTGGATCACCGAGCTGCACGACTCGGGATTCGTGCTCGAGTCGGTCACCGAGCCCCCGTCGCCGGCTGGACCGTTGCCGCTCTCCCTGCTGCTCGCGGCGCGTCGGACTTTGTAGCGGGGTCGGGGGTCGGGGGTCGGGGGCCGCGGAGGCGCTCCTTCGGCGCCACTGTCGCCCCGGGCGCGGCGGGCGCGGCGAGGCCGACCGGCAGTGGCGACGCGGCCCGGCCCCGCGCCCCGACCCTCCGCTCAACTCCTCACAGAGCTGGCCGAGACTGTCACCGCATGCGCTCCCTCTTCGTGGCCGTCTCGGCGGTCCTGCTGCTGGCCGTGGCCGGCGTGTCGTTCGTGTGGCCACCTGTGTTGTGGTCACTCACGGTGTTGCTGCCACTCATCGCGCGCGGTGTCGCTGACATGGTGCAAACCCGTCAGGCCATCAAGCGCAACTTTCCGCTCATCGGACACGCACGCTATCTGTTTGAAGCGATTCGTCCGGAGATCAATCAGTACTTCGTGGAATCAAACCACGACGGACGTCCATTCAGTCGCAACGATCGATCGGTGATCTATCAGCGCGCGAAGGGCGACACCGACACGTTGCCATTTGGTACGCAGAAAGATGTGTACGCCACCGGCTACGAATGGATCAATCATTCACTCATGCCTGTGCATCCCGATCCAGAACACGCGCGTGTGCTCGTGGGTGGGCCCGATTGCACGCACCCGTACTCGGCGTCGGTGTTCAATGTGTCGGGCATGAGTTACGGATCGCTGAGTCGCAACGCAGTGCTCGCGCTCAACACCGGCGCGAAGATGGGCGACTTCGCGCACAACACCGGTGAAGGCGGACTGAGTCCGTATCATCTGCAGCCGGGCGGTGACATCATCTGGCAAATCGGTACGGGCTACTTCAGCTGCCGGGACAAAGCCGGACAGTTCAGTGAGACCGAGTTCGCGAAACGCGCAGCGCTGCCTGCAGTCAAAATGATCGAGATCAAGCTGTCGCAAGGCGCGAAGCCTGGCCACGGCGGCATTCTGCCGGCATCCAAACTCACGCCGGAGATTGTGGAGATTCGGGGCGTTGAGCCGGGGAAGGATGTCATCTCACCACCGGCGCACAGCGCGTTCTCCACACCCACGGAACTGCTGCAGTTCATCAAGCGACTGCGCGACGCAAGTGGTGGCAAGCCGATCGGCTTCAAACTGTGCGTGGGTAAGCGTCACGAGTTTCTGGGCATCGTCAAAGCGATGATGGAAACCGGCATCACACCGGATTTTATTACAGTGGACGGCGGTGAAGGTGGCACAGGCGCCGCGCCGCTCGAGTTTTCCGATTCCGTTGGCACACCGCTCAACGAAGGACTTTCGTTTGTGCACAACGCGCTCGTGGGCGCTGATTTGCGCGATCGCATTCGGGTGATCGCGTCGGGCAAGGTGAACTCCGGATTCGCGATGGCCACGAAAGTCGCGCTGGGCGCTGACGTGTGCAACGCGGCGCGCGCCATGATGTTTGCACTCGGCTGCATTCAGGCACTGCGCTGCAATACGAATCAATGTCCGACGGGCATTGCGACGCAGGACCGTGCACTTGAGGGTGGCCTGCATGTGGGCGACAAATCGGAGCGCGTAGCGCGTTACCACCGCGAGACGGTCAAGAGTTTTTTCGAAGTGCTTGGCGCGGCGGGACTGCAGCGGCCGCGTGATCTCAAGCCGTGGTTCGTGATGAAGCGGGTGAGCGCCATGGAGATTCGCAGCTACGCAGAGATCTATCCGCAGCTGGTGGCGGGTCAGTTGTTGACGTCGCCGCAGACGAGTGGCATGACGCGGGCGTGGGAGCTGGCGAGCGCGGTGCGGTTCTAGATTGGGGGCGTCGAGGTCGGGGGATTCCCCTCGGCCACCACCGCCGGCCCTGGCGCGCCGGGAGCGGCGATGCCGCCCCCAAGACTCAGGAGGGGCCGGTGGGGGCACCACCGGCCCCGACCCGTCTAAATCTCGCCGCGCGTCGCCGCCTGCGCGATATGATCCGCCGCGCGAAACGCCAGCGCCTGAATGGTGAGCGTCGGCTGCCCGCGTCCACTGGTGACAAACGAACTCCCATCCACCACAAACAGATTCGGCACATCATGTGCACGATGGTACTTGTCCACCACGCTCGTGTTCGGATCATTGCCCATGCGGCATGTGCCCAGCAGATGTACCGTGAAGCCCGGATCTTCGTTGATCGGATCGTCGTGCATTTTCAGCGCACCCGCAGCCGTGAGCAGCTCGCGACCGAGCGACTGGAAATGCTTGTACATGCGCATATCGTGCTCGTGTTCCTTGAACGTTGTACGTAACGCGGGCAACCCCCAGGCGTCCTTGAGCTCGGGATCGAGCGAGACCGAGTTGGTGGCCACCGGTAACGACGTCGTGTGCGCGTAGCTGAGCAGCGAATGCGTGAACCACGGCTTGAGTCGCGCTTTGAAGGCGCTTCCCCATTGCGGTTCGCTGCGCGGCATCGACAGTGACGTAAGAATCGCCGGTACATCAAAGCGAAAATCGAAGCCACCGCCACCAACAAATCCGAGTCCCTGGTCGAGTTCGTAGTGGTGATGCGAGATACGCGATACCACGGGGCCGCGATGTCCGTTCACCTCGTGTGCAAACTCGGCGCGTGTGAGTGCAGCGCCATTGAACATGAAGTGTTTGCCCACCATGCCACTCGAATTGGCCAGTCCGTTGGGAAAGCGGCTGGATTTGGACATCAACAAAAGCCGCGGTGACTCGGCGCCATTGGCACAAAGGACGACGGCCTTCGCCTGTTGCATCACTTCGCGTTTGTTCTGGTCGAAATAGATCACGCCGGTCACACGGCCGTCGCTATTCGTTTCAATCTTGCGTACGGTGCACTCGGTGCGCAGTTCACACCGATCGCTGCGCAGCGCTTCAGGCACCATGGTGTAATTCGCACTCGACTTCGCGCCCCACTCACACGGAAAGGCCAGACAGAAGCCGCAGTTGTGGCACGGCTGCCGGCCGTTGTACTCGCGCGAAAGAATGGCCATTGGCGCGGGCTTGGAGCTCCAGCCGAGTGAGTCGCAGCCATGCGTGAGCAGCACACCAGGACCAGTGACGTTGAGCGGCGGCACTGGATAATCGCGCGAATGCCGGGGTTCACCGGGTGCCGCGTTCGCTTTGCCCGACACGCCAATCGCCCACTCCACAGCGGAGTAGTACGGTTCGAGCTCGTCGTAGGTAATGGGCCAGTCGGCGAGCGCGGCGCCGTCGACGCCGCCCTTCACCGAGTACTCGTTGAAATCGATGGGGCGAAAGCGCCAGTAGTTGCCGGTGAAATGAAACGACGTACCGCCAACCGCTTTCGCGTAGCCCACATATTGACGCCGCTCGGCCTTCTCCGCCTCCGTACGGCGATACGTTTGCGGCTGCGTCTCTGAATTGTTTGTCCAACGCTCGGTGAAGAACGCGCCAACCTCGTCGTGCTCCATTTCTTCGGGACCGAACGCGCGGCCCTGTTCGAGCATCACCACATTAAATCCCTTGCGCGTGAGCTCGCGTGCCACCGAACCACCGGCCGGTCCAGAACCGATCACGACAAAATCGACCGGCGTGTCGGTGGGAAACGTACGTGTGCTGGGCGGCAGTGCCTGCGGCATCAGAGCACCCGCCCCAGCAACGCCTGTTGATTGTCCGGATGATCGTACCATCCGAACGGCGGCTTGAATTCGTACACATGTTCCTGTCCGATCAATTCCCAGCCGATGTAGTCTTTGTTACCGCCATACTTGGGCAGTGAGAACATGCCGGCAATCGTGGCGAACCGCAGTGCACCGAAGAACTCCGATTCTTCGATGCGCGTGAGCAGTGCGTCCTGCTGCGATTCAGTCAGCGACGCAAAGCGTGTGCTGCCGGGATGCGTAGCCGCGACATCTTTCTCGAGTTGGACGAGCCCTTCGGAGAAGAGTGCAACCTGTGCGGCGGCAAACGAGGTCAGCGCAAAGTCAATGAACCACACCACGCCGGCCTCCCGCGCGCCGGGCGTGTCGTCGCTTGGAATGATGCGCGCGGTGATCGCATCAAGCGCGGTGAACTGTTCAGGCGTGAGCACCTGCAGTGTGCGCGGAGGCGCCGGTGATTCGGGAGGCAACGTGTGCGGCTGCGCCGCTTGCTCTGTGCTTGAGTTCGCTGCATCGCGACACGCCACGGACGCCGCCAACCACGCGGCGCCAAGTGCCGAGCCAACGAGAAATTCACGACGAGAAACGGACAAAAGCGACCTCGGCGGCGAGGGGTACGGCAGATTCGGGCAACTGTGTGACGCAATAGTGCGCTCGCCCGCAGCGTTTGTCGAGGCGGGCAGCGAACGATCTTGCGCTTCCGTGTCTCCCGCAGAACATTCTCGATCGCTACTTCGCGCGCAGGCGCGCCGCGCCGCGATGCCGGGTGCAACTCGACCCTTTACCCGATCAAGGACTTCTCATGAGTTGGTACCTGAAAGTGCTCAGGCAATACGCCGACTTTGGAGGCCGCGCGCGACGCATGGAGTTCTGGGTCTTCAACGTGATCAGCATGCTCATCGCCATTGCGCTGGTGACGGTTGATGCGATCATGGGATTCTTTAACATGACGCTGGGCTTCGGTCTGCTCAGCGGCATCTACTCGCTCGCGGTATTACTACCGGGACTCGGCGTCTCCGTCCGTCGGCTACACGACTCGAATCGCAGCGGCTGGTGGTTCCTCCTGGTCTTCATCCCGATCATTGGCGGACTTGCGCTGCTGGTCTTCATGTTCCTCGGCAGTACACCGGGAGACAACCGGTTCGGCCCCAACCCCAAGGGCGAATAGTCGCGGCCGCCAATTACGCGGCAGCAGGTTGTTCCTTGCCGAACACCCGCTTGCCGAGCGTCACCACCGCCACCACCAGTCCGCCGGCGACGATGCCCACGAGCGCGTCGAGCAATACTTTGACAATTGTGCCCATCACACCCGCACCAGCACGCTCGACCAACCCCTGCATGAGATGTTCGATCGCAGGCGTGCCGTGCACAAGGATGCCACCACCTACCATGAACAGCGCGGCTGTGCCGACCACGGACAGCGTCTTCATAAACAACGGAGCCGCCACGAGGATGCCGGCGCCGAGCTTGCGTTTGCTTGCGGCGCCGCCGTTGTCGCCCTCGGTCCTGTGCCACCTGAGGCCGAGATCATCGAGCTTCACGATGCCAGCCACCAGTCCGTACACCAGCACCGTAATCGCGATCGCGAGAAAGCTCAGCGTCACGATCTGACGGCTCATTGGCTCAGTCGACATCGTGCCGAGCGCGATCACCACAATTTCCGCTGACAGGATAAAGTCGGTGCGAATCGCCCCCCTGATGCGATCTTTCTCAAGCGCAACCAGATCGATCGCCGGATTTGCGAGCGCGGCCACACGTTCGGCGCGGCTCGGTGCATCGTCGTCGCGCGAATGCAGCAACTTGTGGAAGACTTTCTCGAAGCCTTCGTAGCACAGGAACAGACCGCCAATCATCATGAGCGGCATGATCGCTTTGGGCACGAACGCACTGATCAACAGGGCCGCAGGCACGAGGATCAGCTTGTTGACGAACGAGCCCTTGGCCACCGCCCATACCACGGGCAGCTCGCGGTCGGCCTTGAGTCCTGTCACCTGCTCCGCGTTCAACGCCAGGTCATCGCCCATCACGCCGGATGTCTTGCGCGCCGCTACCTTGCTGAGCACGGCCACGTCGTCGAGCAGGGTCGTGATATCGTCGAGCAGGGCAAGCAGACTGGAGGCCATTGGGATGTTTGCAGGAGTGAGGGGCGTGCTGCACACGACGGCTGGTCGTGCGCGGCCACGACCAACATTAAAGGAATGCCGTGCGTGAAGGAACGCGAGCAGGTGCGCGGTTGACGCCCCCTCGCCTACGATTGAGCTTACCGGTGATGCTTGCCGCCGTTCCCGCCATTCCCCTGCCACAGCCTCCGTGCCAACTTCACACGAACTTCTGGATCAGCTCCAGACCGACCTTGCACGCGCCGAACCTGACCGCGACATCACTGGCGTCGATCGTCGCCAGTTCATGTTCTACTCGCTGGTGGCGGCCGCCGCGACCACGTTTGGCGCCAGCGCCGTCGAGGCACAACGCAGCAAGGCGACGGGCGTGACACCCGGGCTCAGCGACCGCGTGGTACGCTCACTGCTCGCGCAACCGACGCTGGAACCTCTGGGGAATGGGGAAGTGCCCGCGCTGCAGTTCCAGCCGTATCCGGGTGGTACCGGCGCGGCGATCGAGCAACTGGCGCGTGAACGTGGCTACCCGGCGTTTGAACGTACCGTGTTTACGGTGGAACCCTTCAGCGGTGCGGTGCCCACGTCGGCCGACGACATCGCGTTTCTGCCAGCACACCGACTCGCGGCGCTCATTAAGGAACGCAAGATCACCTCGGCGAAACTCACCGACATTTATCTCACGCGTCTCAAGGCATTGAATCCCACGTTGCTGTGCGCCGTGACAATCATGGAAGCGCAAGCGCGCAAGGAAGCCGCGCAGGCCGACGCGGAGATTGCCGCCGGCAATTATCGCGGTCCGTTGCACGGATTGCCGTATGGTGTGAAAGACTTGTTCAACACCAAGGGCGTGCCCACCACGTGGGGCGCGGCTGATTTTCAGGATCGCATCATTGACGACGACGCCGAGATTGTGGTGCGTTTGCGCAACGCCGGTGCCGTGCTCATTGCGAAGTTGTCGACGGGATTGTTTGCGCAAAACGATCAGTGGTTTCGTGGACGTACCAACAACCCGTGGAATCTCTCGCAGGGATCGAGCGGCTCGTCCGCCGGGCCCGGCTCCGCGACGGCCGCCGCGTGTGTGGCGTTCAGCATCGGCACGGAAACACAGGGCTCGATTGTCTCACCGTCTATTCGCTGCGGCGTGAGTGCCCTGCGTCCCACGTTCGGTCGCGTGAGTCGCTCTGGCGGCATGACGCTCGCGTGGTCGATGGATCGCGTCGGGCCGATGTGTCGCACCGTGGAAGACTGCGCGATGGTGTTTAACGCCGTGCATGGCGTGGATGAAACGGATCCGTCAACCGTCACGACGCCGTTTCAGTATGATCGCAACATTGACTTGGCATCACTCCGCATTGGAATAGATGGCAACGCGCCGAAGGAGTTTGTGGAGGGGCTGCGGGCGATGGGTGTGCAACCGCGCGATATCACGGCGCGTCCGACTGTGCCCGGCTCGGGAAGCGGTCTGAATGTGGAATACGCCGCCGCGTTCGATGCCTACGTGCAGCGCAAAGCGAAAGAGATCGGACTCGATCTCAACAACCTGCCGACACCGGGCGCTGCACAAGCACCGGCCAGCGTACCGGCAGCGCCGCCGAATCCGATGGCGCCTGCTGATTGGAATCCGCGCTTCGTGAACGGACGTCGCACACTCGGCTTCGAGTTTCTGCAACAGCAGCGTCGTCGCTACATGCTCATCACGAAGTGGGGCGAGTTCATGCAGGACCTCGACATGTTCGTGGGCAATCCCTCCGCCGATATCGGTCCGAACGCGCAAACCGGTCATCCGTGCGTGGTGGTGCCGTACAAGTTCGAACCACCGGCGCAGGGTGGTGGACAGCGCGCTGGCGGCACGGCACCGGCCAACGCGCCTGCACGACCGCCCGCGCCCAAGCTCAATCCGCAGCCGATTTGCGGCGTCATCGTGGGCGCGCTGTATCAGGACGACAAGATCCTGAGCGTCGCGCATCGCTTCCAGGCGAACTTCGACTACCATTTGCATCGTCCGATGTTGTAAGCGGCCTTTGTTCGGATCTCGGGGTATCATCGCCCGTTCCCGTGTTCTCCCCGCCCACGCTTCGCCCCGAGTCATGAATCGCTTTCGACACCTTCGCACGGTCGGGCTGCTGGCCTCGGCCGCGTGTGCCGCGCTGTGTCTGAGCCTCAATCCGCTGCAAGCGCTCCACGCGCAGCCCACGCTCAGCGTCGAACGTCCTATTCCGTTCGACTCGGCCGGTCGCCTGCTCGTGATCACACCCGCGCTCGTTTCCCGTCTCGCCCTCGCCGGCCCGGGCTGGCCGGTGGACTACGAGTTTCGTGAGGCACGGCTGTTCATGACGTCGACCGGCGCGAAAGTACTCGCGGTGCAGCGGCGTGACGGCGCGATGGTCCGCTACGCGCTGGCCGACGTCGACGCGCAGTCCCTCTCGAGTACGCTGGAGGCCGCGATGCGGACGCGCGGCCAGACCGCCGGGCTCCCAGCCGCTGGCGGTACGGGCTTGGAGCTCTCGCAACCCGCCGGCAACGCATTCGTTCGGAACCAAACGTTTCTCGGACTTATAGCCTACGGCCCGGCCACGGCGGCGCTGCTCAGCAACAGTGGCGGGCCCGCAGCGGTGGGTGGCTACTTCGTGGCGGCCGGATCGGCCTTTTTCATTGCCGCCCGGACGGTCAAGAACCGTAACGTCACCCGCGCTCAGAACCTGTTGGCGTCGCACGCCGGCATCCGTGGCGGACTGGCCGGCGCCGGCATCGCCGCAATCGCCAGCGCCGATGGCGGTCCCGCCTACGGCGCCCCCATTCTGGCGGGTGCACTCGTTGGGACGGTGGCCGGTTACCGCTTCGCGCGCAATCAGAGCGACGGCGAAGCGGCCACGTCGGCGCTGATCGCCGATCTCTCCGCAGCCACCACCGCCGGTATTTCGGCCGCGTTCGGCGCGTTCGAGAACGAGCGGGATTCTCTGGGCTTCGAGCCTGCCGGCGTCCCGAGCCGAGGCAAGGTGGCGATCGGTGCGACAATCGGCGTCGGACTGCTCGGCTATGCGCTGGGCCCGCAGTACGCACGGCGCGCATCGTACAATGTGACGGCGGGTGACGCATCCGTGGCGTTCGCGGGCGCGGCCATCGGAGCGCTGGCGGCCTCCGCGATCCCCACGGCACGCGATGTGGATTCACGCACGGCCGCCGGTGTCGCCACCGCCGGCCTGCTCGCCGGCTTCGTGCTCAGCGATCGGCTGCTCGTGCGCAAGGCCGATCGTACGGCTGCGAACGGCACGCTGGCGCAGCTCGGTGCGGCCGCCGGCGCCCTGATGGGTGGCGGCGTGGCCGTGATGGCCGAAACGGAGCGGCAAGGCACGCTGGCGCTGCTGACCGTGGGTGGCGCGCTCGGTCTCATTGCCGCCGATCGTATCCTCGAACCGGGCCCGGACGGCGGACCGCTTCGCGGCGTGCTGACCACCTCGTCGGTGGGAGGAGGCTCACGCGTCTCCGTCTCGCTGGCACCGCTCGCCACCGCGTTCGCGTTTCAGGCGGGACAGCCTCGTCGCACACCAGCGCGGTTTCGCTCCGGCGACGCACCACTCGTCACCTCGTATCCCGTCGTCCGTATCGCATGGTAACGCGTGCGTACACGCCGGCCTGGTGGCTCGGCCCGCACAGCGCCACCATCTGGGGGCGCGTCGCGCGACGTGAACCCGAACCCGCGGTGCGTCTTGAGCAGTGGGACACGCCCGACGGTGATTTTGTGGAAGTGGCGCGTCTCGCCTCACGCGGAGATGCGCTCACGACGCCACGCCTGTTGTTGCTGCACGGACTCGAAGGCGGCCTGCATTCACACTACGCACGCGGCCTCTTTCGCGAGGCGGCACACCGTGGGTGGGGCATGGATCTGTTGCTCTTTCGCACGT
>JBBRDP010000060.1:0-17298 GCA_038203795.1 Gemmatimonadales bacterium
CCCTCTTGACCGTCGTCGTCCGTCGGACGAGCCCAGAACCGCGACCCCTACGGGAGTACGCCTCGCGCCGATGTCGAACGCCGCAAAGCACAGGAAAAGAGCGGCCGAGTTCGAGTTGCAGAAGCAGTTCGACAAGGCCATCGCGAGCTATATGCGCGCCATCGAAGTCGGTGACGTCGACGGCGCAGAGGTTGATGTCGCTCTCCTCAACAAGGTAGGCGATCTCACGCTCCGGCTCGGGCGTGTAGCTGAGGCCGTGGAGTCGTACGAACGGGCGATCGAGCATTACACCGCCGTGGGGCTGTTCAACAACGCGATCGCGCTCTGCAACAAGATCCTGCGCCACGCGCCGGGTCGGGTGGGTGTGTACCTCACCCTTGGCCGAGTCTGCGCCCGAAAGGGAATGCGCGGCGACGCCACGCGCAATTTCCTCGAGTACGCCTCCCGGATGCAGCAGGAGGGGCGCACCGACGAAGGCATGCGCGCGCTGGCTGAGGTCGCGGCAGCGCTGCCCGAACTCGCCGACGTGCGACGTCTCGTGGAAGAGCACGCAGTTCGTGCGGGTATCGCGCTTCCTGCGGTCGTCGACGTCGCAGTCGGCGCCGGCGCGGACGACACCAACAGGCAGTCCGACGCGCTCGTGTTTCTCGATGTTGACTACGAGTCGATGGTGGAGCTGACGCCGGCCTACGGCGCTTCGGCCATCGATGTGTCGCCCGCTCCGCCTGCGGACCGCGAATCGCTCACCCGACGTGGATCGTCACCGCGCACCAGGTCCATCGACGATCTGTTGATTTTCGATCCCACTGCATTTGAAGATGACTACGCAGAGTTCGGTAGTGCGCTCGACGGTCTCGAAACGACGCACCCCGACGCTGATGAGTTGGCAGCGATCGACACACCCTCGTTGCTTGTGTCACCGGAGGAGCCGGATTCGGACGAACCGGTGGAGACGCCCGTCGGTCTCACGGATGCGTTGGGCTTCGAGCCATCGGATGGAGCAGCCCATGAGGACGCGCTCGAGGTGTTGGACGGCTTGGTGGCCGATGACGAAGCACCGCTGTTGCCGGGCCTGCTGCACGAGCCGGAGGCACCGGTGGAGTCCGCGATTGAGGCGCCGGAGCATGAGCTCGACCGGGTGCTTCCAGAGAGCGAGCTTCCAGGCAGCGAGCTTCCAGGCAGCGAGCGTCCAGGCAGCGAGCGTATCGAAGACCTGTCGCCCAGCGAACCGCTCGGCGACGTCCTCGACGAATCGCTTGCCTTGCCGGATGTGGACGTAGCGCTGGCCGATGTGGTTCAGGAAGTCGCTGAAGACACACGTGTGGTGGACGAGTATCACGCTGCGGAATCAGTTGAGCAAGAGATTGTTCAAGATGTTGTTTGGCTTGATGTTGATTCATCTGACCTCATGTCAGATGTTACGTTTGATGATCGCTTGATCGAGCTCTCCGTTGAGGGACCTGATGTTACGGATGAGGTGGGTGCCGCCGCCGAGCTCGAGGCGCCGTCTGACGAATTGTCGTTTCTCACGTTCGACGCGTTCAGTGGCGACGTCCCCGCCGTGTTGGTCGATTTTGATGCCATTGAAGCGTGGGGTGGTGACGGCGAAGCTGGTGCGGAGCTCGAGTTGCTCGATCTCGAATCGCTCCCGGGCTACACGGCGGACGATCACAGCGAGCCATCCACACCGCTGTCCGCGCCCGCAACCGCTGCCCACCAGCGCCTGAACCCGCACGATTTCATCTTGCCGGGCGAGCTGCCACCGATCGTGTATCCCGACGACCGCCTCGCGTCGGCAGCCGCCGAGTTGACTGGCCCAGAAGCCGGCGCCGGCGTGGAGCTCGACGCGTACGCGCCGGGCGCGACGCTCGACGAACTCGACCTCGAACTGTGCGCTGCCCACGACGACGAATCAGACGGGCACGCTGACACCGGCCTCGATGCCCCGATCGCCAACGCTGAGGCCGAGGCTCCGGTCGCTGACACCGACCTCGATGCCCCGATCGCCAACGTTGAGGCCGAGGCTCCGGTCGCTGACACCGACCTCGACGCGCTGGTCGACGACCGAGACATCCAAGCGTCGATCGGCAACGCCGACCCGACGCCACCCCACACGCTCACGCCGATCGTCGGTGAGATCTCCCCCGACGACGCAACGCACGACGCGCCGAACGACGCAACGCACGACGCGCTGAACGACGCAACGCACGACGCGCTGAACGACGCAACGCACGACGCGCCCCACGACGTGCTGCAGACGCCGCCCAACGCTTCGGCGGCGCTCGAGTACCTCGTTGCCGACGACGAAGCTTCCGCGACCATCGACAACGATCCCACGTTTGATCCTGACGACGCGGATGATCTCGACGCCGTGGACGAGCTGGAGGCCATCCTCACGCCTCGTACGCCAGCCCTGTCGATGAATCTCGCGCTCGACCGTTGCGCGCGTTTGCGCGAGGAAGTCGAGTCCCACCCCGGCGATTGGGCGCGCCGTCGTCGGTTGGCGGAAGCGTACCTGGAAGCTGGTGAGCTGGAGACGGGACTCGCCGAACTGGCCGCCACGGTGCTTGCGCTCGAAGTCGAGGGTGACCTCAAGGAGGCCGCGCGTGTTACCGACGAGTTGGTGCGGGTCGCCCCGGATGTGGTCGCCCACCATCTCAAACGCGTTGAACTCGCGGTGCGATTGGGCGATCGGGATCGCCTGCGGAACAGCTATCTCGATTTGGCTGACGCGATGGTGCGCATCGGTCAGGCGACCCGCGCGGAGTCCGTGTACGTTCGCGTATTGGAACTCGATCCGTGGGACGATCGCGCCCGCGCCGCGCTCGGTGCGGCCGCACCGCCGCCGCCGGCTCCCAAGCCGGTGGCGCCGACCGCCGATGACGGCTACGTCAACCTGGCCGACTGGCTCTCCGACGATTCGGGCACGCGTGACACGCGCATGCGCGTCAAGGAGCCCACGGCCACGGGCGACGAGGACGCCGACTTCACGCGACTGCTTCAGCACTTCCGTGAAGGTGTCTCGCGCAGCCTCGGTGACGAGGACTATGAGAGTCACTACGATCTCGGCGTCGCCTATAAGGAGATGGGGCTGCTCGACGATGCCATCGCCGAGTTCCAACGGGCGCTGCGTAGCCCGACCCATCGGTTGCCGGCGTATGAGGCCCTGGGACAGTGTTTCCTCGAGCAAGGGAGCTTTCCGGTGGCCGTGACCGTTCTGTCACGAGCGCTGCATGAACCCGGGCTCGACGACGAACAACGAGTGGGAGTGTTATACCTGCTCGGGTACGCGTGTGAAGCCTTGCAGCGCAGAGACGAGGCACGGAGCTATTTTCAACGCGTGTACGCCACTGACATTTATTTCCGGGATGTAGCCGAGCGACTGGCCGCCCTTGATGGGAGCGCGGGATGACCGTATCCGCGCGTACCCCATCAGCGCTTGCCGCCGCGCTCCGCGACATCCAATCCCCCGTGCGCGGGGAACTCGAGGCGGTGCCCGGAGAAATCCGGCGCATCGTCACCGCCGACGTGCCCCTCGTACAGGAGGTGGGAGACCACCTGCTGAGCATGAAGGGCAAGCTGTTGCGCCCAACGCTCACCCTGCTGTCGGCGGCGGTCGAAGATCGCGCGCAGCCTCGTGCCATCACGTGCGCTGCCGTCGTCGAGCTGTTGCACCTGGCGACGCTCATTCACGACGACGCCGTCGACCACTCGGTGCTGCGCCGCGGCCTGCCCACGATCAACGCCCGGTTCAGTCATCAGATCTCGGTGATCATGGGTGACTTCCTCTACTCTCGTGTGATGCGTGAGTTGGTGAAGCTCGGTGACATTGAAATCATGCGCGCGGTGTCAAATGCTTCGGACGCGATGACGTTGGGGGAGATGCGTCAGCTGGCCGCGTTCGACGCGCTCGCCTTCACGGAGGCCGACTACGAGCGCCTGATTCGCGCCAAGACCGCCGCGCTTTTTGTGGCCGCCTGTTCAGTCGGTGCGCTCTGCGGTGCGCCCGAGCACCGGGGCGCCCTCGCCCGCTACGGCGAGCGGCTTGGCATGGCCTTCCAGGTCGCTGACGACCTGCTCGACTACACCGAGACGGCGGAGATGACGGGGAAGCCCAGCGGTCTCGATCTGCGTGAGCACAAGGTCACGCTGCCGCTGATCGCGGCGTTGCCCCGAATGACGGCGGCCGCTCGGGGGCAAGTCGATGCGCTCTTCGCGACCTCGCAGCCGGATGAGGCAGCCATCTCCGAGGTCATCAACATTGTGCATGAGTCGGGCGGCCTGGAGTACGCGCGGCATCGGGCCGATCAGTTCGCGTCGGAGGCGGAAGAGGCACTGGCGTCGGTTCCCGACAGTCGGGCTCGGAGCACGCTCCTCGACGCGATTGGATACGCCGTGGATCGGCGCTGGTAATGGCCAAGGGACCTTCCAAGCACCGGCCAGTGTTCCACTTGTTGGTGTTGTGTTCCGGCTTCATCGCGGGCGGTCTCATGGCGCAGTTGGCCAGGCGGTTTCTCCCATCGGGCGCCGTGAAAGAGTTTTTGACGGCCGGGGTGCAGCCCTCGATCGGTCCGCTGTCCATTGATTTGATTATATTGAAGTTCGCGCTCGGCCCTGTGGCTTTGGATGTGTCGCTACTGAGCTTGGTGGGTGTTCTCATCGCGTATCTCATTGCACGCTCCCTGTTCTAGGAGTCATTATGGGCCTCGGCCAAATCGGATTCACCGAAATCCTCATTCTGCTCGTGGTCGTGCTGCTGCTCTTCGGGGCCAAGCGCATCCCTGAGATCGCGGGCTCGTTCGGCAAGGGCATTACCGAGTTCAGGCGCAACCTCAACGACGCGCAAAAGGCCATCACCGATCCGCCGCCACGCAGCGATCGTGCCGTTGGCACACCACCCGTAAATACAAACGCCGCCGCTGACGAAGAACGGCCCGAGCCCAAGCGTTTGCTCAACTGATCGCCGGCATCATTCGCCAAAGCGCCCCCGACATCTCGCGTGATGTTGGGGGCGCTTTTTTTATGCTCAGCCATTCAACCATGTGTACCGCTGCGCGCATCCGGGCGCGCAGCGGTGATTGCGACTCAGATGGGAACCTGACGTCGCACCGTGGCCTGAATCTTCTTGCGATCGTCGCGAATGTCGGCCGACTCGCGCAGACCAACGAGATACTGTTGCACGCGCTCCGAACGCAGCGCCTGCAACGTCTGCATCTGGAAGACCGGCGCCATCAGTTCAAAATCGGCGCTGTCAGCCTTGGCCAGTTCATCGAGCTGGAGCACGAACACGCCGTCGTCCGTCTTGATGGGCGCGCTGATTTGTCCAACACTCAGGCCGAACGCCGCACCCACCGCCTGATTGAACTGGCCCATGCCCGGCACGAGCGAACTGCGCGCAAACCGGCCCGACTGTTCAACCGTAAGGGTTTGCGCGCGCGCGGCGTCGGCGAGCGACGATGTCCGCGCGGCGGTCGCGAGCTGCTGCGCTTTCGGAACGAGCTGCTCGATTTTTTTCTCACGTTCAAGCTGTCGACGGATGTCGTCCTTCACATCATTCAAAGGTGCGATGCCGCCGTCGCGCAACGAGTCGATACGCGCGATGTAGTAGGCCTCGGGCGCGTCTTGCAGGTCGCTGGACTCGCCAACCGACGAGCCACCAAACGCCCACGCGCTGAGACCCGGCACGTAGCGGCCGGCGAACGTCAACGGCTCCTTCTCGGTGGCGACCACGGCCGAGATCGTGAGTCCCAGCTCGGCTGCCGCGCTGTCAAACATGGCCGGCTCGAAGGAACCACCGGTAATGGCCGACAACTGGTCTGCCTTACGGTCGGTGACCGAGGCACTGGAATCACTCTGGCGGATACTCACGAGGAGATGCCGCAGATCGAGCGTATCGCCGCGCCTGGCATCGAGCTTGATGATGTGCCAGCCAAAGGGCGAGAGCACCGGCGGCGAAAGCTCACCCACACGCAGGGCGTAGGCCGCCTCTTCAAACGCCGGGACGAAACGCCCTCGCGCTCCCGGTCCAAGTTGTCCACCCACCACAGCCGACGACGTATCGTCAGACGCACGTTCCGCGACCGTCGCGAAGTCGGCACCGCCCACGATTTCAGCGCGCAGCGCCTCGACCTTGGCCTTGGCCGCGACCGAATCGACACCGGTAACCGACCGGTCCACCGATACCAGCGACAACACTGCGCGAGCCGGACGCTCGAACAGCTTTCGATTGGCGTTATAGAATGTGGAGATGTCCGCATCGGTGATGGATGCATCCGTCCCCATAACGGCATCGGGGCGCAGCGCCACAAAGCTTACACGGGCGGAGTCGTTGCGGTCACTGTACAACTGCCACAAACGTGCCTTGGAAACCCACACATCGGACGCGATCTGATCAAACAGTTTCTGCTTGGGAATCTCGGTGCGATAGAAGCCCTCCAGCCCGATCAACAGTCCCTGCTGACGCGCGATTGGCGTCGCGAGAAAGCGCTGGTACTTGGAGATATCGAACTGCCCGTCGGTCTGGAACTCCGGATTCTGCTCCACGCCGGGCGGCGGGCTGACGCGCGCGGCGTCCATAATCTCTTCATCCGTGACGGAGATGCCCCTCCGCTCGTACTCCTGTCGGAGCAGGATTTCATTGACAAGCTCGTCGAAGGCCCGGTCCTCGAGTTGGCGGCGCTCATCGAGCGTCACTCCTCGGCCGAGGCGCTGTGCTTCCTGCTGTTCGAGATTCTGGACCGCTGTTTCCCACGTCAGGTACAGGATGTCTTCACCATTGACCTTGGCCACCACAGTGTTCGTTGTGACGGGCGCGCGACCCAGCAGACCCGAGCTGTCGACCAGCAGGAAGCCACCAACGAACGCGATGATGAGCACGATCCAAACGTATTTCGCAGCGCTCCGCATGGATTGCAGCACGGGGCGGGACTCCTTCGGACGGGGAGGTTGGTATAACGCCCGATGAGCTCGGCGCTCCGCGTGATCGCAGAGTCGCAGTGCCTCATCGGGGACAAGCCATGAAAAGTAGGGGACGCGAGAGTGCTAAGGCAAGTGACGTCGGCACTTCAGCAACCGTCTACAATTGACTTCCCGCACAGTCGTCGTACGTTCAGCGATTGGACCGTGCCGGGACCACCACCCATTGGGGATTAGCCGGATGAGCACCGCCGCCCGGATTGACGAGCTCCGCAGCAAGTTTGACGAAAACCCGCGACGCTATTTTGCGCCGCTGGCCAACGAGTACCGCAAAGCCGGTGAACTGGCGCAGGCGATCGCGCTGTGTCGCGAGCATCTGCCCAAGCAACCCGGGCACATGAGTGGGCACATCGTCTTCGGTCAGGCGCTGTACGAGAGCGGGGAGCTGCTGGAAGCGCAGGAGATCTTCGAGGCAGCACTCACGCTCGACCCCGAAAATCTCATCGCGCTCAGGCATCTCGGCGATATTGCCCGCGCCCGGGGCGACGCGTCGCTGGCGCGCCGCTGGTATGAGCGTGTGCTTGACGCCGATCCGCGCAACGACGACATATCGGCTCTGCTCTCGTCGCTCTCGCAGCGTCTCACGCCACGCACGGTGACTCCGCAGGGCTCGACGGCTACAGTCGACCCGTACACGGGCGCGCAGGAGTACGGCGAGCGCGCCCAAGGCACCGCTGAGCCCGACGATCCGTTTTCGGCCCCCGACGCGCCGGTCTGGCACACACCGGCCTTCCTGACACCGCTGGCCGTCGACACCGTCGGTCCGCCCGCCGCGCCGAGCCCGGCCGAACCCGTTGCTGAGTCGCAGTTGCTCGATCTCGATTTCCCGGGCGAGTCTCCTGAGGAAGTCGACGCCACGTCCTTCGAGATGACGGACGCCGAGTCGGCGCACGAATCGTTGGTGGAACCGTTCGATGAGCGTGCGGCGTCGGACGTAGAGGCTGGAGCTGTCTTCGGCGAGCCGCCGACTGCGCATGCTTCGCCAGTCGCGGACATCGAGTCGTTCGGCGCGTCGGTTCCGGAATCGGGTGACGCCGCCGATCCGCTCGCGGTCGCGCTCGATGCGTTCGCGACCAATGATCCGTTCGAGACCGAAGCGCTGGCCGACACGATTTCGGGCGAGTCGGCGTCCAGCACGTTCAGCGAAGACCGGGCGGCGTATTTCGTCGACGACGCTGAGATTGAGAATGAGTCGAATGACGCCGATCCGGCCGCCGATATTGCGCATGCGGCTGCCGATGTGTCCGCCGAGGCGTCGCCGTCGGCGGCTGCCGATGCGTCAGCCGACGTCTCGCCGTCGGCGTTCGTCGATGAACGCGACGACTTTGAGGAAGGACTCGTCGCGATCGACTGGCCTGACGCCAGCCTGATCAACGCACGGGCGATCACGCCGGCATTCAGCGCCTCGCCCATCGACGCCGACGAAATCGATGAGGTCCGCGTAGCGCCGATCAGCTCCGAGGCGCTGGATGACGCTTTCGGTGCGGACGTCGGATCGTCCGAGGCCGGATCGTTCGAAGCCGGATCGTTCGATGCCGAGGTTGTCGCAGAGTCGCCAGACGAGTTCCTCACGGAGGCCAATGAGCCACTCGTCGCCGCGTTCAGCTCGGAGCCGCCGCTCGACGAGGACGCGTTCGAGGGCAATGCGCTCATCGAAGTGTTTGCCGGTGAACCCGTCCGTGATGCTGCAGCGCCTGATGCCGCAGCGCCTGAAGACGCAGCGCCTGAAGACGCAGCGCCTGAAGACCTCTGGATGGACGACGCGGCATTGGTCGAAGCCATGATCGATGAGGATCCGCCGCTGTCGGTGGCTGAGGTGCCTTGGTTAGCCGTGGAGGAAGCCGAGCGCGAGGCGGTCGATGAGGTGGCGTTTTCGATCGAAGCCGCCGAAGCGGAGTGTGACGCCGTCGAGGAGGCCGCCACGGCGACGCCGGCGTTTGTCACGGAGACGATGGCGGAGCTGTTCGTCGCTCAGGGTTTCCTCGACCGCGCCGTCGGCGTCTACGAAGAACTCGTCCGTCGCCGTCCGTACGATGCCGTGCTGTCGAGCCGGCTCGACGAACTGCGCCAGACGATTGCCGCCGAAGCCGAGCCCGCGTTGACTGAGTCAGCGGGTGAGCCGGCCAGCACGCCCGAGGCCTGGTCCGCTCCGACGCCGCTGTACGGCGTGACGCCGGTCACGGGCAACGCACCACTGCTCGGCGCGACGCCCGCATGGAGTGTCACACCGGTGCGATCGGGCACGCCTATCGTGAATGCGGCGCTGACCCCGGCCTCGCTGCCGCTGGCCTCGCTGACCCCGGCCTTCCTGACCCCGGCCTCGCTGCCGCTGGGCTCGCTGACCCCGGCCTCCCTGACCCCGGCCTCGCTGCCGCTGGTCGCGCCCGCGCCGCAACGCACGGCGCGTCAGTTTTTTGCCGCGCTCGCCTCCGTTCGCGTAGCCCGCCGGACGCCGTCGTTCGGGACGGTCGCGGTCGCGTCCCCGACACCAGCCGACGGTCTGGCAAGCCTGTTCGGCGAAGTGCCGATGCCGCGCGACGACGTCGCTGCGCGCTCGCTCGCGCAGGCATTTGGCAGCGGCGAGCAGATTGAGCCGGGTCCGTCCCTGTTCACGCCGGCCGAGCCGGATGAGGAGGGGAACGTTGGCGCCTCTGCGCCGGAGGCCAGCGCCACGGCTTTGGACGCCTCCCCCGCGCCAGCCTTTTCGTTCGATCGGTTCTTTCCCGATCCGGCCACCGCCGGTTCCAGAGGAACCGCCGCCAGCGCTGGAGAGGGTGCACCCTCAGGGGCTTCGGTGGTAGGTTCAGACTCGGGCAGTGTCTCCCCCGCGTCACCGTCGTCGACGGCTGGTGCGGATCTGGCCCAGTTTGCCCACTGGCTGAAGGGGCTTTCCAACTCGTGAGAATGGTGTGCGCATTGGTGTCCTGAACGGTCCGAATCTCAATCTGCTCGGCACGCGAGAGCCGGCGGTTTATGGCACCACCACGCTCGCACAAATCGATGCGCGTCTGGTGCTGGTTGGTCGAGAACTGGGCGTCGACGTGGAGTGCGCGCAGCGCAACGGGGAAGGGGAGCTGATCGACTTGCTGCACGCCTGGCGTGGGTCGGTGCAAGGCGTCGTGATCAATGCCGGCGCCTACACGCATACCAGCATCGCGTTGCGTGATGCGCTGGCCGGTATTGCCGTGCCCTTCGTCGAGGTGCACCTCAGTAACATCTACGCGCGTGAACCCGAGCGTCGGCATTCGATGCTGGCGTCGGCTGCGCTGGGTCTGATCACTGGCCTTGGTGCTGACGGATACGAGTACGCGCTTCGCGGATTAGTGTCGCGACTGCAGTCGTTGTCGGCCGAACGCGCCTGAGCGCGGCTCGCTCCGTGACCGACCATAGAGCCGCTCGAGTCGCCGCCGTGCGTGATCTCCTGGCGACGGAAGATCTCGATGCGTTGCTGGTGAGTCACGTTCCCAACGTCCGGTGGTTAACCGGCTTCTCCGGGACCAGCGCCCTCGTCGTGGTCACGGCCCTCGACGTCGTGCTCCTCACGGACTTTCGGTACGCCACGCAGGTGGAGCAGGAGGTCGACGTGGCGGCTCGCACCATCGTGGTGGAGCAGAGCCTCTGGACGGGACTGTGGGAGCTGCTCGCGACCATGCCTGCCGCCCAGCGCATCGGGTTTGACTCGGCGCATCTTGTGCACCGCGACTTTCAACGCTTGTTGGAGCAGGGAAAGCGTTGGCAGTGGCGCCCCACCACCGATCTTGTCGAGGGGCTTCGCGAGCGAAAGGACGAATCGGAGGTCGCGGCCATCCGGCGCGCGATCGGCATCGCCGAGCGTGCCTTGGCGTGGGCGCTGGAGGCGTTGGCCCCGGGCCTCACCGAAATGCAGGTCGCGGGTCTGCTGGAGAAGGCGCTACGCGACGCGGGTAGTGAAGAATATCCGTTTCCGTCAATCGTGGCGTCGGGCGAGCGCTCGGCGCTACCGCATGCGCACGTGGGCGACCGGAAGCTGATCGCCGGAGACTTCGTGCTCATTGATTTCGGGGCCGTGTCCGATGGCTATTGCTCGGACATCACGCGAACGGTCGTGCTCGGTACGGCGACGGCTGAGCAGCGGGAGGTGTACGATATTGTGCGTGAGGCCAATGAACTGGCCGCTGGATCCGTTCGGGCCGGAATGAAGGGAATGGATGCCGATGCGGTCGCGCGCGAGTACATTCACGCGCGCGGGTTTGGCGAGGCCTTCGGGCATAGCCTGGGGCATGGGATCGGTCTCGAAGTACATGAGGCCCCCCGGCTTGCCAAGTCTGCTGAGGCCCTGCTTCCGGTGGGGGCAGTGGTTACGATTGAACCCGGGATCTACCGGCCGGGTTGGGGTGGAGTTCGGATCGAGGACGACGTGCTGCTCACGGAGCAGGGTTCTGTCGTGCTCACCGGATTTCGCCGAGACCTGCTGGAAATCTCGTAAATCGCGGGGTGGTGGCGGCACGTCGGTGTCGCTCGTCCCCCGCCCGACTGCGTTGTCGAGACCGCCAGACATGATTGATCTGCGCTATGTGAAGAAGGTCATCGAAATGCTCGATCAGTCCTCCGTGGACTCCATCGAGATTTCGTCGGACAAGGGGATGAAACTCCGGATCTCCAAGAGCCCGCTGCATCGCGGCGCGGCTATTCAGATGGCCGCTCCGGTCGCCGCAGCGCCGGCTGTGTTGCCTCCGGCCCCTGCGGCGCGTCCTGCCGACGAGGGGGGACGTGTGGGAGCGCCAACGGTCGAGGCGCCCCGGTCGTCGCTTCTGGAGATCAAGTCGCCGATGGTCGGCACGTTCTACCAGTCGCCTGAACCGAGTGCCAAGCCGTATATCGCGGTTGGGGATCGGGTCGCGAAGGGGCAGATCGTCTGCATCATCGAAGCGATGAAGATTATGAACGAGCTCGAGTCCGAAATCGATGGCGTCGTGCGTGAAATCAGCGCGAAAGACGCGGCACCAGTCGAGTACGGGCAAGCGCTTTTCCGCATCGACCCGAACGGCTGAGAGCCTTTTCCATGACGATGGTCTCCGGCGCCCAACCTAGCACCTCAGCGCCGGCGAGCCTCGATCTGAAGGCCGCGTTGCAGCGCATGGTGACCGAGGGCGCGTCCGACCTGCACCTGAAGGTGGGGCGCCCGCCCACGCTGCGTCTGCATGGCGATTTGATCGCTCTGCCGATGGCGCCACTGCGTCCCGAGGAATTGCGCACGCTGGCCGAGCACTTGTTGCCACCGGCGCAGTTGCGCGAGTTCGTGGAGATGCGCGAGGCCGATTTCGCGATCAATGTGCCCGGCATCGGGCGCTTCCGCGTCAACGTCTACCAGCAAAAGGGCACCGTCGCATTTGCCAT
Source organism: Gemmatimonadales bacterium (assembly GCA_038203795.1). Classification (GTDB taxonomy): domain Bacteria; phylum Gemmatimonadota; class Gemmatimonadetes; order Gemmatimonadales; family Gemmatimonadaceae; genus JAABRT01. The sequence continues at coordinate 12,352 of JBBRDP010000060.1, forward strand.
GCGCGCCATCGCGCACGCGGCCAACTCCATTCGGGAGCTCAATCTGCCGCCCGTGCTCGAGCACATTGCGCTCAAGCCGCGTGGATTGGTGCTGGTGACGGGCGTAACGGGTTCCGGCAAGAGTACAGCGCTGGCCGCGATGGTGCATCACATCAACGAGCGTCGCTCGGCGAACATCATCACGATTGAAGATCCGATTGAGTTCGTGCATCGCGATGTAAAGAGCCACATCAACCAGCGCGAAGTGGGCACCGACACGGCGACGTTCGCGCAAGCACTGCGCCGGGTGCTGCGACAGGATCCGGATGTCGTGATGATCGGTGAAATCCGCGACCTTGAAACGCTCGATGTGGCGCTCAAGGCGGCGGGTACCGGGCACCTCGTGTTTTCCACGCTGCACACGACCGACGCGACGCTCACGATCAATCGCATCCTGTCGTTTTATCCGCCGCACCAGCAGAATGAGGTGCGGTTTGCGCTCGCGAACGCCCTCGAAGCGGTGGTGTCGCTGCGACTGGTGCCGCGCGCGGACCAGCCGGGCCGCGTACCAGCCTGCGAAGTGCTGGTGAACACCGGTGCTGTGCGCGAACAGATCCGCGATCTCAAGGCCACACTCAATATTCCGGATCTCATTCGCGAGGGTAGCGTTGCCTATGGCATGCAGACCTTCGACCAGTCGCTCATGACGTGGTACAGCAAAGGCATGATTTCGTACGAAAACGCGCTGTTCTACGCGTCGAGCCCGAGCGAGTTCGCGCTCAAGATTCAGGGTGTTGACGGCGCCAGCGATCAGGGATTCGACGGGTTCAAGCCCGGCTCCTCGGCGTAGCAGGCCGGAGCGGTGCCAGTGGGAGTCGCCCGTGATGGGCGATTCGACGCGCCGGATTGAGCGCTATCACTGGCGGGAAGGGAGTCGCGTCGCCACCATTCGGCGTGATCCGGTCCGGTCGCCGCTCGGCGGCCGCGCGTTACATCGACCGGATAGCCGCCGGCGCGACATCGGTCGTCTCGGCGCGACGGCCCCCTGCCCATTGCCATGTTCAAAAAGGTTCTGATCGCCAACCGCGGTGAGATCGCGCTGCGAGTCATCCGCGCCTGCCGCGAACTCGGTGTGCAAACCGTCGCGGTGTATTCCGAAGCGGATCGTGAGTCGCTGCACGTGCGCTTCGCCGACGACGACGTCTGCATTGGTCCCGCGCCGAGTCGCGACTCGTATTTGCGCATCCCGCGCCTGATTGCCGCCGCCGAAATCACGGGCGCCGACGCCATTCATCCGGGCTACGGTTTCCTGGCCGAAAACGCCGAGTTTGCGGAAACCTGTCAGGCGTCCGGCATCACGTTCATCGGTCCCACACCGGAGCAGATCCGGGTGATGGGCGACAAGGCGTCTGCCCGCAACGCCATGGCCGCCGTTGGCGTGCCGATCGTACCGGGGACTCCCGGTCCGGTGGAAGATGTGGACGAAGCGCTTGGCTTCGCGCGGGACATCGGGTTCCCCGTGATTATCAAGGCCGCAGCTGGCGGCGGCGGCAAGGGCATGCGCGTGGCTCGCGATCCGGAAGATTTCGCGCGTTCCTTTCAGCTCGCGCGCAGCGAAGCGTTGAGCGCGTTTGGGAACGGCGACGTGTATGTCGAGAAGTTCCTGGAGCGGCCACGGCACGTCGAGTTCCAGATCATGGGCGACTCCAAGGGGCACGTGATTCATCTCGGGGAGCGCGATTGTTCGGTCCAGCGTCGCCACCAGAAGTTGATTGAAGAAGCGCCGTGTCCGGTAATGACCCCCGAACTGCGCGAACGGATGGGCGAAGCGGCCGTGCGCGGGGCGCAGGCGATCAACTATGTGGGCGCGGGCACGGTCGAAATGCTGCTCGACACCGACGGCTCGTTTTACTTCATGGAGATGAACACGCGCATCCAGGTAGAGCATCCGGTCACGGAGATGCTCACCGGCGTGGATTTGGTGAAGGAACAGATTCGCGTCGCGGCGGGCGAGGAGCTCACGGTGAAGACGCTCCCCGCGTTTCGTGGCCACGTAATCGAGTGCCGCGTGAACGCGGAAGATCCGGCGCGCAACTTTCAGCCGTCACCCGGACTCATCCGCACCTTCCATCCGCCGGGTGGACCTGGGGTGCGTGTGGATACGCACGTGTACGCCGGTTACACGGTGCCGCCGTATTATGACTCGCTGCTCGCGAAGCTCATCGTACAGGGACGTGACCGCCCCGAGGCGATTCGTCGCATGCAAATCGCGCTCGAGAGTTTTGTGGTGGAAGGCGTGACCACCACGATTCCGTTTCTCGCGCGCGTCATGCAGCATCCCAACTTTATGCGTGGCGATGTGCACACCAAGTTCCTCGAGTTCGAGGGCGCGGAGCTGATGAAGGAGCCCACCTAGTGCGTCTGGACGTGCTGCTTGGCGAATCCACGCCGGCGCCGTCCGAAGTTGCGGGGCGCGTCGTGGTGGTGATCGATGTGCTGCGCGCGTCCACGGTCATGGTGCAGGCGTTGGCGAACGGCGCGAAGGCGGTGGTGCCGTTTGCGGAAGTGGATGAGGTGGTCGCGTCGGCGCAGCGCTACACACGCGACGAGGTGCGGCTGGCTGGTGAACGACGTGCCCTGCCGATTCCGGGTTTTGATGTGGGCAACTCGCCGCAGGCCATGACCGAGGAGTTGGTGCGCGGTCGCACGGTGCTTATGACCACCACCAACGGGACGTCGGCGTTGCTGGCGTCGCAGGGCGCGCAGCGTGTGTATGTCGCCGCCTTCGTGAATTTGTCGGAGACGGTGGCGGCCGTGGTGACGCACATGCGTGCCGGCGCGAATGTGCTTGTGGTGTGTGCCGGCCAGGATCGCCGGTTCGCGCTTGAAGACGCGGTGTGTGCTGGTGCGTTGGTACAGGACGTCGCGCGAGCGTGTCGCGGGCTGATCCTCGGCGACGCGGCTCTCGTATCGAAACAGTTGGGACGGCGCTACGCAACCAATCTCTCACGCCTCGCCGTTGACGCGAACCACGCGCACACGTTGCGTGTGGCCGGCTTTGCCGACGATGTGCAGTTTTGTCTGACGCGCGACTCTATTCCCCTCGTCATCACCTATGCCGACCGCCAGGTCTCCCGTGAGCGGATCCTCTCTACGGCGTGAGCTGACCTCGATCGGTCTCGCGCTGTTCGCCGTGTTCCTGATTGGCGCACTCGCGTTGCAGCGGGTTCCGCCGAGCGGCGTGTGCTTTGAGGCGACGGGGCTTTTTGGCCCGGTTGGCACCTTCGTGCGCTGCGTGCTCGTGGGTGCGGTCGGGATTCCGGGCGCGCTGCTCATTGCCGGGGCGTGCGTGCTCGTGGCACTGCGGCTCGTGGGCCGGTTTGGCGACACGTCCACGCACGATGCGACACGCGCCGCGATGCTCGCTGCCGGCCTCGTGCTGCTGGTACCGGTCGCCATCGGACTCGTGCTCGGCGGCGAGCCGGATGGCAGCAGTGCGTCGGGACTGTGGGGAAGTTTTGTGGCGCACTATCTGCGCAAATTTCTGGGTGCGGCGGGGGCTTGGATCGTCTGGCTGCTCGGGACCAGCGCGTTGACCGTGTTCACGATCCGGTGGAATCCCCTGCGCGTGGTGATGGCGCCGGCGCCCGCCGCTGCATCGCGTGCCGAGAGTGCCGCGAGTACGGCAAAGGTCGCGAAGCCCACACTGGCGGAGCGACTCGCGCCCGAGCCGGAAGAGTTGCCTGCCATTGATCCCAGTCTCGCCCGTGACATCGCGCAGCAATCAGCGGGCGCGCGTGACACGAAGAAGTCGAAGAAGCCGCTGCGCAACGACGGTGTGACCGGCGATCTGTTTGGCGTAGAAGCGGGCCTTGACCGCGACGCGCGTGCACTGGACGCGAGTGATGACGAGTTGCCGTCTACGGCATTGTTGTCAGCGCCGCCGCCGCGTCGCGAGGATGCCGGAAAAGAGGCGCTCGATCAGGCCGGCGAAAAGCTCATGGCCACGCTGCGCACCTTCAAAGTGGACGGCGAGTTGGTAGGGCGCACCACCGGCCCCACGGTCACGCAGTTTGAAATCGAGCCGGCGGCGGGTGTGAAAGTGCGGCAGATCGCTGCGCTCGCCGATGATCTCGCCCTGGCCATGCGCGCGCCGAGTATTCGAATTGTCGCTCCGATTCCGGGACGCGGAGCAGTTGGCGTGGAAGTGCCGAATCCGTCGCCGGAAACGGTGTTCCTGCGCGAGGTTCTCGAAGCGCGTGAGTTTCAGCTTGCGCGCGCCGCGTTGCCGGTCGCGCTGGGCAAGGATCTCGAGGGCCGTCCCGTCATCGCCGACCTGGCGAAGATGCCGCACTTGCTGATTGCCGGCGCGACGGGCAGCGGCAAGTCGGTGTGCGTGAATACGATCATCACGAGTCTCGTGTATCGGCACACGCCGCGCACGCTGCGGTTCCTCATGGTTGATCCGAAAATGGTGGAGCTCAGCGTGTACAACACGTTGCCGCATCTGCGCCACAAAGTGATCACCGATAATCGTGACGCCGCTGCGGTGCTCAAGTGGGCGGTGCTCGAAATGCAGGAGCGCTACCGGCTGCTCGAGGCCAATGCGTGCCGGAATCTGCAGGAGTTCAACAAGCGCGCGCAGGCGCACGAGGCCGGCGACGGACCGGCGCTGCGCTTTCCCAAGTCTCCTGATGTGGCGTTTGAAGATCGTACATACACGGGCGGACCGCTGCCGTACATCGTGGTCGTGATCGACGAAATGGCCGACCTCATGATGACGGTGCAGGGCGAAGTGGAAACGCCAATCGCCATGTTGGCGCAGAAAGCGCGCGCGATCGGGATCCATCTTATTCTCGCGACGCAGCGTCCGAGTGTGAACGTGATTACGGGGTTGATCAAGGCGAACTTCCCGTGCCGTATCGCATTTCGCGTGGCGTCGCAGGTGGACAGCCGCACCATCATCGA
>JBBRDP010000061.1:0-17258 GCA_038203795.1 Gemmatimonadales bacterium
ACCACGGGAGATTCGCATGCCGGGAGGCTCGGCCACCGTTCCGTTCACCGGCGAGGTGCTCTGGCATCCCGCCGCCGACACGACGATCTGGGCGCTGCAAACCGACCGCTATCGCCTCTCGCGTCTCTCCCTCCGCGGTGACACGATTCGGTCAGCCGAGATCCCGTTCGAGCGCGCGCGGCTGTCGGAGGCCGACCGTGCGCTGGCCGACGAGTTTTTTGAAGAGTTGAAGCAGGAAGGCGTGGTGGCTGACCGCTCCATCCTCCCGCGCGACAAACCCGCCGCCGTCAGCTTCTTCGTGGCACCCGATGGCACCCTCTGGGTGGAGCGATACACCGAGCCCGATCAGCTCGGTCGCCGATGGGACATTGTGGACTCGGCCTCGCTGCGGACGCGTGCGGTGGTGATGAGCGCGGTGCCGATAAGCCGGTTCCCGATCCCCGTGGTGCGCGGGGATCGGGTAATCGCGGCGACGGTCGATTTGCTAGGCGCGCCGCACGTAGTAGTGCTGCGACGACAGTGAAGGCGCACGCTCGCCACAAACGCCCCATACTTCCCACACCCCGATGGAACTTCCTTGCCGGAATCGCTCCTTGACTCTGGTGCCTCACCGCACCTGCACGTCGCGTTCACCTCTCGATTTTCCTATGCGTTCCACCGTCGGATTGGGTCTCGTTGTGCTGTTCACCGTGGGATGCGCCGAGCGCACCACCGACGCGCCCGTGCCAGTCGACTCGGCGTCGCCCTCAACGGCGGCCACGCCCGTCGCGCGTGGCAGCACGATCAGCGGCACCGTGCTCGAGCAGATTCCCGTGTCCCCGTACGTGTACCTGCGCGTCGAGACGGCCAACGGCGCGCTGTGGACTGCGGTGACTGAGGCACCGTTTATCGTGGGCTCGCCGGTCACGATTTACAACGCACTGCCAATGGAGCAGTTCGAGTCCGCCACGCTCAAGCGCACGTTCGATCGGCTCTACTTCGGCTCGCTCGAGCCCGTATCCCTGCCCGAACATGGGGCGTCCGCCGCGCCGATCACGATGCCGCAATCCGTCGATGTCCAAGTCGGCCCCATCGAGCCGGCGACGGGCAACAACGCGCGCACGATCAATGCGCTGTGGTTGCAGATGGACAAGCTCGTAGGCACATCGGTGACCGTGCGCGGCGTTGTGGTGAAGTACAATGACGGCGTGCTGGGGAAGAACTGGATTCACCTGCAGGACGGCAGTGGCGATCAGACCATCGGTACGCATGACATCACGGTGACATCACTCGATCTTGCGGCGATCGGCGACACCGTGACCGTCACCGGCGTGTTGCGCACGAAGGTGGATGTGGGCGCCGGTTACACGTACCCGCTGCTGTTGGAGGATGCGCGAATGGTTGGGCGGTAGTCCGCGCGGAGCAGTACGCGGCAACTACCGGTCTGGTGGCGGGAGCACGAGGACGTCCGACGCCGAGAGCGCTGCGGTCAGCTGTGCAATGCGCGCGTGCTGGTCACGGCGCCACCGCCGACGCCACGCGAGTCCCGCACCACTGATCACGGCACCGAGGCCAACGAGCAGGGCACCAAGCGCGATCCAGCGCGCCGAGACAAGCGAGCCGGCGCCCACTGCGATCGTGGCGCCGATCGCCATGAAGATTGCGCCGATCGTCGGTGACTGATCGCCCACGTCGGCTTCGATGTCGATCGACCAGTGGGTGCCAGTGGTCGCCGGTGCCATGTGCACCCTCAGCCCGTTACCGGTCCATGATCGCAGCAAGCCATCTGTGGTGATCGCTCCTGCGGTCGACGTGAGTTCGCGTAACTGCGCTACCAGACGCGCCCACTGCATCTCGTCCAGCGGTGCGGTCAACGTCAGGCGACGCCGGAGCACCAGTCCCGTCGAGGTGGACGCTGTGACAATGGGTGCGGTGCGCTCCATCCATACGTGAAGAGCCGCCGCGCGCATGTTGGTCGCGCTGAACCCTGCCTCCACCCCGATCGCCTCGATGGCTTGCAGCGTCAGCGCACCGGTTATCTGCGCCCGTGCCGCCACTGGTGCTGAAATGGTGCCGGACGCGGGTTCCACGCCATCTGAGGCGGCCGCACGCTCGAGTATTCGTGCGACGTCGAGTTCGTCGAAGATACCGACAGACTGCGGCTCACCGGTGGTCATCTGATCACTTTGCAATGGTTACCGATTGGAGCCAACTGACCCGCCAACGCGATTTTCGGAATCGCAGTTCACGACGTCAATATATGCTCCGTGCAATCCGGCGTTCGGGACTCGCGCTTCTGGCGCCGCCAACCGTGCCTCGACGCGACCGGCGGCGCGCGTGCGCTCTCACGGCGTACCGATGGCGACGCGCGTCCAGCCCGTAGTGGGGGCGAGTATCTGTGCGCGGTGTGCTCCTGTTCGTTGCGACGCGAACGCCGGAGTCGCGACGAACGTGCTCGTGACGGAAACGTACGTCAAGGAGATCCCCGTCAAACGCACGCGGCACATGCCGGGTTGGCGCATGCCGGGTTGGCGCATGCCGGGTTGTCGCACGCCGAGTGGTCGTCAGGAGTCGGTGCTGTCACGTGATGGACGCGCCTGCTGCTGCACGAACTCACCTCCGGCGGCACGATCAACGTGCGGCGAGTTCAGCGCATATCGCACACGACCGGCCGCCGCAGCCTTGCCGAGCCCAGCACGCGCGCCGCGCGGTTGATGCATGCTCGGCGCATGCGCATCTGCTTTCGCGTTTGAGGATGCGAACGACGCCTCCGGCGCTGGCGCTCGGCGCTGGCGCTGCGTGCGCTTCTTGTGTGATGACATTCCGCGTTCCCCATGGCGTAAGTGCGCCGCCGGCGGCGCTCTGCATGCTGCACGAAGCGCGAGCGCATCGCCGCTGACACGTGAATATCCGACGATACACGACGCGGCAACATCGCACGCCGGTGGTGATTTCGCGTGGACCCTGTGAGGTATGCGCGCTGCAGTGCCACAAATTCTGCCAACGCAGGTGTCACGACGCCTCGGCGCTGCTCTCGCCATGCGTACTAACGGCAATTCGTGCGCTGCGTGACATGCCGCACACATCGTTTTGAATAAGCATCGGCATCTGCGGTACAGGCATATAGAGTTCGGTATCGCACAGCGCGACGCTCACCGCATCGATCCGAGTGTTTCGCGTCATTGCCATCAGTGCCTCGCCTCGGCTTGGCCTTCATCCAGAGCGCTTCGCATGACTCTATCCACATCCGACTTCGTCCGCCGCGTCCTGATCGTTGTTGGCATCGCGACGCTGGTCGCGGTGATTTACCACACGCTCCAAGCCGTCTTCGGCGTCGTGCTGATTCTCTTCGCAGGCGTTCTGCTGGCGGTGCTGATTGACGGCGTTGCCCGATGGTTGAGCCGTATCTCGCCGCTCTCACGCACGATGTCGGTTGCCGTCGTACTCGCTTGCATGATTGTCCTCATTGCTGCGGCAGGCTGGTTCCTTGGTCCGCGCATTGCAGAGCAGGGCATAGCGCTGACCGAGCGGATGCCCGAGTCGATGGCGAAAGCGAAAGATTGGTTACGCCAGTTTGGATGGGGATCCTACATCGCTGAGCGGCTGCCTGATTCGTTGAGTGCCGTGTTGCCGGACGGCGTGCCCATGCAAGCGGCGTCAACCGTTTTCTCCTCAGTATTCGGCATGCTGCCAAACGTTTTCATCATCCTGTTCGTCGGCATCTACCTGGCAATCGACCCGCACCTGTACATAAACGCGCTAGTGAAACTGGTACCCGGCAATCATCGTCCGCGCGCCAGGGAAGTTCTCGCGGCCGTCGGAACAGGGCTGGGCTACTGGCTGGCCGGCCGCATTTCGTCCATGGCGATTGTCGGAGTGCTGACTGCGGTAGCGCTCATGGTGTTCGGCATCCCGTTGGCGCTGACTCTGGGCTTGATTGCGGCGATCTTCTCGTTCGTCCCCTACATCGGGCCGATCGTTGCCATCGTCCCCGCACTCGCCGTTGCACTTGGTGAAGGCTCTCAGGCGCTACTCACCGTGTTGGCGATTTACGCGGGCGTGCAGTTCGCCGAGAGCTATGTCATCACTCCGCTTATTCAGAAGCAGGCGATATCGATGCCGCCCGCACTACTCATTTCATCGCAGGCGATCCTCGGCGTTCTTGCCGGCATCGTTGGTGTGGCGGTGGCGACTCCGATTGTCGTCGTTATCGTCATTTTTGTACAAACGCTGTATGTCAACGATGTACTGGGCGAAGACGTGACGGTGATTGGGAGTGACAACGACAGCGCGTCATGAGCGCGTCATGAGCGCGTCGTGAGGGTGAACGCCGCCCACACGCGTGCACAGAAACGGAGTGAGCCGGCGGCGCAAGCGCGTGGTTGCGTCATGGGTTCAGGCTACCGCCGCGTCGCGAGCTGCCGCTGCTGCGACGCCAGCAATGATCCCAGCACGAACAGCCCCGCACCCGCCAACAATGTCACGCCGAGCGGGTCGCCGCCGTTGGCCACCATGATGCCCACCAGCGCCCAGATCACGGTCGCGCCGTACAACGGAGCACGTGGCACCGCGCGCTGCACGAGTACCGCTACGAGCAGTGCGAGTGTGATGCTGATCAACGCCCAGCCGAGGCTGTTGGCGAGCAGTCCGTAGCCGGCTGCCGTGCTGCCCAGCGATACAAACGCCGCTGCAGTGAGCCATCCCGCATAGATGGCCACGGGCGAACGCAACCATTTGCTGTCGGTGTGCGGCGCGCGCGCCAACGCGACGATGGCGCCGATGGCCATACCGAAGATCAGCACCGTGGCCCAGATCGCGCTGCGGTTGGCCACGGCAAGCCACGGCGTGCCCAGCGCGAGACTGATTGCCAGCGGCGTGCGTGCACGATCCCAGGCGCGGTCGGTGCGACGCGCGAACACGCCGTACACCGCCGACACCAGCAGCCAACCATAAATCAGCCCCCAAATGGAAAACGCGTAGCCGGCCGGCTGCACCGGCGGATCGATCTGCGGTATCGGCAACTGATCTTGCGAGAAGCCACTGAACGGCGACGTGAACGCCGGCGAGCTGACGAACGTGATCGTCACCACAAGCGTGATCCACGCCTTGAGCTGGGACATGTGCGGGCGGAGATGAGGATACGTGCAGGAACAAGCGTGCTGTAAGGTACGTCAGAGGACGGTGACAACGTGCCCGGCACGGTCGCGACATTCAGCGTCTGGGTGGGAAACGCGATCTCGGAACCATGCAGCGCAATGATCGCGCTGATCTCGAGCAGGACGTCCTGCTTGACGTGATGAAATTCCGTCCAGACCGCCGTCTTCGTGAACGTGTACACCATGATATCACGTGACGTTGCACCGCGTTACCCATCACTTCCCTGATCCGGCGGTGACTCATGCGCGACGGGTTCTCCACCACGATCGTGGTGAACACCGCGTTCGGTACGTGAATCGGATTTTTATTGAATCCGCGAATGCGCGTGTGACGCCAACTGATGTATTCCACCGTGCCTTCGATACTGCGGTCGGGACTGCGGATCCACTCGCGCTCGCTGAACGGGCGGTCGAGATAGATCGTCAGTCCGCCAAAAAAAGTTGGCGAGCAGGTCTTTGGCCGCGAGACCGACAGCCAGCCCACCAACCCCACCGAGTGCGAGCAAGCCACCGATCTTGATGCCCACGGTCTGCGCGATGATCAGCGCTGTGACAATGAGCACCACCAAGCGAACAAGTTTGCCCAGTGCGTCGACCGTCGTGCGATCGAGGCCGTCGGGCTGCGCCGACCGCCGCTCAATCACTTTGTGTTGCACGCGGCTCGCATCAGCAGCGGGCGGCCGGCGCTGGTGACCAGGGCGTCGTCCCAACTATTGGACGAACGTTACGCCAGACGGCCCGCGTGCCGCAGCGCGAACTGCGCGAGCTGATTCACGACGGCCGTCGCCACGGTGATCAGGACCAGCGACGCCACCCATGGTGGCACGCCGCGCGTGTTATTAAGAAAATTGCCGAGCGGTTCCATGTTGTCGAGTGTGAGACACGACGCGCCTCACGGTGCGGGCGGACCGTTGGCAGCGCATGCACACACTGCTCCCGTCAGACGTCCAGCGCATCTGTCGGTATCGGTGATCACCCCACGATTGGCGACGCGCACGTATGACGGATCATGGCGTGTGGCCTGCAGCGCAAACATCTCGCCGAGCGTCGTCAACACGGCGGTCTGCGTACGTGGACTCAGCGTGCCCAGAGGCTTCGCTAACCGCCTGACGTCTACCTTCGGTTTCCACCGGTGGATCGCAGAGGACATCATCACCTGCGGTGGTCATGCGCGCGAACGACGCGCTCCGCCGGCAGCGACAGATCCACTTCCGTCGTGAGCGCTTCCCGATCGCGATCAGCGATCACGTTGAATAGGTGAACGCTGCTGCCGCCGTGTCAGGCCGCCGTCCGTTCCTCCTCCGCCCCGCCCGCCACCACCGCCCACTCCAGCCCGCCCGTATAGCGGTGTGACATCGTCCCCTGATCGTCCATCGACCACAGGTGCAGCCAGCCATTGTCTAACAAGGCGCGCACTCCCTCGTGCTTCGCGATCACTGCGTTCATCGCCTCGATCGGCGCCTCGATCACCACATTCAGGCGCAGCGGCTCGTGCACCAGCTTCTCGCCGTCGTGCACCGACTGCCACGGCAGCCCCGTGCGCAGGTCCCCCGCGTTCCCTTCGAGCACGCCGAGCGTTCCCACCACGTTGTGCAGCACCTTGTTGCCGCAGCCAAAATGGTCATTGTCGACGGTGGAGCCGTAGTACTGCAGGTTGATCCAGCTGGCCACCACCATCGGCGCGGTCATGATGAGCTCCAGCACGCCGAAACCGGTATCCTGCTCCCACTCGTACGAGTGCAGGAAGGCGCGTCCGCCCAAGTCCACGTGGGCCGTCCGGCGACGCGGTGCCGCGATGAACGCCGCGCACCCCGCCAGTCCCCATTCCGGCCGCACCTGCGCCCAGTCGCGGCTGCGAAACCGCACCGCGTCGTCGATGTCTGCCACGTGCGCGACCTTGAGCCCGCCCGAACGCTCGGCACGCGCCTTCACCGCCGCGCCCGCGAGCTGCGACTTGAGCCAGGCCAGATCGTCGGCGTGCGACGCCGGCACAGTGTGGATGTCGAAAAGCGTCATGTCATCGGTGGTAGTGTCGTGCAGACCGGCCAGAAAGATGGTATCGGCGGGCACCGGCAGCCCTCGCGCGGTCAAGCCCGCGCGCACGGCCGGGTCGTTAAGCACCGCCGCTGCCACGCGGGCGTTCGCCTCGCCCGTGTGCCCACCGCAGGCACCACAGTCGAGCCCGGTGGCGTGCGGATTGTTCACCGTAGACGAACCGTGACCCGCGAGCAGCACGAGGCGCGCGAAATTGTCGGTCATCGACATGGCCTTGAGCACCGTCTCCGCCATCGCGAGACGCGCGTCCGGGGCGATGCCGGTGGCGCGGCCGGCCAGTTCAGACGGCTCCAACGTGGGCCCGAGACGCGCTTGCGTGGCCGCCGAAATGCCGTCGAGCGACGGATGTGGGACGGGACGCGTGAACCCGAAACTGTCGGTCACCAGTTTACGCGCGTACGCGAGCCCCACCGGGCCCACGAAGCCGAAGCAGGAAATGGCGCCCATCTTGAACGACTTCCACACACTCAGCCCACGCCGCGCCGCCAGCCGCTCGGCCCCGACACGCGACGTTTCCTGCGGGGCATCCTGCACCGTTTCGGCGAGCGTAATATTGGGGGTCAGCAGCACCGGGCACTGCGCGCCGCCGTGCTCCTGCCCCACCGGTACGTATTCCAGAAAAAAGCCGAAGAACCCCGCGAAACCGATCGTCTCGATCCCCGCATGCATTGACTCGAGCGCGCGCCGGTACACTTCCGACCGCACGTCTATACAAAAGGCCGCCTGCACACTCGGCCGGACGCTCGCGGGCGTGTTGGCGATCGCCGCCGCAGCAGTACCGTTGATGCGCGTGATGAGCCCGTCCTGCCAGCTCAGCTCGTAGGCACCGGCAAGTACAACGTCGATCGCCAACTGCGGAGACATCGCCGACTCGGCCGGCATGGCCATCGCGCGGCACGCCGACCGCCACGCGCCGTCGAGCCCGCGTGACGCGAACGCGTCGAGCACAATCACCTCGTGCGCGAGCTGCACCGCAAGCAACTGCGTGAGCGTGTCGTCCTCCTGCCCATACAGCTCGCTGTTCCACACCTGGTAGCGGGCGTAGGCGGCCCATCCTCCCACCTGCATGAGCACGCGTTGCAGGTAGTCGCTGAGCGCCGCCTCAGGCACCCTCAGCCGCGCGAGCGCGGCGGGAATCAGCTCGGACGCTGTGGCTGGCAGCGAGGCCACGAGGGCGCGAAAGCGCGGAATGCCCATCACCTCCGGGGTGCGATCCACCAACGCCTCGGCGCGCCATGCCGAGTAGGGCGGCAGGTCGCGCCACGGTGAGCGCCAGCTCGCCTGCCCATCGTCGAACCATGTCGCGGCCCACGACGAAATACGCTCGGTCGTAAAGCGCGACCACTCGGTGCCCGTGAGCGAAGTGGCCACGTCGGTAACCGTTTGTACCGTGCTCGCCGGTGACGTCGCGCCGGTGTCGTGTGATGCGCTCTTGCGTAGCGCGTCGGCGTTGGCCGGCAGCCTCGCCGCGAGTGCTGCGGGCATCGCCGCGCGTGCTTCACGGAGCGCCCGTTCGAGGTTCGCCGTGGTGATGCGCCCAGTGGTGATGGCGTCGGCGTAGAAGGAGCGCGGCATTGTGAGACGGGCACCCGCCACGCGATCGAGCGTCTGCGCGGCGTGCATGAACGTCTGTTCCGCGAGCCCGAGAAACGGATTCACGGCCACGAAATGCTTGAGCGGCCACACCGGAGCGATGGTGCGCGTGGCCTGAGCGACGGCGTCGAGCGCGCGCGCGTCGGCGGTCGCGAAGCCGTCCGACGGCACCGCCGCGAGGGTGGTGGCCGTCGTGGATTCGGGCGAAATGGCAGTGGTCATGTGAATAGCTCCAGGGTCAGGGGCGCGTGAGCGGGGCGCGCAGGGCACCCACGAGGCGGTCGAGGCGAGCATTGGCGTAGAAGCCGTTTCTCACGTGCACGTACAGCGAGGCCAGACGCGGCGAACTGCCGATGCCCGGCAGCAGGAGCTGCACCGAGGTCACCACGGCGAAGACAACGACGATCGCCACCATCAGGCCCACGGTGAGCGCATCGGTGGTGATCGCCATGGGCACCGCGTCGCCGAGCACCCATGTCGCGCCGATCTCAAGCGCGTAGAAGGCGAGCGACACGGCGGCGGCGGCGAACGTCGTGCGCGCCACCACGCTACCATCGAGGCGTCCGGAAACGCCTTGGCCGTAGAGCTGCGTGATCGCGACGGCGAGCATGGCCGCCAGACCCAGCGACACCGGCGACTGCACCAACTCACCGCCCACGAGCGTGCCAACGCCCCAGACGGTAAACACGGCCAGCGTGAGTCCCACGAGGAGCGACGCCAACGCGGGCACCGACTTGCCGCCCGGCACATTGACCGCGCGGGCCGTCTCCACCACGCTGCCCGACGAGAGGAACGCGTGGGCTTTGTAGAACGAGTGCGCTACCAAGTGCAGGATCGCGATCGGGTACGCACCCAGTCCACAGAGCATGAGCATGAAGCCCATGTGCGCCGCGCTTGAGTAGGCCAGCGACACCTTCACGCTGGTCTGCGTGATCATCACCACTGATGCGAACACGGCCGTGAAGCCGCCAATCACAATCAGCAGGTGGAGCGCCGTGGGGGAGAGCAGCATCACCTCGCCGAGCCGCGCGATCAGGAATACACCGCCATTCAGGATGCCGGCGTGCAGCAGCGCCGAGACGGGCGTGGGCGTTTCCATGACTTCGGCCAGCCAGCCGTGCGTGGGGAACTGCGCCGACTTGAGCGCCGCCGTGAGCGCCACGAGGATGGCGGCGGCGGACACACCGGCCGGCACCGTGCCCGCCTCGAGCGCGGCGGCGGCGAGCAGCTTGAGCTCCCCCAGGTCGGCGGTGCCGAAGGCGCGGGCCAACAACACGGCAGCCGCGATGAGCGTCGCGTCACCCAGACGCGCAAAGATGAACTTCTTCCGGGCCGCGATTACCGCGCCGCGCCGGTCGGGATAGAAGAGCAGCAGTTGGTGCAGGGCGTAGCTGGTGGCGATCCACATGGCCGTGAGCTGGCCCAGGTTTCCCGAGACCACGAGCAGCAGCACGCAGCCAATGGTGAGCGCAAGCGCGCCCAGAAATGCGCCATGGCGCGCGTCACCGTCGAGGTACGGGCGGCTGAAGCGCAGCACCAAGCCGCCCAGGAATGCCACGAGAGCGAACATCACGATGCTCAGCGCGTCGAGGCGCACCGAGACGCCCCAGCCTTCCACGCCCAACAGCGGGCTCACGAGCGGGCCCTGCCACACGAGCAGGCCAACCGCAGCGCCGGCCACCAGCAGCGAGAGCAGGCTCGCCAGGCGGGCGGCAACGATCACGCGGGCGGGGTTGGGGCCCGGTTGGCCGAGTGAGAGCAGACGTACGAGCAACAGTGACAGCGGGGCGAGCAAGGGGAACAGCGCGAGTGGACTGATCTGGGCAATCGTCATGGAATCCTCCGTGGACCTATAGCTATCCGTTTCAGATTAATGCGTCCATTATATTGTTTAGATCAGAACGTTCTGTATAATAGAACTCACAAGCCATGCGAAACGTGAACTTCCACCACCTGCACTACTTCCGGGCCGTGGCTCACGAAGGCAACCTGACGCGTGCCGCCAGCCGTTTGAACGTGTCGCAGTCGGCGGTCTCGGTGCAGATTCAGAAGCTGGAGACTGACCTCGGGCACGCCCTCTTCGAGCGTCGTGGCCGGCAGCTCGTGCTCACGGAGGCTGGCCGCATCACGCTCGATCATGCCGATGCGATCTTCGCCATGAGCGACGAGTTGGTGGGCACGTTGCAGGCGCGAGGGCAGGAGCGGATCGTGCTGCGGGTGGGCTCCATGGCCACGCTCTCGCGCAACTTCCAGCTTCAGTTTTTGCGCCCACTCTTTGGCCGCAACGACGTGGAGATCGTGGTGCGCTCAGGCGGCTTTGCCGATCTCTTGCGCGGGCTCGAGGCGCACCGGCTCGACGTGGTGCTTGCGAACACCGTGCCGCCGCGCGACGCCGCCACGCCGTGGGTCACGCACGCACTGGCCGACCAGGCGGTGAGTCTCGTGGGGCACGCCGACCGTGCCTCTGCCACGCGCTCCCTCACGGACATCCTGCGCGACGAACCGCTCGTGCTCCCCGCCGCCGAAACGGGCATCCGCATTGGTTTCGATGCGCTGGTAGACCGCCTGGGCGTGATCCCGCGCATCGCCGCCGAGGTCGACGACATGGCCATGCTCCGCCTGCTGGCGCGTGAGGGGGTCGGGCTCGCGGTAGTGCCGACCATCGTGGTCCGCGATGAACTCGATTCGGGCAACCTGGTGGAAATCGCGCGGCTTCCGGACCTCGCCGAGCACTTTCATGCGATCACGCTGGCTCGGCGCTTCCCCAACCCGCTGCTGCGCGAGCTCCTGGGCCGCGAGCGGTGGGACGCGGCCTGATGGCCGGCCGCCCTCAATGCGAGCAACGCGGGTGCCTCATGGTGTTTCGCGGCTCGCGGACCATACTTTCAAGGTGCGACGACGTCACGTCGCGCCATTGCATCACTGGTGACGCCACCGCGTTGCCCTACCGACCGGAGCACCGCGCGTGAAGTTTGCACGACTCAGCGAACGTGCGAAGTTCGCGCTCAAGCGTCTGGGCGAGAAGCTGTGGATCAAACCGCTGCTGGCCTCGCTGGTCTCGCTCGTGGGCATTGTGGCGGCGAAGCTAGCCGACCGAACGGCGCTCGCCGACATCGTGCCTGTGGTGACCGTGGAATCGATTCAGACGCTGCTGTCGATCATGGCGTCGAGTGTGCTCGTGATTGCGTCCCTTGCTGTCGCGTCGATGGTGTCGGCTTACGCATCGGCGAGCAACACCGCGTCGCCGCGCGCGTTTCCGCTCGTGATCTCCGACGACTTATCGCAGAACGCGTTGTCAGCGTTTGTCTCGACGTTTATCTACAGCATCGTCGGGTTGATCGCGTCCAAGAATCAATACTTCGGGCCGGGCGGCCGATTCGTCCTGTTTGTGCTGACGTTGCTCGTGCTCACCTTCGTCGTGCTGATGTTCGTGGCGTGGATCGATCGCATCGCGCGGCTTGGCCGAATGAGTGTCACGATCGAACAAGTCGAGCGTGTCGCCACCCGGTCGTTGCGCGCGCGGCGTGCCAATCCGTTTCTTGGGGGACAGCCGCTGCGCACGGCCACCGGCCACGGGCTCGCGCTCTATGCTGACGAGGTCGGATTCCTGCAGCACATCGACATGAGCGGACTGCAACACGCCGCCTCCCAAGCGAACCTGCGTTTCGAGCTCGTGTCGCTGCCTGGCGCGTTCGTGACGCCAGACCGCGCGATCGGGTACTGCGTGAGCCCACCGCCGAACGATGCCGAGAGCCTGCGCCATCTGATTCGAAAGCATTTCGTGATTGGCCGCGATCGCACGTTCGAAGACGACCCGCGCTTCGGCCTCGTCGTGCTGTCGCAGATCGCTGGTCGCGCGCTGTCGCCCGCCGTCAACGATCCCGGCACCGCGATCGACGTGACCGGCGTGCTGGTTCGCCTCCTGCTCGACTGGAACGCGCACGGTGACGCGGACAGCACGGAAACCGTTCGCTACGACCGCATCAGTGTACCGCCGCTCAAGGAGCACGACATGCTCGATGACGCGTTCACGGCCATCGAGCGCGATGGCGTCGGCACGATCGAGGTCATCTTACGACTCCTGCGAGGCCTCGAGGCGCTGGCCCGCCTTGGCGACCACTCCATGCGCGCGGCCGCGCTCCGCCACGCCGAACGCACGCTCGCGTTGGCGGAGCAACAGTCGCACTTACCCGCCGATCGTGCGATCATCACGGAGCGTTCGGCGTTTCTGTGACGCGTGTGGCTCACGGCATCACGTGCCACGTCTGCATGGCGCGACGATACACCACACCGTCGGCCGGATCAATACGGAACAGGTGCAGCCAGCCGTTTTCAACAAGGTGCCGGACCACCGCGTGCTTCGCGATCACGCCGTCGATTGCCGCCGCCGGTGCCTCCGCGAACACCGACAGTCGAAGCGGCTCGTGCACCCATTCCGTACCGTCGTGCACCGACTGCAGCGCGAGGCCGATGCGCAGATCACCACCCGCGCCCTCGAACACCCCAACATTCCCGCCGGCCACGTTGTGCAGCACCTTGTCTCCGCTGCCGAAGCGCATCGGATCGACGGTTGAACCGTGGTACTGCAGGTTGATCCAGTTGGTGACCACCATCGGCGCGGTCAGGATCAACTCAAGCACCGCGAATCCGTCGTCCTGCTCCCACTGATACTCGTGCAGAAACGAGCGACCGTCGAGCATCACGTTGCGTGTGCGCTCGCGCGGTGCGATCACAAATGCCGCGTTGCGCGCGAGCGCCCACTCCGGGCGCACCTCCGACCAATCAGCGGCACGTCGGCGCAACGTGCGCAACAGCCGATCATCCGTCGCGCCCTCGTTTGACAGGCCCAGGCGCGGTGCCCGCTCGCGACGCGCCCGTGCGCCAGCCTGGGCGAGCGCGTGTTGAAAGACGGTCACGTCGCTGCGGTGCGAATCCGGCACGTGTTGCACGTCGTACAGCGTGACGTCATCCGTCACGGTGTCGTGCAGCCCCGCCAGGAAGTGCGTCGTGTTCGGTACCATGACGCCCATCGTCACCAGTGCGCTACGCACTGCGGAATCGTTGAGCAGTGCCGCGAGCACGCGTGCATTCACTTCGCCACTTTGCCCACCGCAGGCACCGCACGAGAGTCCGGCCGCCTGCGGATTGTTGCAGGTGGTTGCGCCGTGCCCCACCATTGTCACGAGGCGCGCAAAGCCGGTGGTGAGACTCATGCCGCGCAACGCCCCAGCCGCCAGCTGCGCGCGCGCCGTGAGATCGGGCGCACTGGTGTCCGCAGACCCGGCGATGAGGCGCGGGTCGAGCGTACCACGCGTCGACGCGAGCACGCCGCGCAGCGGATCGAGCGAAGGGGCCGACGGCCCGAACGTATTGCGTAGCAGCGACACCGCAGCGCCAAGTCCGGTCGCCTCGATGGCGGTGAACACCGACGCCGCGGTGCCAGTAAACGCCTGCCACGCCTGAGACATGGCCACAGACTCGCCGCGACGAGCGAGCACGGCCGACGCCTCGGCACCGGTGTCGGCCACCACGAACGCCGGCGAGAGTAACCCCGGCAACTGTGGCCGAATCGCACCATTGGCGGCCTGATAGGCGATCGGGAGGCCAAAGAAGCCGGCAAAGCCGAGCGTCTGCGCGTTCGGCATTGATGTTTCGAGCGCGCGGCGCATCACCTCGGAGCGCACATCGATGCAGAACACGGCCTGCACCGAGGGTGTCGCGGCGACGCGATCGCGCGAACCCGCCAGCTGGGCGACCAGCGGCTCCTGATAGGCGAGTTCCAGCGTGCGCTGCAGCACCCAGTCCACGGCCTGCTCGTCGTAAATGGTGCTCGCGAGGCGTGGCCATTCGTGGCGCGCCTGAACCCAACGAGCGGCCAGCGTTGGCGCGCCGCTCACGCGGTAGAGCACCAGTTCCCACGCGAGCCGCGCGGCCAGGAGTCGCTCGATCTGATCGTCGTCGCGGCCGCCCAGTCGCGCGTCCCACCGCTGGAACGCGCAGGCACTGGCCCAGCCGGACACGCTGAGCAAAAGCGCCGTGAAGTATGTCGGTTGCAGCGCCGCCGGTACGGCGAGTTCGTCAACGGCGAGCGCGATGAGCCGATGCGGGTCGCGCGGCAGGTCCGACACGGATTTGCGGAACCCGGGTAGTCCCATCAGCAGGTGCACGCCCGCGTCGTGCTGCGACATTTCGTGCCACAAACCGTAGAGTCCAGCGTCTCGAATCGCCGGCCAGGAGGCTTGGCCGTCGCCGAACCAGGCGCCGCACGCGTGGCTCAGGTGCTCCGCCACGAAGTCACGCCACGCGGCGTGGCGCACTGTCTCGCGCGTGTCGTCCACCAGGTCGGTCATAAGGCGGCACGACGGCAGTGCTGGCTCGTCGCCCACCAGCGCCCCGCGAATGCTCGCCAACGGCACGGGTTCGCCCAGCAACTGGTGGGCGCGTGCCAGCTGCGCGTCGCTGAAGGCGCCAGCCTCATAGCGGGCGCGGAACCACGCCCGTGGCATGGTGAGACGCAGGCCACCCAAGGCCGCCAACTCTGCGGCGGCTGCTTCGATGGGGCGGTCGACGTATCCCCACCAGGGATTCACGGCAATCAGACGATCCAGCGGCCAAGCGGGGGCGATGCGGGCGCAGGCGGTGTCGACGGCACCGCGTGTGTCGTCGGCAATCGCGGCCGCGGGGCGCGGTGCTGCGTCGTGCACAGCGGCCGGCATCAGGCCGACCTTTCGCGAAGCGTGGGAGTGGTCGTGCGCAGGCGCGCTGCCTCCAGACGTTCGTGCCGAGGCGGCCACAGCAGGAACGTGGCCCGGGTGAACAGTTCGTCGAGGTGGAAGCCGGCGAAGGCCCACGCGTGCAGTGCGCGTGCGGCCCGACCGCGCGGATGCACCGTCACGAGCACTTGCACCACGAACAGCGCGACGAAGGCGCCAAGCGCAATCACGATCGACGCGAGCCCGGGCACGAACAGTTCTGGCGTGGGGAGCATCGCCACGAATGCTGCATGCCATGCGGCGTAGAGCACTGCCACGCCTAAAGCAGAAGCCATCAACTGGACACTTATGCGCCATGAATGAGCCAACGGAAGCCGTACGAAGAACGGCGCGAGCGATAGCGCCAGGATCCCGATCGCGACCCACGCGCGCGGGTCGTTGGCCGCGTTTGGCCAGGCAATGACGGACACCAGCGCGGCGAGCGCGGCACCGCCCAACGCACCGCCGAGCCAGCGCCACACGGTCGCGCGCGGAGCTGGCGGTGCCAGCACGGCACGCGAGTGCACGGCCACGACGCCGCCCGACCCCAGAAATGCGTGCGCCTTGTAGCAGGAGTGTGCCACCAGATGCAGCAGCGCCAGTTCCCAGGCACCGAGGCCGCACTCCAGCAGCATGAAGCCCATCTGGGCCGCCGTCGACCAGGCGAGCGCCACCTTGATGCTGACGCGCGTGGTCATGACCAAGGCCGCCAGCACGGCCGTCGTCGCACCGATCACCACCATCGCGATCATGGGCCCCGGCAGCAGGCCCATGAGGGCCGCGAGGCGGATGAGCACATAGCCGCCAATGTTCACCACGCCCGCATGCAACAACGCGGACACGGGTGTCGGCGATTCCATCACCTGAATAAGCCAGCCGTGGAACGGCAGCTGCGCCGATCGCAGCGCCACGGCGGCCACGAGCAGGAATCCGGCCGCGTGCACGCTGGTGGGCAACGTCCCCAGTTCCGCCGCCGCCGTCCCGATGCCGGCAATGTCGTAGGTGCCGAACGCGCGACCGATCAGGAACACCGCCGAGTAGACGGCCATGTCGGCCAGTCGGCTCAGCAGGAACTTCTTGTGCGCCGCCACTTGCGCCTGCGGTCGTTCGGCGAAGAACGTCAGCAGCTGGTGCAGCGAAAGACTTGAGACGGTCCAGGCGATCGCGAGCACGCGCAGGTCGCCTGCGGTGACCAGCAGCGACGTCGCCGCCACCGTCGCGGTGAACCAGAGCCGATAGTGGGCCGCTGCGGGCTGACCGTCGAGGTAGCGGCGCGCGTAGCGATGGATCACCACCGCGATGAAGGTGACGAGTCCGAGCATGACCCCCGTCAGCGCATCAATCCGAGGGGCAGCGGCAAGCGCGATCAACGGGATGACGACCAGGGCGGCAGCGCCGAACGCAGGCGTCATGACGTTTCCGTGCCGTACACTATCCCGCCGGCTTCGCCTTCTTCCTCGGCGACTGCGCCAGCGCACTGCCCGCCGCCTTGCGGCCGCGAGGCGAAGTCTTTTGCGCGGACAACGCTTCCCCAGCGGCACTCGCCGCGACTTTGCCGGTTTTTGCGACCCGTCCCGTCTGCGAGAGCGCACTGCCGGCTGCGGTCTTGGCAGCCTTGGTGGCCTTGGGATTGTTCAGTACACGTGCGGCCGCCGTGGCAGCCTTCGTTCCCGTCTTGCGCGCTCCCATGAGTCGCCTCCGACATGGTGGTCAACGATACCAA
>JBBRDP010000062.1:0-17110 GCA_038203795.1 Gemmatimonadales bacterium
CGCTGCCGCGACTTGAACCAATGCTCTCGGAAGTCGGCGATAGTGCACGCGTATTGCTCGAAGCGAGCATTCAATACGACGTAGCGTCGGCACTGCTCCGTGAGCGACTCGTGGGACGTTCGTTCAATCGATGGCGGCGGCGGGTACGCATCGCCAACGTGCGGCTTGTACCGGTGGGTGACGGTCGCGTGGCACTGGGCGTGAAGTTTGACGGTGCCGTGCGCGGCGAAGGGTGGCTGGTGGGCACACCGCAGCTCGATATCGCAAACGAACAACTGACCGTGCCCGATCTCAACTTCGACGTGGCGACAAGCGACCTGCTCGTGCAAGGACTCGCCTACATGCAAAGTGACGCGGTGGTCGCCATGCTACGCGAAGCGGCTGTGCTGTCGCTAGTGGAGCCGCTGCAGCAACTGCGAACGAAGGTGGAAGGTGCGATCAACCGTGAACTCACCGACGGTGTTGATCTCTCGGCGCAACTCACCGCCGGCCGGCTGCTGGATGTAGTGGCGATGCCGTCGGCGTTGATTGTGCGAGCCGAGGCCGCGGGCACACTGGCGCTGAACATTGACCGCGAACTGCGGTTCAGGACGAAAAAGTGATTGTCTTGCCCCACGGTACCGTGATTATTTCAACGTGCAACCGGCCAACCCTCTTGCGTCGCGTCCTTGCCTCGGCGCTTGAGTTCGGTCGAGAGTGCACACTGAGCTTTTTCTTCGCCTGAACGCAGTTTGCTCGGTGGTGGGCGTGTCGGAGACGACGTATCGGTTGCACAAACACGGCGCCATGTTGCGCGAGCATCCACTTGGCCACGCGATGTCTCGACGCTTGGCAGCGTGTCGTACATCGGCCACCCCACATTGGGCCAATAGCGTTCTCACGGGCCTAGCCACAACCAGACTTCCGTCAGCACCACAAGCAGCACCCGCGAGGTGGTACGACTGCGCGCAGTCCAGCGCTGCGATCAGTCCCGGTCACAGTTGAACGCGATCGGCGATAGCCGCGCGCCTGCTTTCACGGGCAGCAAATCGGTGGCGCTCCAGGTCGCGCCAGAAGCTCAGAAGGATTCCTCCAAGGCCGACCGGCGCCACGACAAACCAGATTGTGCGCCAGTTGATCAGCCCGCCGAGCGTGAAGGCGTGTCGTGTGCCGGCGTGCCACGTCCCCGCGACGACCACGGCGACGATGCACACCATCGCGAGACACCGGTCAGGGCCAAGCGCCAGGAGCGGACGCCGCAGCATGTCGACGAGGGCGCGCCCCCGGACGGGTTGCCACAGTGACTCCCAATCGACGAACAACGCATACGCCGCGAGCATTCCTCCAAAACTTACCATGACCCACAACGCACTGACCGCGTGGAACACAAGCACGGCGGCGAACAGGATCCGACGTGCTGCGGCGCCCGCGAGAAGCAAGACAAACGACAGCTCGAACGCGACCACACCGATCTGCATCCAGTAGCCGATTGATGCGTGCGCCCACAGCCATGGCCCGAGGGGGTTCGCCCACCATCCCATCACCACCGAATCCACGCTGCGCCGCAACAGGAGCATCGGGAGCACGTCGTCGTAGCGCAGCCACGTTCCGTCGCCGGTCACCTTGAACAAGCCGGCCATTGGGAACAATACGGCCAGGAGAATGAGCACGGAACGCATCGCGAGTGCGTAACGCCACGAATCGTTCGTTGACGAAACTGGTGTCTCGCCCCGTCGCTGCGCACGCCACGCGTCGAGTGAGTAGGAGTGCCCCCACCCTGATCCGACAAACGCCAGCAGCGGAATGAAGACGACCGGCATCAGATTCCCGTTTTCGACACCGTACTCGCTGAGCAGTGCCTCGCGGATCAGCCCGAGTACCAAGACCAATGCCGTGCTCACGGGCACGCGAATTCCGGCCGCCAGCAGCAGCAGCGACAGCACCAGCAACACGTCAACACCCTGGAGGAACCACATCGACGGCGACGTCGGCAACAGCTGCAGGAACGGGAGGGAATACTCAGGCCCAGGCGGTGCGCCAAAGAGCGCGCGCAGGTCGAACTCACTCACATGCCACAGGTAGCTGAGCGCAAACACAATGCGATACAAACCGAAGCGTCCGGCCGCGTTCGGCCACGGACGTGTCCACCACTCATCGAATCGGGCGAGCAGCGTGCTCATTTTGGGACAGCGAATCGGTCCACGGGCAGGGACATCACCGGCCGAGCGATGTTGACCGGAGGTACGCGCGCAAGATCGACGGTCCACACCCGCTGAAACACACTGATCGAGTCGAAATCGGACGTGCCCAACTTCAGGGAGATCAGCAGCGCCAGATGCTTGCGCGCGGCCGAACGGGCTGGCGAGTCGTTGCGCGCGGTTGCCGCGTCGATGGTTCCCTGGATCATCCCAGCCCGCGAGTACTCCACCAACTTTTGCGCCAGCAGCTCACGTACTCCACCATCGCCGAGCGCGACACGAAGGTACGTGGCGTTGACCGACGCATCGGGGCGTGCGATGCGGATCGACTCGTAGAGCGGCCATCCCGTGAGCGGGAAGTAGTGCTCCGATCGGCCAACAAAGAGCAACCCCGCCACGATCAGACCGAGCACGAGTTGAGCCACGCGCAACGTGGTGCGTGATAACTCCGTCGCGTCGCGCTCAGTCAACGACATCGACAAACGGATCAGGCGCGTCACCGTTCACGCCGAGCGTCCGCGCCAGCGATTCCGTGCTCCGGTCAATCATGAACTCGACCCACAGCGGGAGATGGTCCGACACACGATCCGTCACCTGCCGCGCTCCGAGCTCTTTGTACACAGACCCGCGGTAGTCAATCACACCCGCCGCCCCACGGCTGAGCAACATCAGATCACCCATGAACCACGCGATCTGATCGTAGTGCTTCACCTCCTGCGCATAGTTCGTCTGCACATCGCGCAGTGGCTCCGGCACCGTGAGACCGGCCGCAATGAAGGCGGCATACAACGGATCATCGATACGTCGTGCCTCGATGTTGAAGTCGCCGAGCACAATGAGGTTCACCTCTTCGGCGGCGACGGTGCGGGCGCGATCGCGGATTTCGCGCGCTGTGAACTGCGCGAGACGCTCGATTTCCGGGCGCCGGTCGAGCACCGATTTACCGTAGCGGATGTGCGCGGTGAGCAGCGAGAAGCGTTCGCTGCCGGCACGAAACCCGACGACGTAGGGCGTGCGATCGAACTGCTCACTCGCCTGAAAATCGGCGGCGGGCGGGAGCACGATTTCGCCCGCCAACCCGGACGGTGACACGCGCCGCCGATCGTACAGATAGCCCAGCCGTTCCGAGTTTCCGCGATCGCCCCCCGACACGTCGCTCAGCACCAGTCCCCAGTTCGGGCCCAGGAAGTCATCCATGAGCACGCGCAAGGCGACGGTATCGCGCTTGATTTCCTGAATCGCGATCACATCGAAGCGTCGCACAATTTCGGCGATATACGCCAGACCGCGGAAGTTCCGCTTTGGGCTGTCAGGATTTTCATCCCACGACGGGTGGAGCTTCCCGAAATGCCGCACGTTCCACGTACCGATGATCAAGTTGGAATCGGTACTGCGGGACGGCAGGCCGGAGGCTTCGATACGACGACGGAGCCGCACGATGTCCTCACACACCACCCGCGGATAGTCAGCGTACGTATACATCGATGTGTGCTGGTTGTTGGTGACTCATTGCTCCTCGCGTGCAATCGGCTCACGTCCCGTTGGCAACCACGCGCAGGTCGACTGATCCAGCAGAAATCGTCGCACGATGGTCACGGGCCGGTCCGACGCGTTCACGAGCTGTTCCAGCACCGCGAGCGTGCCTCCGGCAATCGAGATCCAGCGTTGCGCGTCGCGACCGAGTGGGAGCCGGGCATCGACGCACGCCTGTGTGAAGTCTATCGACACAATACTGACGAACACATCCATGAGGTACCTCACTTACACATCGGGCAGCGGAATCAGGTGCGTGATACGGTCGTCGGCCACGCTCCACAATGCCACCGAGGTGTTGACTCGCGCGTTCCACAGTCCGAGCCAGAGACTGTCGCGCCCGACGCTGATCGAGTAATATTTGCCCTCAAACGCACGGCGACGAAAATATGCGCCTGACCGTCGATCGAAGAGCGAGATGAAGTTGCCGCGCACATCGATCACGGTAATGCCAGCGGGACGACCGATGTATGTGCAGAGCGCCAGTATCGCGTGCGCCACGAACCATCGCCGTCGCGCGCTTGCCGCACGGCACCCCTCGGTGAATGCGTGTCCTGTGTTCACCACGTGCATAGTCTGCCACGCATCGCTCGGCGTCAATGATCACATCGAGCATTTTCCGGTGGGTCGCCGCCTTGCCGTCGACGGCGAACGCGGACGCCTGTGGGCGGTGTGTCCGCGCTGCGGGCGGTGGAACCTGGCTCCCGTCGAGGAACGCTGGGAGGCGCTGGAGGAGTGCGAACGCGCCTTTCGCACCGCACGCCAGCGCGTCTCCACCGACAACGTTGCGCTCGCACGCCTCAGCGATGGCACCGACCTCGTGCGCATCGGTCGTCCGCTCCTGCCAGAGTTCGCGGCATAGCGATATGGCCGAGCGCTCTGTTGCGCGCGCCGCATAGCTGGGACGAGTCAAGCGCGATCGACCCGCCTGTGCGCGACGTAATCGGCGAGGACGCGGTGCAGCTGCTGCAGATGGCACTACCGGTCGGCCATCGCGCGGGCGGCACACGCGCCGAGGTGCGCTCTGCGGTGAACACGTCGAGCGTCACTGGATTGGACGCGACGAGCCGGTGGAGGCAGTGATCGCGCGCTGTACGCCCGTTGGGAAGAGGCCGAGCGCGTCGCGCGTATTGCGGATGGTGCGCTTACGCGAATCGCGGGTTCGGCGTAGCGGCTCCGGTGCAGCGCGAGTAGCGGCCTCGCACACATTGCTGAGACGAGCCGCACGTTGCCGTACTCCTGCTCGACACGCTCGATCTCTGGTCGAGACCGCGTCGCACCAGTTGAGGAACGCTCCGGTTGGTTCAACGCCCAAAAGCGAAACGCAGTGTGCGGCACGCGGAGCGCGCCAATCAGTAGTGATAGCGCGCCTGCAAAAAGTCGATGGCGTCGTGGTACACCTTGTACACCAATCGGTCCACGCCCGTTATCCGACGCGCCCAGATATCGGGTCCAAGGTGCTTCAGCGGTTCCGGCTTTCCGATGCCACTGAACGGATCCCGGAGCGTCGCGTCCATGAGGTCGAGCACTCGGAGTGCGGTCTTGCGGGGCGCATAAACCCAGTGGCGGAGATCCTCACGACATTCGTTCTGCACGATCATCTTCCGCTTCGATCGCGGCGAGCCGGACCCGCCCTTGGTGCCAGCCACGAGACCCGACGCTCAGCGCGCGGTGTCCAAGCCGAGCTGACGACGGAGCTCCGCCAGCTCGACCGTTGGGCTGGTCCGCCCTGCAGACCGAGCCAAGGCGGACAGCAGGCGAGCCGCGTTCTTAGGCGAGCGCAGCAGGTGCGCGGTCTCCTCAAGACTCGCCAGCTCGTCGGCTGGAATCAGCGCCATGTCCTGATGACCGCGGCGCTGAATACGAAGCGGGGTCTGGCTGTTCTCAACCTCGTCCCACACCTTGGCCAGATGATCGCGGGCGTAGCTGTACGTGGTGACGGCCATGTGGCACTCCTCTTGGTATGTTGGACAGTAATACTGGACATGTTTCGCGTGCCGCAGTCAAGACGCGAGTAATCGACGCCGCACGTCGTCCTCGGCGGACGTCGCGTCCTGCACGCCCGCGCCCTACGACGCGTTGTGGATCGCTGCACCATGCAGTGTACAAACGGCGAGGCCGCCGATGCCCCGGAGTCGTCGAGCGACTGGCCGACGTCGGCTGTGAGGATGCGCTGGCGGGCATCGGCCAGTCTGGGCGGCTGGCGCTCGCGTTCACGCGCACGGCGGTGTCGGTCGACGCGGCGGTGCGGAGCGCGCTCGAGGCCGTACGGCGCGCGCTGCCCTCGGCATGGTTAATCGAGGCGGCCCCCGACCTCGTGGGGCTCACGGACCTGGCAAACA
The DNA here is from genome assembly GCA_038203795.1 of Gemmatimonadales bacterium. Taxonomy (GTDB): domain Bacteria; phylum Gemmatimonadota; class Gemmatimonadetes; order Gemmatimonadales; family Gemmatimonadaceae; genus JAABRT01. Next base: position 6,053 of record JBBRDP010000062.1, read on the forward strand.
TCGTCGGCGTGTCGCGGCAGCGGATGCGTACGCTCAGCCTGCGGCACGCCAGCGGCTTCCCGCTGCCGGTGCACGACGGCAGCACCGCACTCTGGCACCTCGCAGATGTCCTCGTCTGGTTGCAGCGGGACAATAAACGCGTTCTCGATCCGGGCGTGCTGGACGTCGCGCAGATCGCGTGGCAGGTCAACGTGGCCCGGGCGGGCCAGCCGTTCCCGGGAGCGGCCATGGCGTCACTCGCGGCGTTGCTGCGGTAGGTGGCAGCGGACGCGTCGAAACGGGGCACAACACGGGCGCTACGCAAAAACGGCTGCATCGCGGAGGATACAGCCGTTTTGCAAGTACTTGAAATTTGCACCTGGACAGAGCGGGCGACCGGACTCGAACCGGCGACGTCCAGCTTGGGAAGCTGGCATTCTACCAACTGAATTACACCCGCATCACTCACCCACTCAGTGAAGCTACGCGCGCCCCCCAACTTCAAGCAAGGGCGCTCGACCGCACACGCGCACTTACCCGCTGATCACCGAGAACGCCACCGTCCACCCAGCCGGTGCGTTGATCAGCACGGCGTACCACCGATTCTCCGGCACATCAAACACCAGTGCACAGACCGTGCGATTCGTGGCCGTGTACCCATCGGACACGGGCTGCCACAACCCTTCGGAGCGCACCTCGGCGATGTGGCAAGCCAGCAACGGCGGCTGCGACGGATTGGTCCCGAAGGCGGCAGGAAGCGCCTGCTCCGCATAACCGTCGGCGGCGATCGTGACGAAGTACGTGGACCGCACCAGACCCGCCGGTCCCTGCGGACCGGCGGGGCCCTCGGGTCCGGCCGGCCCGACCGCTCCGTCAGCGCCCTGACACGCCGTGAGCACCGCAACGCTCAGCATCACCAGCACCGCCTTGAACACACCCGTTCGCATGACACAGTCTCCGACAGCTGCGCAGCGCAGCCACAAGTTGGGGAAAAACCCACGCCACGGCGAGCACGACCGTGAAGACGCAGGAGAGAACCAATACACCAGAAAACCAAAACGGCACCCGCAATGCGGATGCCGTCCGGAAACCAGGAATTCAAAACGTGCGTGAAGAGCCACAGATCGGGATTGAACCGATGACCGCCCGATTACGAATCGGGTGCTCTACCACTGAGCTACTGTGGCGAGGACCGGGCCGAGCCCGATCGAACAAGGTGCTGCAACAGGTGCGAACTCAGGTACGGACGGGGTGAGGGTCTCCCCGCTACTCAACATCGTATGCCCTGGCGCGGATTCGAACCGCGACGCCTTTCGGCACCACCCCCTCAAGATGGCGTGTCTACCAGTTTCACCACCAAGGCAATCACCTGCAAACTCTAACCTACGGGAGCGACGGGGCTCGAACCCGCGACCTCTCGAGTGACAGTCGAGTGCTCTAACCAAACTGAGCTACGCCCCCAACAATCCTGCACATACCCATCCCAACATAGCCTCAACGGGAATCGAACCCGTCTCTCCACCTTGAAAGGGTAGCGTCCTAACCGATAGACGATGAGGCCAATCGAGGCGGAGTCGCCAACCTGCCGGACCCACCTTCACATCTTCCCAGCAGTAGCGGTAACGGGATTCGAACCCGTGTTCCAGCCTTGAGAGGGCTGTGTCCTAGTCCCCTAGACGATACCGCCAGAAGAACAGCTGCCAAACCAACCAAGCCCAACAATATACAGCGGCACAGGCCCGGAGGGAATCGAACCCCCAACCGCCGGTTTTGGAGACCGGTGCTCTCCCAATTGAGCTACGGACCTAAACACGGCACAGGCCGCGCACCACAGGGTGACCGACGGGGATTGAACCCGCAACCCCCGGAACCACAATCCGGTGCTCTAACCAATTGAGCTACGGCCACCATGCTCGCTCTCGCGAGGTCCGGCCTCACCACCAGCATTGCGAAACTACGCCGAGGGCGAGCCAGAGCCCCAAAGTGTAATCTCTCCTGCGGCGCGTTTCAAGTCGTTGCGCACAGAACACCGCAACAAACTCCGTGCCCCGAACCGCTCAATCTTTCGCGCGATCGAGATATTCACCGGTCGCCGGATTCACGCGAACACGCGTGCCCTGCTCCACAAACTCCGGCACGTTCACCGTCACGCCGTTCTCCAACTTGGCCGGCTTCGACGACGCCGTCTTCGTGGCACCCCGCACCACCGGCGCCGTTTCCACAATCTCGTACGTGACCGAGTTCGGAAGCTGAATGCCAATGGGCTTCCCATCGTAATACTCGGCCAGAATCTTCATGTTTGGCTGCATCCACGGCGCCGAATCACCCAGCGCCTCGGCATCGAGCTCGAACTGATCGTAGTCGGCCGAGTTCATGAAATGATACGAGTCGCCGCCCTGATACAGGAACTCCAGTTCGCGCGTTTCCATGGACGCCTTCTCGATCGTGTCGGCCGCACGGAACCGATGATCGAACGAGCTGCCCGTGCGCAGATTCTTGAGTTTGGCCTGCACCATTGCGCGCAGGTTGCCTGGGGTGTGATGGCGGAACTCGATGATGCGACACGGGTCGCCCTCGAATACCAGCACCATGCCGCGGCGGATCTGAGTGGCTGTAAGCGCCATATTAACCGTCAGGTACGAGTAAGGTCACGAGGAAATACACTAACCCCGAAGCTTACCGAAAAAGCCCCTTGAGGGCAACCGCAAGCGGACCGCGACGGCGATCGTCCGCTGCTGGCCGATGGTGTGCTGCTTCGGCACGCGTATCAGCCACGAAGCTGATGTCCACGTAGCGCCGTCCCGACGCCCTCGCCGCAGGGGACATCATGGATTCAGACACCTCGATAAATCGCGCTTCCTGCCCGTAGCAACGCGCCACGCCGCCCAGCAAGCCGCGGGCCAGTGCCAGCGCGTTTTCGTCTCCGATGAAACTGAGACGCAGCGCCGACAAGTCGAGCATTTCAACATCGACAAAGGGAAGCGGCACGGTCGGAATCAACGCTTGCAATTCCGACTGCACGATCGAGTTCAGGTGCAGGCAAAACGTATGCGCGGTGCCGTGGTGGCGCATCTGCTGCGCCATTGCCTGCGCGAGCAGCGGCACCGCACGCTCGCCGACCAGCTGATACGTGTCCACCAACGAGCGCCCGACGTGCTCGCTCGTGGCCTGCACTAACGCGATGGCGCGAACCACGGAATCGGCCGCGTTGCCCGCGCCGCTGCGCAGAACGGCAGCGCGTCCATGAATGCCGGCGACGAGTGCGTCGTCTCCCAACTCGGCAACAACAGCATCGATCAGGGCGAGGAGCGCGGGCATACGGTACGGCGAGAGGAACGTTCGGTGACGGAGCGCGGAGTGTGCGTCAGCATGGAACGAAGCAAGCCGTCGACCACATGTAGTGTCGGCGCAGGAACGCTGAACTTGACGCACACGAGAAGACTCAGCGCTCCGGCATCACCAGCAGTGGTTGCAAGGCCCGCCACATGTTCGCGGCCACGACGTGCGAGCCGCGCTCATTCGGGTGAATGCCGTCCGTTTGATTGAGTGTCGACTCTCCGGCCACGCCCTCCAGCAGAAACGGGAGCAGCGTGACGCCGGTGCGTGTGGCGGCCTCACCGTACACCGCCCGGAAGCTCCGCGTGTAGTCGGCGCCGAGATTGGGCGGCGCCTCCATTTGCACGAGGGCCACGGTGGCCTCGGGCAGTTTCGCACGCACCCGTTCGACCAGCGCGATGAGCGTCGCGCGGGTCGTATCGGGATTCACGCCGCGCAGCCCATCGTTGGCGCCGACCTCCAGCACGACGACATCCGCCGGCTCCGACAACACCCAGTCCGCGCGTCGCAGGGCGCCCGCCGACGTTTCGCCGCTCAGCCCCGCAGCGACGATCTGGACTCGGACACCGGCGCTGTCTGCCGCGCGTTGTACCAGTGCGGGCCAGGCGCTGTCCGGATCGAGGCCGAGTCCGGCCGTCAGACTGGTGCCCAGAATTACCACACGCGGACCACGCGCCGGATCAACGCCGGCGCGCCCATCCGCCAATCCAACAGCAGCACCGGTTGCCCCGCGCGGGGACGCCCCGGTTGATTCCGGTGTCGCCGATTCGTCAGCTTGTCCTCCACACGCGGCCACGAAGGCCAGTACCAACCCGGCGGTCCACCGCCCCGTTCGCTTCTCCGACTCCAGTCGCATGCTCGTTGCTCGCGGTTTGTCCAAGGATTATTCCAGCGGTGATCGACCGCTCACAGTGCTGCACAGCGTCTCATTCGAGATTCCGCGCGGCGCGTACGTGTCCATCGTCGGCCCGTCAGGCAGCGGGAAGACCACCCTGCTGGGCCTGCTGGCCGGACTTGATACCCCCACACGCGGTACAATTGAACTCGATGGCTCCGATATCGGAGCACTCGACGAAGATGCGCGCGCCGCACTGCGAGGTGAGAAGGTTGGATTCGTCTTCCAGAGTTTTCAACTGATTCCCACGTTGACGGCACTCGAAAATGTGCAGGTGCCGCTTGAACTGCGCGGTGAAGTATCGTCGGCCGAAGCCGCCGCGCGCGCGAAGGCACTGCTCGAACGCGTGGGACTACATGGTCGCGGACATCACTTCCCGACGCAACTCTCCGGCGGTGAACAACAACGTGTCGCCCTCGCGCGCGCCTTCGTGAACGCCCCCGCAATTCTCTTTGCCGATGAACCCACGGGCAATCTCGACGGTGCCACGGGTGCCCGCATCGTCGAACTGATCGAAGAGCTCAATCGAGAGCGCGGTACCACCGTGGTGCTGGTGACGCACGACGCCGCGCTGGCCGCTCGTACACAGCGTACGATCCGCCTCGCCGACGGTCATGTGGTAGAAGACATCGCCCACACACCGGTTACCACATGAGCGATCGACCAGCGTCACGGTCGCGCCCGCAGGGACTTCGCCCGGCCACCCTGGCCCGCCTCGCATGGCGTGAGAGCCGCACGGCGCGCCGCCGCCTGGCGCTCTACATGTCGTCGATCGCACTCGGCGTCGCCGCACTCGTGGCCATTGATTCGTTCGCCGGCAATGTCACGCGCTCCATTCGCGAACAGTCGCGTTCGTTGCTCGGTGGTGACCTGCAAATGTCGTCGCGCGCGGTGTTTCCCGCTGTGGTCGACACGCTGCTCGACTCGCTGGCCGTGGCCGGTACGCCGAACGCACGCATCACCACATTCGCGTCGATGGCGCTAGCCAATGAGAGTGGCAACACGCGCCTCGTGCAGGTGCGCGCGGTGTCGGAGGGCTATCCGTTTTACGGGACCATCGGCACGCTGCCGGCCGGTACGTGGAGTGAAGTGCACGGCGATCGACCGGTGGTGTATGTCGATCCGTCGCTGCTCGTCTCGCTCGACGCAGTGGTTGGTGATTCGATGCGGCTCGGGCAGCAGATGTTCACCATCATTGGTGCGCTCGACAACGTGCCGGGCGATGCCGGCATCACCGCCGTGATCGGACCGCGCGTGTTTGTGTCGGCGCGATGGCTCGAAGCGATGGGCTTGCTCCAGTTCGGCAGTCGCGCCGAATACGACGTCGTGATGCGACTGCCCGACGGTGCGAACGGCACGCGCGCCAGCACCGCACTCGCGCGCTCGTTGCGTCGACGCGTGGATCCGCGCAACGCAGATCGCGACAACAATGCATCATCGACGGAGCGCGCCGCCGGTGCGTTGGGTGGCGGTGAACGCCTTGACGATTCGGTTGCGGTTGACTCGGCGACCGGCTTGCCCGTCGCGATTCCCACGCGCGTGCGGGTGCGTACGGTGGCCGATACCGAACGTGACTTCACCGAAGCGGTCGCGCGTCTGGCCGATTTTTTGTCGGTGATCGGACTGATCGCCCTGTTGCTCGGCGGCATCGGCGTGGCCAGTGGCATTCACGCGTTTGTTGTGTCAAAGATTGATACGGTCGCGGTACTGCGATGTCTGGGGGCGAGCGGTAAACAGGTGCTCACGTTGTATGTGCTGCAGGCGTTCGTGATGGGGCTCGTTGGCGCGGCGGCCGGTACGGCGTTGGGCGTCGCGATCCAGTTCGCCCTGCCCGGCCTCGTGGCCGAGTTCCTGCCGCTCGATGTGGCGCCAACGCTGGAATGGCGCGCGATTGCGCTCGGACTCGCCATCGGAGTGTGGGTCGCGCTGGTGTTTGCGCTTCGGCCGTTGCTCGCATTGCGCCGCGTATCGCCGCTGCAGGCGTTGCGTCGCGCGACCGACGAGAATGCCCTGCCCAGTCAGTGGAAAGACCCGGCGCGTATCACCGTCGATGTGCTCCTCGTCGCGAGCATCATCGGCATTGCGATCGCCCGCACCGGGGCCGTCCAGGATGGCCTTGCCGTGTCGGCCGGCATTACAGTCGCGGTGCTCGTCTTGTGGGCCGCGTCGGCGTTGCTCATCCGTGCGGCGCGCGGCAGTGTGCGTGCGAGCTGGCCCTTTGCCGTGCGACAGGGCATTGCGAATTTGTACCGACCGGCCAATCAGACACGCGCCGTCACTCTGGCGCTTGGCTTCGGTGCGTTCCTGCTCTCGACCGTGTACCTCGTGCAGAGCAACCTGCTCACCCGCTTTGAAATCGCTGACTCGGCCGCGTCGGGCAATCTGTTGTTCTTCGATGTGCAGGATGATCAGGTGGATGCGCTCGACTCGCTCGTGGCGGCCGGTGGACCCATTGTGGAACGCACGCCGATTGTGACCATGCGACTGGCCGGCATCAACGGCGAAAGTGTGCAACGTCTGATGCGCGACACCGTGGTAGATCGCGCCGGGTGGACACTGCGCCGCGAGTATCGCTCCTCGTATCGCGATTCGCTCTCGCCATCGGAGAAGTTGGTACAGGGCGAGTGGACCGCCGATGCGGCCGAGCGCGAGGCGCGTCGTGGCGCCAACGGTCCGTACGAAGTGTCGCTCGAATCAGGATTGGCCGACGATCTGAAAGTGGGACTCGGCGACACCCTCGTGTGGGATGTGCAGGGCGTACGCGTGCGCAGTGTGGTGACCTCTGTGCGTGAAGTGAATTGGGCGCGGTTCGAAACCAACTTTTTTGCCGTGTTTGCACCGGAAGCGTTGCGCGCGGCTCCACAGCAGTTCGTGATCATCGCCAACATCAGGGATCAAACCACACTGGCGCGCGTGCAGCGTGATGTCATACGGCGTTTTCCCAACGTCTCGAGTCTCGATCTGTCCGTGATTCGCAACACCATCGGAAGCATTATCGATCGCGTCACGATCGCAATCCGTTTCCTTGGCGTCTTCTGCCTCGCGATCGGTGTGCCGGTACTCTTCAGCGCCGTGGCCGCCACGCGACGGGCGCGACTGCGTGAAGGTGTCTTGCTGCGCACCCTCGGTGCCTCACGTGCGATGGTGCAGCGCGTGCTCTTTACCGAGTACGCAGCGCTCGGCGTGTTGGGCGCGTGTACCGGCATGCTGCTCGCGTTCGGTGGTGCCTGGGCGCTGATGCGATGGGTGTTTGAAGGCTCGTTCGTGCCGGCGTGGGGCGCGGCCGGGGCCATCATTGCTTCAATGGTCACGCTGACGGTAGGCATCGGTCTGCTCACAAGCCGCGACGTGCATCGCGAGACGCCCATGGCCGTGCTGCGCGACGCGTAGTGCGCCCGTTCGTTGTGGCCGGCACCGGCCGTCGTTCGCGACGCGACCGGTGCAGCGGCGATCGTTGTTCGCGCTGTGCGCGATTAGAGTGCGCGATTAGAGTGCGTGATCGACGTGCGCTATCGTCTACGCAACACGGGCCCAAACGCGGGACACGCGTTGCCATCCCGTGCGACCCACACACGCTCGCCCACCAACAACTGCAGGGCGGCGGGCGCGCTCGTCAACCGTAGTTCGCCGCCTCCGGCCAACTGCAGCGACCACGCGTTCCCGGTATGGGTGAGCACCCCATCGTCGACCGGCGCTCCGTTCGCGCCGCGCACCACAAACGCGCTCACCACGAACTCGCGCGTGCTCATACGGGCTCCGCGCACTACGACGTCGAATCCCGCGAGGCGGGACAGGTCGGAGGTAGCGATGCCGCCGAGCGCCACCGGCATTCGTGCCGTCGCAGCATTGAGCACGAGTCGGTCACCGGACGCACTGTGCTCAATCTGCAACACACCGCGCAGCGAATCCCTGGTGGCGCGGTCAGGTGCTGGCGCCAATGTGCGCGCCACATCCGCCGTTGACACACGCGCGAGTGAGTCGGCACGTCGGAGCGCCCGCGGCGTGAGCGCGTCTTTGGTGACGGCCTCGAGTGCTGGCGCGCGACCCACCAACGTGTCCGCGAGCGCTTGACCAACCGCAATCATCGCCGCCATCGAATCGCCTCGCCGCGCCGCGTCTTCCAGCTCCTGCGCGGTGCGCGGCAACTGCAGCGTTCGCTCGTCGTCCGCAGCGCCGCACGCGCCAAGCAACGACGTGGCCGCCGCGAGGAATAGTGTTGACGCGCGAGCACGTCGATGCAGAAAGTGGCGCATGGTTGATCTTGCCACTGTTGCGGCGATCTGCGCCAGTAGGCAGTCACCGGTACACAGTGTCACGGCGCGCGCTTAATGCCGAGCGTGTGACACTCGGTGACGCAGCGCACGCGCGGGCGTCATCCCGATGCCATGCAAAATCTCCCCATTTCAGACGAACTGCCTCGCGCCGCCCACCACGACTGGGAATCCGCCAACGAGACCGGTCTTTCACTCTGTGCAGAAGCCCGATGGCTGGACGCGCAACAGGCCTTTCGCGACGCGGTCGCCAGCGCGCCCCCATTCGATGACGCGCCGGCCGTACACGCCGTCGTGCTGAGCAATCTGGCACAGGCCGATTTCCGGCTGGGTGACACTGCGGGCGCGCTGGCAAACGCTCGTCGGGCGCTGGCCGCTCGCGTGATCGCGTGCGACGATGACCTCGACGCGCCGATGGCGCGCATTCGTGCCGATCTGTCGGTGTACCTGGCGGCCAGCGGGTTGTGGGACGAGGCCGCCTCTTCGCTGGAGGCGGCGCGGCGGGCGCTGGAATGGCGATATGGCGACGAGGACGAGCGCCTGCTCATCGTCCTCGAAAACGAGGCGCGCATCGCGTTGGCCGCCGGTCAGCCGGCCGCTGCCGAACCTTCGCTCCTTCGACTGCACGCGCTGCTGAGCGAATCGGGACACGATCCTGAGCGGCTCGGCCATCTCTTCGCGCTCGTAGATGCGTCCAGACGGCCCGCAGACGGCATGGGAGAACCCCACACGACCTCTGGGCTGCCTCAAGACGAGGCGGAGCCAGACGCGATGCCAGACCTGTTCCCGTCGATTTTCAGCGCCGACGCATTTGACATCGTGGACGACGTTCCGCTTCCACCACTCCGATCACCCAGCGCGCACTCCATTCGCAGCGAAGGACTGATTGAGCCCGGCCAGCACAGTACACCGCCGTCGTTCGCGCAAACCAATCCGTTGGGTTTCGAGGTGCAGTACGGTATTCCGCAGGAGGTGCTCCTGGCGAGCACCATTCCACTGGTGCCCAATGACGCGGATGAGCCGGAGACACCGGCGGAGGCTCGCCACGACACGCTGGAGCATCCGTTCGGGTGACCGATCACACCGTCGTCGCGACTTGGTAAGACGACGCGACCTCTCCCAGCGTGGTGGTGCTAATTCTTGTGACGAAAGGTGATGCGTCCGCGCGTGAGGTCATACGGCGATACTTCGACCGTGACCCGGTCACCCGCCAGCACACGAATGCGATTGCGGCGCATGTTGCCGGCCAGCGTGGTGAGCACTTCGTGTCCACTCTGCACCGTGACGCGGAATGTCGCGTTGGGGAGCAGCTCAGTGACCGTTCCTTCGAGTTCGATCGCGTCCTGCTTACTCATGTAGCTCCTGTGTAATTCTGGTGCCCGCGCCCCGGAACGGAGCCGATGGGAGTGCACCTCTCCCGTCCAACCATTTAATGTACCCCGGATGACGACCTCCCCGCTATCCGTGCCGCCCAGCGCCCTCATCCTCGGTGCCGGCTGGCTCGGGTGGGCGCTGGCAGAATCGCTGGCGGCCGACGGTGTTCGGGTGACGACCGTGCGGCGTTCGGCGCACGCGCCGGTGCGCGGCGGCGCAGCGGTGGCGTTTGACCTGACCGGGCTCGCGGTCGATCGCGATGCCACATCGGAACTCCCGGCCTCGTTGCGAGGGCACGACGTCGTGATCGCGGCGGTTGCACCAGACCGCTCGAAAGGCGACGACCACGCGAGTACGTATCCGGCGGCGGCGCTCGCAGCCGCCCGCATCGCGCAACGCACGGGTGCCCGCGCTCTGTGCTGGATCTCGAGCACGGGCGTGTATGGCGGTGTCGACGGGAGTGCCGTTACAGAAGCGACGCCGCGTAGCGGACACGGGGCCGCGCACGATGCACTGTGCCAGGCCGAAGATACGATTCTTGCGGCCTCGTCATCGGTGCTGCGAGTTGGTGTGCTGCGCGTCGCGGGCCTGTACGGACCCGGACGCGACCCGGCCCCACGCTATCGCGACGTCTCCAACCTGGCCGGTCGATCCGGGCACTGGCTCAACCTGGCGTGGCGTGATGATGTGATCGCCGCGATTCTCGTGTGGACGTCGCATGCGCTCTCCGATCGCCCGACACCGCCCGTGCTGAACGTGGCCGACGGGACACCACTCACAATGGCCGAGTGCGCGCGCCTGGTGGCGCAGGCCGACGGGCGCGCGTTTGTGCCGCCACCTGATGCACCGGATGGTGATATCGTTGCCCCGTCACGTTCCAATCAGCGCATTCGTGTAGACGCACTGCGCGCTCTTGGGTGGACGCCGTACGTGCCCAATCTGCGCGTAGGTCTGCTGCGTCTGGGCTACACCCGTCTCGCGCTCGATGCACAACCGTACGGGCCGAACACCGCGAATGTGCGCGAGTTTCTGCGCGCGCTCGCCGGGCTGAACGAGGCGGAGCATGCGCACGTGTTGACGGAGTGGGCACGTGCGAGTGCAACGACGGCGTTCGCGCGCGCCGATCGCGTGCTCGCCGACACGATGGTGCGCGTGAATCGCGAGGCTGAGCGCGATGCGGCCGCCGGGCCGCTGCTGCAAATG
>JBBRDP010000063.1:0-16981 GCA_038203795.1 Gemmatimonadales bacterium
GCAAGAGGCGCTCAGCCGCGCGCTCGCGTGCTTCCGTCGGTTTTCGCCAGACAGCGCAATGGCTGCGGGGCTCGCCGGTCCTCCGCCCATGTTGCGTTCTGCCGACGGCGCGCTCCTGGCCGAACTCGCCGCCGTGGATCGAGGCGATGCGGCGCCGTGGCGTGGTCCCGCCGACAGCGACCCCGATCGTGAAGACGTCGGCTGAGCGACGCACTCGCATTTCCATTTTTCCCGAAACCCAACCTCATGTTCTCTCGAGATTTTTACGAACTTCTACACATCGTTGGTATCGCGCTGATGTTCGTGGCGATTGGTGGTGTGGCGGTTCACGCGGCGAATGGCGGCACCAAGGCGGAAAGCGCGACGAGAAAGTTGGTCTCCATCGGTCACGGGCTCGGTGCGCTATTGGTGCTGGTGGGCGGCTTCGGCATGCTTGCACGCATCGGCATGCAGCACGGCGCCGGATTCCCGACGTGGCTCTGGATCAAGATCGCGGTCTGGGCCGTGTTGAGCGTGGTGGTACTCATTCCCTACCGGAAGCCTGCGCTGGCGCGTCCGTTCTTCGTGCTGCTGCCATTGCTCGCCGGTGTCGCGGTGTACATGGCCTTGTACAAGCCGCTCATTTAGTTGCACTGAAGGCATAGCCTATGCACGTGCTTGTGCTGAATGCCGGATCGGCCACGCTCAAGTTCCAGGTGGTGCGCACCGATCGCGAGCGCATCATCGGGAACACGGACGACAAACTCGCGCGCGGTCAGATTGAACGGATTGGCGGAGAGTCCGTGATCACGTTGCGTGGGCCAGACGGCGTGCTCACGCGACGTACCGCTGCGCTGCGCGACATGAGCGCGGCCGTGGAGTGGCTGGTGTCCTGGGTGACGTCCGCTGAGAGTGGAACCGGACTGACATCACGAGGCGAGTTGCATGCGGTGGGCCATCGCGTGGTGCACGGTGGGGAACACTTCTCGAAGTCGGTGCGCATTACACCCCAGGTGTTGCGTGCGATCGAAGACATGATCGAACTCGCCCCGCTGCACAATCCACACAATCTCGCGGGCATTCAGGCCGCGCAGCGTGCGCTCGGCGAAGGCGTGCCGCAGGTCGCCGTGTTCGACACAGCGTTCCACCAGACGCTCGCCGAACACGCGTATCTCTACGCGATCCCGTATCCGTTGTATCGACGGCATCGCGTTCGGCGCTACGGCTTTCACGGCACATCGCATCGTTCCGTTGCCTATCGCTGGCGTCAGTTGAGCGGCAAAGCGAAAGCCGATGTGCGCGTAATCACGTTGCATCTGGGTAACGGGTGCTCGGCTTGCGCGATCGTACGTGGTGAATCCGTGGATACGTCCATGGGATTCACGCCGCTCGAAGGACTCGTGATGGGTACGCGCTCCGGCGATATCGATCCGGCCGTCCTCGACTATGTTGCGGGCAAGGAAGGACTCTCGCTGCCGCAAGTCGAGGCGTTGCTGAACTCGCAGTCGGGATTGCTGGGTGTGTCCGGATTGACAAACGACATGCGCGATCTGCTGGCGGAAGCACGCGAACACGATGATCGGCGCGCGAAGTTGGCGATCGAGATGTTCTGCTATCGCGCGCGCAAATATATCGGCGCGTACCTCGCGGCGATGGGTGGCGCCGACGCCGTGCTGTTCGCCGGCGGTATTGGCGAGAACGCACCCGAGATTCGCGCGCGCATTTGCGACGGATTGCAGTGGGCCGGTCTCACGATCGACCACGCGGCAAACGACGCGCTGCTGGACGGCCGGGAGGGTCGCTGCAGCACCGCCGACTCGACGCTGGAGGCGTGGGTGGTCCCGACCGACGAAGAACTGCTCATCGCTCGCGATACCTGCCGGGCCGTCGACAGCGCTTGACTTTTCCGGTCGATCGTCCGATATATTCAGCAGTGGGCGGCGATTTTCCCGATTTGACGGGCTGCCCACCGGTGCTCTCGCGAGCGCTGCCATCCGTCTAAGTCGTGGTCCTTGAGGCCCGCGACCGAGACAATCGGAGCGGGTCTTTTTGTGTTCTACCGTCCACAACTGAAGGGAAACGCATTCGGTTCGCCGATTGCCGTGGTGATTTGCCGCCTATTGCCGCCACGCAAAACAAGGTGCTAAAACGCGTCTGCGCCCGGCGGCCCCACCGCTCCGGGCGCAGACTGTTGGGCGGCACTCATCAGCGATGGTGAGTGCCTCCAGACCGAACTCCTCGGTCTGCGCACTCGCCGAGCCCTTCGCACCGGAGAGTGCCCGATGTCTGCAACAGTTCCGTCGTTCCGCCCCGATACGCTCGCCCTTCACGCCGGCCAAGAGCGCCCGGATCCCACGACCGGCGCCCGCGCGGTCCCGATCTACGCCACCACGAGCTACGTCTTCGACAACCCCGATCACGCGGCCAGCCTGTTCGGACTGCGGGAGTTCGGTAACCTTTACACGCGCATCACGAATCCCACGACCGACGTCTTTGAACGTCGCGTCGCCGCGCTGGAAGGTGGCGTCGCCGCCGTGGCGACGTCGAGTGGTCAGGCCGCGCTCACGCTCTCGATGCTGAATCTCGCGCAAGCCGGCGACAACATTGTGGCGTCGCGCACACTGTATGGTGGCTCGGTGGCGCTGCTCGGTCACACGCTCCCGAGACTCGGCATTACCACAACGTTCGTCGACATTCACGACGAGAATGCCGTGGTCGGTGCGATCGATGACAACACGCGCGCGATTTTCGTAGAGACGATCGGCAACCCGGCTCTTGATGTTCCCGATCTGCGGCGACTCGCCAACCTCGCGCACGCGCACGGATTGCCGTTGGTGGTCGACAATACATTTGCCACCCCGGTGCTCGCGCAGCCGATTGCGCATGGCGCCGATATTGTAGTGCATTCCGCCACCAAGTGGATCGGTGGACATGGGACAAGCATCGGCGGCGTGGTGGTGGACGGTGGCACCTTCGACTGGGTGAACGCCACGCGCTTTCGCGCACTGTACGCCGAACCCGAGGCGGCGTATCACGGTCTCGTGTTCGGATCGGCGTTCGCCAACGTCAACGGTGCCAACATTGCCTTCGCGGTACGGCTGCGTACGGTGCTGCTACGGGATATCGGTGCAGCCCTGTCACCATTCAATGCGTTTCTGTTCCTGCAGGGACTGGAAACGTTGCCGCTACGCATTCGCCAGCATAGCAGCAATGCGCTCTCCGTCGCGCACTTCCTGGAATCACATCCGGCAGTGACATGGGTATCGTATCCGGGGTTGCCATCACATGCGTCGCATGATCGAGCGCGGTCGTTGCTGCGCGGCGGCTTTGGTGGCGTGCTGACGTTCGGACTGATCGGTGGAGAGACGGCGGCTCGTGCATTCATCGCGAACACCACGCTCTTCTCGCTGCTGGCCAACGTGGGCGATGCGAAAAGCCTTGTCATTCATCCGTGGAGTACGACACACGAGCAACTCGACGAGCACGCGCGCCGTGCGTCCGGTGTCACGCCTGATCTGGTGCGGATTTCCGTCGGATTGGAGGATATCGCGGATCTGCTCAGCGATCTCGAGTGTGCGCTCGAAGCGGCGGCACGCGCGGCGCAGGCAGCGGGATCGGTGGCATGAGTACGGGGCTGCACTCGTGCCCCGAGCGCACGCAAAGCGTGGCGACGGGTGATCATCACTCTCTCCGTGTGGAGGCGCGCACGGACATCGGCGACGACGATCACCGCGACAATCATCGCGATAGTCGCAACGACCATCGCAACGACCATCGCAACGACAATCGCGACGACAATCACAGCGACAACGACAGCGGAAATGATGGTGGCGTTTCCGGGCGACGCACCGGCACGCTATTCGCCGCACACATCCAGCTCGAAGACGGCACGACGCTGCACAATGTGGAACAGCGCTGGACGCTGCTGGGCACCGTCAACGCGGCGCGCGACAATGTAGTGCTCGTCGCGCACGCGCTCACCGGCACTGCCGACGTACACGAATGGTGGTCGAACATTGTCGGACCCGGTCTCGCCATCGATACGGCACGCTACGCGGTGCTCTGTGCGAATGTGCTCGGCGGATGCGCCGGCAGTACCGGGCCGCGCACCGGCTCGAGTACGCCCTTCCCATCGATCACCACACGCGACCAAGCCGCGCAGTTGTGGCGATTGCTCGACGCATTCGGCGTGATCTCGCCAGCGCTCATTGCCGGTGGCTCACTCGGCGGCATGGTAGCGCTGGAGGCCGCCGCGCTGCAGCCGGAGCGTGTTCGTGAAGTCGTCGTGCTGGCCGCGCCCGCCGTGCAGACGGCATTGGGCGCCGGATGGCACGCGTTGATGCGGACGGCCGTGCAGATCGGCGGTGCACAAGACGGCCTCGCGCTCGCACGCATGGCCGGCATGCTCAGCTACCGATCCGCAGCCGGTTTCGAAGCTCGTTTTGCCCGCACCACAACCGACACTGGCACGCCGGCCATCGCCGAGTGGCTCACGCACCACGGCGCGCAGCTCGTGCGTCGCTTTGATGCGGCGAGTTACATCGGGTTGATCGACGCGATGGATCGCCACGACGTGGGCCGTTCGCGCGGTGGTGTGAGCCGTGCGCTCCACGCGATCGGTCCGCGTATTACGGGTGTCGGCATTCCGGGTGATCTGCTGTATCCGGCTGAGTCGGTGCAGCAGTGGACGCAGGAGGTAGGCGCGCGCTATGTGGAGCTGACGTCGTTGCACGGCCACGATGCGTTCCTGCTGGAAACCGAACAGGTGGCCGAGGTCCTGTCGAGTGCACTTGTGCGGAGCGAGGCCGCGCGGGTTCGAGAGGTGCACGTGGTGCGTGAGGAGCGCGTGGGATGTGAGACGCGTGTCGTACGTGAGGCACGAGATGCGCGAGAGGTGCGTGTGCTACGTGAGGCGTGCGCGGTACGCGGCGATGGCGCGACGACCCTCGCCGTGACAGCTGGCGCGGCCCGTCAACTGATGCCACTGCGCATCGCGCTCGCGGGCTGCGGTACCGTCGGTGACGCGCTCGCCGCGCTGCTCGCGAATCGCGCGCGCACCGGTTGGCGGCCGGCGTTCTTCACGGGCGTCCTCGTGCGCGATGCTCACCGAACTCGGCGCGGACTCGCGGACGCGGTCACGTGTGGCATCGCGTCGCCGAACGCACTGACGCGAGATGCCACGGCGCTGCTGCGTGATGAACCGGATGTCCTCGTTGAAGCCCTCGGAGGCATTGAGCCGGCGCGGACGCTCATCGAAACGGCGCTGCGTCGCGGTGTGCGTGTGATCACGGCCAATAAGGCGCTCATGGCCGCGCATGGACCGGCGCTGCTTGCGATGGCCAGCGCACACGACACATCCATCGATTTTGAGGGCGCAGTGGGCGCTGCGATTCCCGTGATTCGCACGCTGCGGTCAGGCAGCGCGGGCTCCGATATAGTGCGTGTGTCCGGCGTGCTCAATGGAACGACCAACGCGATTCTCGATGCCGTGGCCGACGGCGCGTCGTTCGAGGTTGCACTGGCGCGCGCGCAGGCTGATGGATTCGCCGAAGCGGACCCGACCCGCGACCTTGACGGGCGCGACTCCGAGGACAAGCTGCGTCTGCTGGCATGGCTTGCCTTCGGTGTGGCACCGCAATCGTTGCTGGTCGATCGTCGCGGCCTCGACCCTGCCGTAATTCGCTGGGCGCGGTGGGTGGCGTCGCACGGTGGCGCCGTCCGACTCCTCGCGACCGTTCAACGGGACGGGGACACCATCCGCGCGTGCATTCATCCGCAGCGGGTGGACGCCGACGGTGCGTGGGGTCAGGTGCGT
Source organism: Gemmatimonadales bacterium (assembly GCA_038203795.1). Taxonomy (GTDB): domain Bacteria; phylum Gemmatimonadota; class Gemmatimonadetes; order Gemmatimonadales; family Gemmatimonadaceae; genus JAABRT01. Next base: position 5,795 of record JBBRDP010000063.1, read on the forward strand.
GGCGCGAACAATCGCATTGAGATTGTCAGCCAAAGCGCGGGCACGATCACACTCGATGGTGCCGGCGCCGGTGGACACGCCACTGCGCTCGCGCTACTCGCGGATCTGCAATCGCCGGTGCGAGCGGTGCCGCGTGCGTGACCGGCTGCGCGCCGTGCAGTCACCGCGGCCGGATACCGTAGCGCGCGAGCACCTCGCGAACGCGGTCTAACTCGATCGCCGCTACCGGTCCGTCGCGTGATTGCTCCGTACTGGCCATGAACAGCGCGTTGTAGATCGCCTCTTCCGTCGCTTCCACCACCGCCTGAAACACGGCCGACATCGCGTCGTTGGAGAGTTCGGTGGTGGTCACTGGTGCGTTGCCGGGCGAACGGCGCACGGACTCCGCCGTTGAGAACGCAATCACGTAGTCGCCCGAGCCGTTCGACGCGCTCGAACCGGTGCGCGCCAGTCCCATGATCGCACGGGCCGCTACCCGACCGAGATTCCGATCCAGCAGCGGCGCGTCGGTCGCGACCACAATCATGATCGAGCCATCCCCATTTTCGCCTTGCGCGTCGCCCGGCCCGCTTCCGGCCGGCGCAACGAGCCGCTGGAACGCGAACTGCCCGAGCTCCTGTCCCACAGGCGCGCCCATCACCTGCAACACGCCCCCGAAGTTACCCTGCACCAGTACGCCCACCCGGTAGCCACCGGCGGCGGCGGGCAAGGCCCGCGAGCTCGTGCCGATTCCGCCCTTCCAGCCAAACATCGACGTGCCGGTCCCGGCGCCCACGCTCCCTTCAGCCACCGCGCCGGTGTCCGCCGCCGACACCGCCGAACGCAGCGCGTCACCGATGCCGGGACGCAATCGCGTGGCATTCAGCCCGCCGTCATTCGTCTCTCCTACCACGGGATTGATCGATCGCACTGACGCATTTCCCGGTCGCGCGAGCATGACGGAGGCGAGCGCGTCTCCGACAGACCAGATGCAGAGCGTGCACGTGAGGGCAATCGGTGTCTCCAGTTCGCCGAGCTCTCGCACCTGCGTGGCGCCAAGCAGCTTACCGTAGCCGTTCCCCACATGAATCGCGGCCGGCACGCGGGAGCGATACAGGTCGCCGTTGTGCGGCACCACCACCGTCACGCCCGTGCGCAAGGAATCACCAGCGCGCACCGTGTGTTGACCAACGCGGACCCCCGGGACGTCGGTAATCGCGTTGTGCGGGCCGGGAGCGAACACCCCGGGCGCGACACCCAACGCGCGTGCGCGAACCCGTTCGGTTGACGATTGCGCGTGCGCGAACGGCGACCAGAGCACCGTAGCGCCGATCGTCGCAACGGCAATCGGCGCAACCAGCCGTGATCGAGCGATGCGCCGCTGTGTCGCGCGAATTCGGCGGACCATGGAGGTGAGACGAGCCAGTGGCTCGCGGGAGCGGTTGGACTGAGTCATATTCGAATGATGTCTCTTCGCCCCGTCTACGGCCATCGCGCGTTGCGTGATCGGCTCGCTGCTGCCGCGCGCAGTGGTCGTCTGCCCGCCAGCTTGATGCTCACCGGGCCGCGTGGCGTGGGGAAACAACGACTTGCCCTCTGGCTGGGACAGCGTCTCCTCTGCGATGGTGCCGACGCCCGCGAAACCACGGAACCGTGCGGCACGTGCACACACTGCCGCTACGCACTGCGGCTGCAGCACCCGGATCTGCACTGGTTCTTCCCTCGCGAGCGTCTCAAGGATAGCGACCCGGGCACGGAAGAGATTCGCGCCGACCTCGCCGAGGCAACTGGCGAACGCGTGGCGGCCGACGGACTCTGGTCAGGCTCCACAGGCATGGAAGGACTGCACATAGCGACGACGCGTGCGCTTATCCACGCGGCCTCGCTGCGGCCGGCCCTCGCCGCACGCACCGTGTTTGTCGTGGGCGATGCCGAACGCATGGTGTCGCAAGAGGGCGCGGACCAGGCGGCCAATGCGTTTCTCAAGCTGCTGGAGGAACCGCCGCCCGGCACCACACTCATTCTCACGTCCAGTGAACCGGGGGCGCTGCTGCCCACGATTCGCTCGCGCGTGGTGACGCTGCGTGTGCCGCCGCTACCAGCGTCCGACGTGGCAGACTTCATCAACGACCCGGCCGTGACGGCTCGACTCGGCGACCAGGCACGTGGTGATGCGGCGCCCATGGCCCGCGCCGCCGGTGCTCCCGGTCGACTGCTCGAAGGCGATTCGGATCGCGACGCCTACACGGCTGCTCGGCGATTGCTCGACGCCGCGCTCGCACCGCCCACCGCGGATGGTCGCGCACTTCGCATCGCCGCCGCAGCGCAATCCGGGGTGAGCCGCGCTCGTGGCGCATACTCCGACACGCTCGACGCACTCACCGTGTTGTTGCACGCCCGCGTGCGCGACAGTGTCGAAGCGGGCCACGATCGTCACGCGCGGCGTGTTGCAACAGCGATCAGTGTGCTCGAAACCGCGAAGACACACACACAACACAACGTCACACCGTTCTTGCTCACAGCGGTGCTGCTCGACGATCTCTCCGCACTGCTCGCGAGCACTTCGTGATGGCAAGCAACGCGCCTGAGGAGAGGGACGCAGGAGCGCCGGATTCGGCGGCTGAACCGGTCGCGCGAGCGCTCAGCCACCTGGATTCAGCCGGTTCGGCACGCATGGTGGACGTCTCCGAGAAGCCGGAAACGGTGCGTTCGGCGCTCGCCTCGGGCCAGATTCTGATGCGCCGGGAAACGTGCAAGCTCATACAGGACAATGCCTTAAAGAAAGGCGACGTGCTCGCGACGGCACGATTGGCCGGTATTATGGCCGCCAAACGGACGGCCGACCTCATTCCGCTCTGCCACCCGCTCCCGTTGTCGGCGGTTCAGGTCCGGGTTAGCGTTCTGGAGTCGCTGCCGGGGGTTCAGGTGGAGGCCGAAGTACGAACCACCGCCCGGACGGGGGTGGAAATGGAGGCGCTGACTGCAGTAACTGTGGCGTTGTTGACGGTGTACGACATGGCCAAAGCAGTCGATCGTGACATGATCATCACCGATGTGATGCTGCGTGAAAAACGCGGTGGCATCAACGGTGACTTCACACGAGAGACGTAATCGGGAATCACTTGCTGTTGTGAGTTCCGACCGTCACTCGAGGGAAGCATGGCAGCGCGCTCCCTACTCGCTGATTGGAAGGAACTATGTCTTCATATAGAAGTGAACAGGACGTTCGCTCCACGTTCGACGCGCGTCGAAAGCGTGTGCAACGTCGTCGGATGCACAGGCAGGTTGCACGGTTGAGCGCGTTGGGTCTTTTGATGTATGTGGTCACGTTGTTTGTGGGACCGTTGCGGGAACAGGCAACGGCTGTGGTGGCCGAGGCACCGAATATCGAAGTGGCGCCGCTGTGGCGTCCCGCCGCCGATGTGCTCAAGCGGCCGGTTTCCACCGGTCCGTGGCGGTTACAGGCGACGCGCATGGCCGGGTTCGACGAATCTACGCAGGATCTCCTGCGCTGGAACACCGTCTTCACGTATGCTCGGCGCTATCGCGTGACGATGGAACTGGCAGGGTTGATTCACGACGTGGCACTCGAAGAGAAGATCGAGCCGGAACTCGCGTTCCGTCTGGTTCGTCTCGAATCGCGCTTCGATCCCGATGTGGTGAGCTACGCTGGTGCGATTGGGCTCACGCAGCTGATGCTGGGTACGGCGCGGTACTTCCAGCCCGGTGTGACTGAGGAAGAGCTCACCGATCCGAAAACCAATCTCCGAATCGGCTTCCGATACCTGCGCGGGCTCGTTCGCGAATATCGGGGTGATCTGAAGCTCGCTCTGCTCGTGTACAACCGAGGGCCGACGGCGGTGATGAACGCCATCGCCATGGGGGAAGACCCGGCGAATGGCTACGACCGTTTACTGCTGCGGGGATACTCAGGCCGCGGCGTTATTGACTGACCGAACGGCGCCCTCTGGCGACGTTCAGCTTCGGTTGATCGTGAGGCGTTGACCGGCCTTGATCTTGTCGCTGCGCAGCTTGTTCAGCGACTTGATCGAGGCCACTGACGTCTTGTAGCGCTTTGCGATACCGCTCAGCGACTCACCGCTGCGCACAACGTGTGTGGTCGCCTTCGCCGAAGTCGCCTTCGCCGAAGTCGCCTTCGCCGAAGCCGCCGTGCGGGCCGACGTTGACCGGGCGACGGTCCCGCTGGAGCTCGTGGAACCGGCGGCGCGCACGACGAGCGTCTGACCGGACCGGATGCGATCGCTGCGCAGGCCGTTCATTGACTTGAGGCGGGCTATGCTCACCCCGTATCGCTTTCCGATCGCACCGAGCGACTCACCTGAGCGTACAACGTGAACGCCCGCCGATGCGCCGCCGTACCGCTCGATGACCGGGTCAGGCACTGCCCGCGAGGCAAGAATCGTCTCGCGAGTGGGCACGCGTATGGCTTGACCCGCCACTAGCACCCCACTCTTCGCAGTGCGCAGGCCGGGGTTATACCACCCGAGCTCTCCGGACGACACGTCATGCCGCTTGGCCAGCGCCGATAACGTTTCGCCCTTGGTTGGCGAGACAATCCGCCACGCCGCCCGCTCGTCGGTCGGCAGCAATCCGTACACCGCCGACACCATGGCCTCGGTGCCAACCGGCACGTGCAGCCAGACCGATCGATCCGGTGGCGCGCTGCCGCGCAACAACGCCGGGTTGAGTTCCTTCAGGCTTTCGACCGCGATCGCGGTCGCACGGGCGACCGCGCCGATCGAGGTGCCGGCTTCAACCAAAACGGAATCATACGCGAACTCCGGTTGACGCTCGATGGTAAGGCCGAACTTCTCCGGGGTCTTAGCCACAAGGGCCGCGGCGATCAGCTGCGGCACATAGTTCTTGGTTTCGCTATGCAGGTAGTCCTGTTCCGCGAGCGCAAAGAACTTGTCGTCACCCTCGGCGTCCCCGATCGCGCCCGCAAATCGCGTGAGCCCCCGCGCCACACGACCGGGACCTCCGTTGTACGCGGCGGCCGCCAGATACAGCGATCCAAACTGCTGCTGTAAACTCCGCAGAAACTTGATCGCGGCGTCCGTGGAGCGCGCCGGATCGCGGCGCTCGTCCACCCACCAGTCGATGCGCAACCCGACGTCACGCCCGGTCGCCGTCATGAACTGCCACATACCTACCGCCGCCGCACTCGAATACGCGTGCGGATCGTACCCGCTCTCAATCAGGGCCAGATAAAACAGGTCTTCCGGCATGCCGCCGGCTCGCATCTTGGCACGAATCATCGGCTCGTAGCGCGTGCCGCGAGAAATCCGATCCGCCATGCGATCTTTGGCCGAGCCGGTGAACAAACGCAGATAATGTTCGACCCGTTCGTGTGTTTCGTACGAGCGCACGTCGATGTCCCAGGTGGGTTCTTCATCAAGGGCGCCGTCTGGAACACCGTCGAACGCTGTCGAATCACCGAAAACGCTCGTGGCCGTCCGCATCATGGCGTCGGCGGAGACCAAGGTGTCGCTGGTACTCACTGCGCTCCGTGCGGGCTGAGCAGCCGCGACCGGAGTCGGCGACGTCGAGCCGCGGACGGCCGTGGGTGTTGGCGACGCTGAGCCGCGGACGGCCGTCGGAGACGGACGCGGTGTAGGATCGACAAGGGGGCGGAGAGCCGGCTGGCATGCGGCAAGCGCAAAACCGAGCAGACCAATCGACGCCAGGCGGGGGGTGCGTGCGAACGGCATTTTTGAAGGTACCCCAAACGCCGCCGCCGTGACACCGTGCCGGATCACCATTATCGTGCCGCCGGTGGCAATCTCTTGCACTTGGCGGGGCCGACGCGCAGGCTACCGGTATGCGAATCGCCTCGTACTTCCCGACGCTCTGGCCCGCCGCCGCCCTCGTGCTCGGACTCTGCGTCCCACTCCGGGCCCCGAGCGCGCAGAATACGGAGCGGTCGAGTGACAGCGTCCGAGTGCTCATACAGGCGCGAGCTGCCCTGCTACCTGGCGCGGAGATCGGCGTCTCCGTCCACGACCTGGCCAGCGGTCAACGCCTCGACCTCAACGGCGACGTCGTCTTCCACGCCGCCAGCACCATGAAAGTGCCCGTGCTGATTGATCTGATGCGCGAGGTCGACGCGGGCCGCCTTCGCCTTGATGAGCCACTGCTCCTCGTGAACGCGTACCACTCCATCGTGGACGGCTCCCCGTATCAGCTCGATGCAACGGACGACTCTGACAGTCTCGTGTTTGCGCGGGTTGGTGACTTCGTTCCGATCCGTTGGCTCGCGCAGCGCATGATCACGCACTCCAGCAACCTGGCCACGAATGCGCTGATCGCCATTCTGGACCCGGCCCGTGCCACGCGCACCATGACGGGTTTCGGCGCGCGCCATACGCTGGTGCTCCGCGGCGTTGAAGACGGCGTGGCATATCGGGCGGGTCGAAACAACGTGACGTCGGCCAACGATCTGGCGGCGATCCTGGTCGCGCTCGAGCGCGGTGAGGCCGCCTCGCCGGCATCGACGGCGGTCATGCGGGAGTTTCTGCTGCAGCAGGAGTTCCGGGAGCAGATTCCGGCCGGTCTGCCACCCCAAACGCCAGTCGCGCACAAGACGGGGTGGATCACCGCGACGCAACATGATGCCGCGATTGTTTATCCACCCAACCGCGCGCCGTTCGTGCTGGTTGTGATGACGCGAGGGAACACCGATCGCAGCGCCGCCAACGCGCTCATTGCGGATATTGCCGGGATCGCGTGGAGTTGGTTGGTACCGGGTCCCGACTAGCCGCGTTGCGCGGAACCGTCGTCCCTTCGCACCGCTGTCGCTGCGCACCGGCGTCCCCATGAGATTCGGCATCCCGGAGGATCGCACGAACAACTCGCGTTTCTAGGCGATCCCTCGCGCGAGCCAGAGCGCGTGCGCCGTGAGCACCGCCAGCCCCTGTCCGACAATCACATCGCCGGGATAATGCACGCCGAGCACCACGCGTGACATGCCCACGAGCAGGGCAATCGGGAGCAGGAACCAGGCCACCACAGGGAGCGCCACGGATACCACGTACGCGACGGACAGGATCGCGCAGGCGTGTCCGCTGGGGAACGAGAACGGATCCGGTACCGCGATGCAGGCCTGCCACATCAATCGCACGTTGGGTCGTTGACGCACGGCGCGGCGCTTGATCAACTGCACGATGCCATGCGAAATCCCGAGTGCCAGCAGCGCGTCCCATGCCAACGCGATCGAGCCGCCGGGAATCAGCGACACACCGAGTGCGAGCAGAATGCTCCCGCGCGCGCCTCCGAGATGCGTGAGCGCCATCCACCACGAGCGGGAAGGAGTCACCGCTGCGGCGTTCAGCGCGAGGCGACTGAACAGCGCGCGATCACGCGCATCGAGACGGGCCAGCAAAGGCAGCGAAGTCATCGAGCATGAAGCTCGCCCACTCGCATGACAGTCTGACCGTGATGCGGCAACGGCGACGTAACGCACGCGCTACAGTCCGCGCCACAGCCCGCACCATCAGGTCCGACTCATGGCTCCTTGAGCACACCCACTTCGAGCGCGAACCGCGTGAGACCGGCCACGTTATGAATCTCGAGCTTGCGCATGAGGCTCTCGCGATGCGCTTCCACCGTGCGTCGTGAGATGCCGAGCTGCGCGGCGATCGCCTTGTTCGTATGACCGTCCACAATTCCCTGCAGCACATCGCGCTCTCGAGGCGTCAGCTGCGCCAGCTGCGCGTGGACCGCTGCCGGCGGCGCGGACACTTCCGGTGCGGCCGTGAGTCGGCGCACCACTGCCGGACTGAAGAACGTGCCACCAGAGTGCACCGCACGAATCGCTGCACGCAACTCTTCTCCGGCGCTGTCCTTGAGCAGATACCCATTCGTCCCGATGCGCATGCCCTCACGCACATACTCGGCGTTGTCATGCATGCTCAGCATCAGAATACGTACGTCGGGCATCGCCTCGCGCAATCGAGCCGCCGCACGCAGGCCGTTCTCTCCGGGCATCGTAATATCGAGCAGCACTACATCGGGACGGTGCTGCAGGGCCAGCGTCACAGCGTCCGCGCCGTTTGACGCTTCCGCCACGACTTCGATGCCAGGCTCGGCGTCAAGCACGTGACGAATCCCCTCGCGCACGAGCGCGTGGTCATCGGCCAATACAACACGCACGGTCTGAACCTCCGGCCCTGCTGCCATCAGCGCTGCTCCCGATTGATCAGGGGGACGGCGACGCGAACCTCCGCCCCCGGTTTGACATTCACTACCCGAACAGTACCACCCACCGCATGAATACGTTCGCGCATACCCGTCAGTCCCATCCGGCTTTCATCAGGCCGCACCTGCCCTCGCGCGTCCACTGGAAGTCCGCGGCCATCGTCACGCACCACCAGATCGAGTTGCCCGTCGGCGCAGCGCAGCGCCACGCGAACCTCACGCGCCGCAGCGTGTCGTACGATGTTCGAGAGTGCTTCCTGCAACGCGCGGAACACGGCGAGCTCGGTCTCCGGTTCCAACTCAGGCATCGACGCCGGTGCGTCGAGCGTGACGGAGAGCCCGGCGCGCTCCGCAAAATCTGACACCAGCGATCGAAGCGCCGGCACCAGGCCGAGATCATCGAGCAGTGAAGGGCGCAGGTCGTTGGTCACGTTACGAATGCTCCGAATGCCAGTGTCGACCAGATGTCCAAGCCGATCGATACGCGGCGCGTGTTCCGACGGGAGAATCGGACGCAGTGCTTCCACCTGCATTTTCACCGCCGAAAACACCTGGGCGGTTTCGTCGTGCAGCTCGCGTGACAATCGGCGTCGCTCTTCCTCATGCTGACGTACCATGCGCGTGGACAAACGCTCGAGGTCCTCGGTGCGCTCTGTCAACTGTCGATCCAGATCCGCGCGTTCCAGTGACGCGCCAACCTGTTGTCCGAGCGCGCGCAAAAAATCGTCGTCGAGAGCCGTGAATGGATTGCGAATATCGCCGGCCATCACGAGCGCCGCGACCACTTCGTCACCGCGCGTGACAGGCAGCGCCGTGATGTACGCGTGATCATGATGCGACAGCGCTGTTTGCGGAGCCCCGGTCATGAACAATCGCTGCAGCGCGCCCGTGATCTCACCATCGGGCGCCGTCCCGGCCCACGTGCTACACACGCCCGCACCACGCGTAAACCGGCCGAACGCGGCAGTCGTGCGCGCGCCGAACAAATCGTTCGCGGAATGCTCGCCCTCCGACTCGAACGCGAAGACCGCGCTCCCACGCACGCCCGGAAACGTGAGCGGACGCCGCAGCAGGTCGTCGAGCAGCTCGTCCTGTGGGCGCCGCCGCTGCAGATCGCCGGAAAGGGCCGAGAGTGCACGCACACCACGCCCGAGATCGTCGAGCACCAGCAGGACAACGCCGGCTCCAACCAGCAACTCAAAACAGATGTCGAGGTAGTAGCCCCACGGCGTCCAGGCGCCTTGCGCACGAAGGAACGGGTAGTCGAGGTGATGCAGGGCCCACGTGAAGAACGCGATGGCGAGCAGTCGTGCACCCATCGAGGTGGCGATGCGCTGATACTGCCAGAATACCCAGCCCGTCCACATGGTGGCCGCCGACAAAAACACCACCGACGGAAGCGCGGCCAACAAAAAGTTTTCGAGCTCGTAAATCGCGATGTACGACCACAGCAGCGGAAACAACAACACCAATGCATGCCATGGGCGCGTGCGTGGTTGCCGCGAAAAAACAAACGAGGCCCAGAGCAGAATCAGCGCGGTCCAGCCCGTCGTCACCTGATGCCAGTACAACCAGGCGTATTGTTCACTTACCAGAAACGCCGAGATGCATGCCAGCCGCAACACATATACAAACCACGCGAGCGCGAACCACGCAAACCAGGGACGTCGATAGCGACGATACAAGTGCAGACACAACGCGGCGAGCCCCGAGGTAATGGCGCCCTGCAGCAGCGTCGCGGCGAACTCCGAGGCAAGAATAGGATTCACATCCGACAACACAAGCTGCGTCATCCGGTCAGACGCGCCTCAGCCAATATGTCATCAGGCGTGACTGCGGCGAGTGCATCGATCAGCCGCACGCGAAACGTGCCGGGTCCGGGATCGCCTTCCGCCGCCCGTTCACCGCACACACCGAGGAACACCAGCGCCGCAGTCGCCGCGACAATTGCATCCGCTTCAACCGCGCACGCGGCGGCCACCAGTGACGTGGCCGTGCACCCCACGGCGGTGACCCGCGCCATGAGCGGATGGCCGTTGGTGATCGCGATGGTGCGCGTGCCGTCGGTGACGTAGTCCGTCGATCCGGTCATAGCCACCACCGTTCCGCGCCGAGTGGCCAGTGCGCGCGCCGAGTCGGCCGCATCATCGGACGAGTGCGACGCGTCAACGCCGCCCGTGCCCGACGTGCCGGCGGCGAGCGCCAGAATTTCCGAGGCATTGCCCCGGATAACGGCCGGACGACGCGCCGACAGCGCTTCACTGGTGTGCGTGCGATAGCTCGTCGCGCCGGCACCCACGGGATCGAGCACCCACGGAATACTACGTGCCGCCGCTTCCGTCGCGGCGAGATGCATCGCATCCACCCAATCGGGCGACAGCGTCCCGATGTTGATGGCAAGCGCACGACTGATGGCGACGAAGTCCCGCACTTCCTCCCGGGCGTGCACCATCGCGGGTGATGCACCCGCCGCGAGCAGCGCGTTGGCGCTGATATCCATGGCCACGAAGTTGGTGATGTTGTGCACCAGCGGTCGTTCGGCGCGGATGCGCGCCAACACGTCCGCGCACTGGAACGCGAGTGGATGTGGTGTCATTGCGAGTGTTCGGCAGGCGGGAGCGACGCCGTCGGCGCGCCGCTCTCCGGATACATGTGATAGACGGTGCGCGAGGGAAACGCGAAGCTGGAACCGGCATTGCCGACGATGCCCATGATCCCGAGCAGCACTTCGTGCTGGACATCGAAGAACGCATTGATGTCCGGCACATCAAACCATGCCCGCACGCGTATCGTAATGGCGGAATCGGCAAAGCCGCTCGTACGCACAATCACTGTGTCAGGCCACAACGTCACCTCTTCGCGCAGACGCGCCTCGATCGCTGCCGCAATCGCGCGAATCTGATCGGGGGTCGTGTCGTACGTGACGCCGATGAAGTGCTGAAACAAAAAGCGGTCGCGTTCGCCAAACGTTTCAATGCGTTCTTCAGCCAG
>JBBRDP010000064.1:0-16976 GCA_038203795.1 Gemmatimonadales bacterium
GCGTTCAGGCGTTGCGTTTAGCCGTCGCCGTGTGGTCGTCGCATCGCCAGCAGGAGCAACACGGCCACGGTCGCGGTGCAGGCCACAAATACACCGGACGAGGGAATCGCCAACCAGGACAGTGACTCCTTGGCCACGCCGGTTCCGCCCATCCCGGGCGCACGAAATCCGGCCAGCAACCAATACAAGGAGTAGCCGAGGCCTCCGGCACCGAGTCCGAGGCTGATCGCGCGCGCCACACGCGGGCCCGTGCCAAGCAGTACGACCAGCAGGGAGAGCGCCGCCGCTACCACCCCGAGACTCCCGGCGTGCAGGTGCGCGCGCTGCATGTACGCCCACGATTTGTCGAGCACGGCTTTGCTCTTCACGGCGTCGTCCTGATACATGACGGTGCTCACTGCGTCAGCCGAGGCCTTGAGCCGCGACTTGATAAGATCCTCGTTCAGTCCGAACACCACACCCATCCCAAACCCGAACAGCAACGTGACCACGGCGAGAAACAGGCCCGGAAGCACGGGGTGTAGCGCACGCGGAGAGAAACGCGACGTATTCGCAGCAGTTGTTGTCATGGAAGGAACCCCTGTGCCGTATGGCACGGAAACGAAGAAGACCAGCCCGTCGCATGTGCGGCGAGTTCACGCGCGCCTCATGCAATCAAGCTGGCCTTGACACCTCGATCGTCGCGATGCGACCTGCGATGCGACCTGCGTTACGGCGTGTCGGGAAGCATGTGCACGGTGAGCAGCATCGCACTGCGCTCTTCGGCGCGCACATCGTGTGGCACATCCGGGCGGAGAATGAGCAGCTGACCAACCGACAGATCATGCGGCACGCCTTCGGCTTGCACGATCACGCGCCCTTCGAGCACGTGGATCGTAACCAGTCCGCCGGTAGAGTGCTTGCCCAATGTGCCGCCCGCGTCAAATGCGAAGAGCACATAGGTAACGGGTGTGTGTTGAAAGATTGTCACCTGCCGATGACCATCACGTGCGGGATGCGTCTCTGCCCTCAAATCCTGCAGCGCTCGATGCAGATCGAAGCGGTGTGCTTCGCCCGCGAAACGCGCTGACGGGGCAGTACGCAACCGCTCGGGCGACGGTGTGGTGTGCGTGTCGGGCATGTCATCACCTCGTTCGTGGTGGCGGGAGAACAGGAACCCTCCGGTACAATACTCGCGACTACTCGCGGCTCCAAATGATGTCAATACCGTCGTGCTCGCCGAGCGCACGATTGAGCATGGCGAGCAATTCAGCGGGCGCCCCGTCGGTCTCCAACATGCTGATCGTGGCGTGATTAATGTAATAATCCTGATCAGTCGACGACTCGGCTTCGAGCGCTTCGGTGAGAAACGCGAGCTCGTCGTCGGACAGCGTACCGAGTTGCACGTCGGTCACTTTGTTTTTCAGAATGATCATCGCAGTTGCAGAGGAGTGGAGGGATCAAAGAGGCGACGCACGCCACACGGTGAGAAAAATGTAGCCGTTCACGAGCATGAGTACAAAGGCGGGAAGTGTGGCCAGCACACCGTCCCTGAGACGCAGGCGGACTCCTACCCCGCACAGCATCAGAAGGCACAATCCTCCAGAGGCGATCCACCACGCGGGCACCCATACGAAACCGCCCAGCAGTCCGACGCCGCCCAGGACCTCGAGGATGCCGGTCAATACCCGGTACTTCGCGAGACCGAAACGCTCGAACTCGCGATGCATCGCCGGTGCCCACAAACAGCTCAGCCCGTAGATAATAAACGCACTGCCCGACCCAACGACCAGCAGGGTGAACCACGTCATCTAGCGCAGCACTCCCTTCGCCATCAGCGCCACGTAGACGGATAACAGCAGCAGCGCAAAGGATGCCGCATATTTCTGCGGCGCGTGCCGGACTCGTGCGTGTGCGATCTGCGCACCCAGCATGAAGACCGCCATGACCACGGCGGGTACGAATATCAGCGCTGGATACCATAAGCCTGCGAGCAGGAGCGTCGCGGCCGCAATCTTGGAGGCGCCGACCGCATTGCGAACGACATCCGGCAACCCGTACTCTCTGAATTCCCGCTCGATATTTTCGAATCGGAACACCCAGACGAAGATGACTGATATCGCGATCACCAACTGCGCCACTCTCATCGCGTCAAACATTGCGGCTCCGGTTTGAGTTCGATGTGCTTCGGCTACGCCATCACCTGTGCCGTTGCATTGAAATGTAGGTCGTTGGCGTGGAGATGTGCCCCTGCGAAGCCAAGCGAGCCCGCGAACATTTCGTGCCCGCGTGGGCGCGCAGCGCGGCGGTCAGCGCACGCACGCGATCCGCGCGACGGCGAACTCGTCGACCTGCTTCACCCGGGCCACAACAGCGGGCGCACCTGACTCCGGCAGCAGTCGGGCACAAGTTCCCGCAACAAAGCGAGCGCCTTCGCGGCCTTCCCGAGAAAATCGTCGGTCGTCGGTACGACGAACGATCGCGGGTGACCCGCCCAGGCTTCTGCGATGCGCGCGTCAATGGCGCGCGCTTCGTCATGCGTTTCAGTGCGTAGCGGATTGTCGAGGTTGTAGTCATCAACCTCGGATGGCGTCTGCATGTGAATGACGGCGTAGTACCGGGCCAGTTCCGCCTCTCGCGAACTGCCGACGGCCTCCCACAGCGTCCCGTCGCCCACCCAATACGCCGAACCGTCGAGCGTGCCTCGATCACACAGCACGACCGCTGCGCTCGCGGGGTCGATGGTGGCCTCAAGCGCGTGCTGCACCTGAAAGATCGCCTGCTGCCCCGCCCGTCGGATCCGGGGCAGTCCGTTGCGCGGGAATCGTCCGCCGAACACGATACCAGCCGCCTCCGGCAATGTGTGCACATGCGTGCAGAAGAACAACTTGGCGAGCTCAAGCACGGCCGATTTGCCGGCGCCGGGCCCACCGGTGAGTACAACGCGGCGTCCGTCGTGTGTCTCGGTACAGGTACAACTGTTCATGCAGGTTTCACCGGATGAATGGTCTCGCCGCGTTCACACATCGCCACGAACTGCGCAATACGGCGCACACGCGTCTCCGCCTTCGCGGCCGTCTGAATACGAAACAGAATTGCGTATCGGTTGTCACGCTTGAGCGTACTGAACAATGCCTGTGCGCGCGGACTGGCATTGAGTGCGTGTGGGAGATCCTCGGGGACTGCACTGACGCTCGAGGAGGAATAAGCGCGATCCCAGCGGCCATCGCGCTTGGCGCTTTCAACTGCCGCCAGTCCAGCGCGCTGCATGTCGCCACTCGCGAGCGCGCGTGCAACATGACCAACATTCACCATTGACCAGATACTCTTCTTTCCACGCGGGGTGAATTTGACCAGATACGAGTGCGCGTCGAACTTTTTCAGCTGTCCATCGATCCAACCATAACAGAGCGCGCCGTCGAGCGCTTCAGCGTACGTGACCGTCTCGAACGGCGCCGCCTTCTTCGCGAAGCGCATCCAGACGCCGGGTTCCGCCGCATGGTTCGCGCGCAGCCATTCCACCCAGTCTGCCTGCGCTGCGAGAAACAGCACCGGATACTCGGCGCGTGCGGCTGACGTACTGGTTGCGCTGGAAGATTTGTTTATATTGCAAGTTGCGACGGTGTCAACGTCTGACGCTACTACTTCCCGCTCTGGAGCGCTGCATGATCACTACGATTGACGAGTTCCTCGCCGTGTGGCAGTACGAGGCCGCGGTGACACAGCGCATGCTCGACACGCTCTCCGATGCCTCGCTGGCACAATCGGTGGCGGCGGATCATCGCACGATCGGACGTCTCGCGTGGCACATCGTGCAGACGATTCCGGAAATGATGGCGCACACCGGGTTGCCGGTGTCGGGGCCCGGCGAGACCGATGCGGTGCCGCCGCACGCGGAGGCAATCGCTGCGGCGTTTCGTGTCGCCGCCGCGTCGCTGGCTGAGCAGTTGCGTGGCCACTGGACCGACGCAACGCTGGCGCAGACGGACAACTTGTACGGGGAGGAATGGTCGCGCGCCCGCACGCTGGGTGTGTTGCTCTCGCACCAGACGCATCACCGCGGGCAACTGACGGTGCTCATGCGTCAAGCAGGACTCGTGGTGCCGGGCGCGTATGGACCGGCTCGCGAAGACTGGGCTGGCATGGGCATGGAGCCGCCGACGATTTAGCAGTGCGGCTCACGGAGAGTACGTTATGCGGTGCCCAACACGGGTCTCGACGAGGCTCGCCCGACGAGCGCCTCGTCACGCACGTGCTCGCCTGTTTTGCCGATCGCGAGCGCGTCCTCGCGGCGCTGCACGAGCACCCAGAAGTCACCGCGCCGGTGATCTACCTGCTCCGCCGCCGGCAACTCGGCGTAGATCGCCTTGTACATGAGGCGGAATGCCCAGAAGAGCGCGATCATGTCGGGCAACACCAGCGCCACGCGCGTGATCGCGTTGACGTTGGCCACCTGCACGTTGAACGCGGCGGTGCCAAAGGACTCGCGGACGAACGCCCAGTTGATGAAAAAGTTTGCGACACCAAACACGAGGTTCGTACCCCCGATGAGCGCCGCCGACTTCCGCAGCGCACGCTTCACGCGCGGCTCGTTGAGCAGTCGATCCGTCCAGGCTCGACGCTCGGGTGTATCCGGTGCCAAGCCTTGCAGGGCAATGGCGCGGGTGATCGGCGCGCTCAGGAACAGCGAGCCACCGAAGACGATCACCGCGAACAGGTAGCTGGCGCTGTCCTTGAACGCGAAAAGCGCGCCGTCGACAAACCAGAACGCCAGGACGCCACGCATGACCGCCGACCAGCCACCATAGGCCGAGATGAAATTGAAGCGCCGGGTGAAGACGAACAGATCGAGCAGCACCCACGCGACGGGAATCAATCCCGCCAGCAAGTAGGCGGGCAGCACACCAAGCGGTGTGGTCCCGTACTTGAGGATCACGATCGGTACGGCGGCACCGATCAGAATGTCCAGCGTGAGTTTGAACGACTTCATCATGACTCGGGGTTCGAGCGCACCCGGAAGCCGGATGCGTACGATGTGCGATATGCACCGGAATCTTGCCAACTGTACCCTCGCTGCCAAGGCGAGTCACCGATTTCTGCGGACGGGGTTGCCATGGATGGCCCCAAGCCCGAAACTCGATCCACGCTTTGGCATTCCTCCTTTTTCCATTGATCCATGCTGCGCTCCGTCTTTCCCGCCCTCGTGCTGCTCGCGCTCGCGACCTCGTGCACCCGTGCCCCCAACAGCGCCGATAGCGCGTTATCGACGGACGACGCAGGAGTGCTCATAGTGCCCGGCGACTCCGGCCTGGTCGTCGAGCCGGCCGTCCCCGGTCCGATGGAGGCCATCTCGTTGCTGGGAGACACGCTGTGGCGGCCTGAGGTGAGCGAGGCGGCTCGGGAACGGCTTGGGAACGCGCTCCGGGACGCGCAGCGGGGCGCGGAGGCCGCCCCCAATGATCCGGACTCCCTCATCTGGCTGGGCCGCCGACTGGCCTACCTGGGGCGCTACCGCGAGGCCGTCGCCACGTTCACGCGAGGTATCGAGCAGCACCCAAACGACGCGCGCTTTTGGCGGCATCGCGGGCACCGGTTTCTGACGCTGCGCGACATCGACCCCGCGATTGTCGATTTCACCAGAGCCGCCGAGCTCGAGCGTGGCCGTGCCGACGCCATTGAGCCCGACGGGGCACCGAACGCGGCCAATATTCCGCTCAGCACCACGCAGTTCAACATCTGGTATCATCTCGGACTCGCCCATTTTCTGCGTGGCGACTTTCCCGCCGCGCTCAGGGCGTACGACGAGTGTCTGAAGGTTTCGCTGAACCCGGATCTCAAGGTTGCCACCGCCTACTGGCGCTACATGACCCTGCGTCGACTCGGCCGCGACGCCGACGCACGCGCGTCGATCGCGTTTGCGGGTGACTCGATCACGCTGCTCGAGAACGACGGCTATCTCGACCTGCTACGTCTGTTCCGGGGCGACGTGGACGTGGCGTCGGTGATGCCGCCGACCCCCGCCGGCACCATGGACGTCGCCAACAGTACCACCGCGTTCGGTGTGAGCATGTGGCACCAACTGAACGGACGGCCGGATCAGGCGCGCGAGATCCAGACACAGATTGTGGCCGGCGGTCAGTGGGCGGCGTTCGGGTCGCTGGCGGCGGAGGCCGAGCTGGCGCGCGGTCGGCAATAGCACGCTGGCGACGATCCCACGCCGTAGCCCAGCGGGACTACGAAACGCGCGGGGCGAGTGCCCGGTCCGAGTCGTCGATCCTGCGACACAGTACATGCGCCTGCGACAGCGCCGACGCCGACGCGTAGCCCCACGTGACAGCCACCGAGGTCACGCCAGCACGACGCGCGGCGGCAACGTCGCGTTGTTCATCGCCCACGAAGGCGGCATGCAACCGTGGCACACGAGCACGCGCGAGTACGGTTCGGATCTTCGCCGCCTTGCCGAAAAGGCCGACGCCGCACGCGAAGGTATGTATGGACTCACAGAGTGGCGCACCGAGCACCGCGCGCACGGTGGCTTCGCTGTTTGAACTGACGATCGCCAACCGGACGTCACGGCGGGCGAGCGCTTGCAGCAGCGGCGTGATGCCGTTGAACAGCTCGATGCCATCTCGTTCCTGCGCCATTCGCGCTCGTGCATGACGCAGAATGGCGGGCAGTTTCCACTGCGGCACGCCGAGTGATGCGAGAATGCCCGCTGTGTTCATGCAGCGGAGCCCATCGAGTTCGTGTGATGCAGGCGTGCGAAAGCCGAACTCGCCGGCGATCTCGTTGAGCAGTCGGAGAAACAGCGGGAATGTGTTGGCGAGTGTCCCGTCGAAGTCAAAGAGTACGAGCTGATACGTCATAGTTGGAGTTGGTGAACCACGTCTCGATGATGGCACGGACACCGGATGCGTGGTCCCCGTACTATACCGCGCCGTGCGGTAGCTTACGGCATGGACTATCCCTCGCTGGATGCGATCCGCGCCAATCGACGCCGGCTGGGCGAGCTGGTGCTCACTACACCGGTGCGGCGACTGCGCGATGATGCGCTTGCCCGGGCGATTGGTGCTGACACGACGGTGTGGCTGAAGGAGGAGCTCTTTCAGGTGACCGGCAGCTTCAAGCCGCGCGGTGCGCTCTCGGTGATGCTCGATCTCGACGCCCAGGCACTCAGGCGCGGCGTGACTGGTGTTTCGGCCGGCAATCACGCGATCTCACTCGGCTATTCCGCGCGCATACTGGGCAGCTCCGCCAAGGTCGTGATGCCGAAGACCGCGAACGCGTTCCGGATACAAGTGTGCCGGGAACTTGGTGCGGAGGTGGAGCTGGTGGACACGATCAGCGACGCGTTCGAGCGTGTTCGTGCCATTGCGCGCGACGAAGGCCGCACCTTCGTGCATCCCTACGAGGGACCGAAAACGGCGCTCGGTACGGCGAGCGTCGGGCTTGAGTTCATCGAACAGGTGCGGGCCGCTGGCGACGAGCTCGATGCGGTGATTGTCGCGGCTGGTGGCGGTGGTCTGACCGGCGGTGTGGCCTGTGCGGTGAAGCAACTCAGTGCAACAACGCACGTGTTTGTGGTAGAACCCGAAGGAGCGGATACGATGCACCGAAGTTTTGCGGCGGGCGAGCCGCAGTCGATCAGCGCCGTACGCACGATCGCCGACTCGCTCGGCGCGCCACGCACGGAGCCATATTCATTTGCGCTCAACCGGCAGTTTGTTGACGAGGTGGTGCTGGTATCGGACGATCAGATTCGCGATGCCATGCGCGTGCTGTTCAGGACCGCCAAGCTGGTGGTGGAGCCGGCTGGCGCGGCCGCGCTGGCCGCCTTGATGTATCCGTTGCGTGAGCAACTCTCGGGACAGCGAATAGGAATTGTCGTGTGCGGCGGCAACATCGACGCCGAGAGTTACAGCGCGCAGCTGCTGATGCGCTGATGGCGTGCCGCCGAGCGCTTTGGAGCGCTTCGCGCAAGGAGGCAACCAACGCGGTCACCGCATCGCACCGACGCTTGGTGGTACAGGGCGTCGGTGCGATGCGGTGCGGTGCGGTGCGGTGCACGATGCGGTGCACGATGCGGCGCGCGGCGCGGTACTGACCGCGGCTAGCGTCGTTTCGCGACCGCCACGTTGTTGAACTGGATGTGTTGACCGCGACCCAGGGTTCCGAGTGCGCCCGTTGGTCGTGCGTTCACGGCACGCAGTTGCGCCCGCAGGAAGGCCGTGCGTTCCCGCGTTGCGGGTACGCGGGCGGTGCCACCCTGAACAGGGACTACCTGCTGTTGCCCGGGCGTCAGCGGCGAGCGCTGCAGTCTGCTGAGCATCGCGAGCGCCAGATCGAGCGTTGCGGGATTGGCGTGCGCTCGGTCAAGCACGATGAGCGGTGGCTCATCGCTTCGCCGCACGATCACTGCGCGTGCGGTTTTAACGGGCATGGAATCGACCACCGCGAGGGCAACGCGCGATTGGCTGGTGCGCGCCGCAGGCTGGGCGTTGGCAGGCAGCGCGGGCATCACCAAGCCGAGCAGAAGCGCGATGCGCGGGAGGGTATGGTTGAGAGACATCGGTGTTTCTCCTGAATTTGTTGTGACGTATGCGTGAAGGTGCAACGCATGCGATGAAGAGTGCGTGAACAGGCGGCCGAACCTAGAGCGTCCCCAACGAGTGGCAACCAAGTTCGTCGCGGAACAGAAACTCACCGTATTCGGAGTAGTAGTCGACCCAGTAGCAGATGTACCATCCTTCGCCGTCGCCCTCGATGCCGTCCGGCCCGCCGCCTCCGTAATTGTCAGTGGGACAAGCGGGTTGCGCGTCATGATCTGTGCCGTTGTCCGAATCGGCCATCAGGTTGAAGACCGTTCCCGTAAAGGAGGTGAAATCGAGCCGAGCGTCGTGCTTTGCATACGCGCTCGCGGTCAGTCCACAACTGCCGGCCACCGCAATCGTGGTATTAGCTGTGCGGCCCCAAGGGTTTCGCAGGTGAAGGCAATTGCACGATTGCCATTCTTCGTCGGACCGTTCAGACACCTGACTGCCGTCTCGAAACAACCGCAGATTGACCGTGTTACGATAGAAGCTGCCGATACTGGTACCGAGTGCTTGTCCGTAGGCGAGGTTGTCGCTGGGCTTGAATCTCGCTTCCGCTTGCGATGGATCTGAGATGAGCCTTCCCCGCGCAATTACTTCGAGGTAGTCAGGCGGCAGTTGACGCTCAACACCGTCGCCTATCGAGGCCAGCATTGCTGGTGTCGCCGGACGAGGCGCGTCGGTTGACGCGCGCGATGGCGCGTCAGACAGCTGCCGGAACTGTGGCAATCCGAGATTGAGATCAGCAGGCAGATCGATCCACTGTGGCCCTGCGGATTCAGTATGGCAAGCGCTCACGAACAGCAGCAGGGCTGCTGGCAAAATTCGACGGATAAACATGATGCATGCTCCTATATGATGAAGTGGCATCGGCGGCGCTTTTTCCAGCAGTCCTACAGCGCGTGCCGATCCACAGAAGTTCGGTGATGAGATAGCCACCATCTTTCGCCTCGGCCGTCAGGCCGACGGCGATTTCCGACTCGCTCCAGCGCGCTGCACCGAGGATCCCGGCGAAGTTGGTGCTGTAGCGGAGTCGCACTCCCACGGATGGCGCGGGGAGTGTATGCAGTGTGATCTGGATGGAGTCGGAGCCGCTTGTTTGTGACGAAACGATCGCCAGCGCCTCTTTCCCCGGTAGGGCCGTGAGGCGCGCGGGCTCGGCGATGATCCTGGTTGGGTCGATGACCAGACCCGGCTCCACGATCGCCTGCACCGCCGTTCGTGCTACCCCGTTCTCAAGGCGCTCGTTGACGCGCCACGCCAACGACAGGCCGCGTGTGGTGCCATGCATGACAGGGTGATGCACCGGTGATGTGCCACCCGGCACGAGCAGCCGTAAGGAATCGTTCCGTCGATCGGGATACATCAGGAACAACGAGTTCCCGTCGCGTTTGAGCGCTGCGTTTGCTTTGACCACCGCCAGCGCCACCTCACCAGAGGCACCGTCGATCGCCACTGCGGTGTACGCCGCGATACCGATGCTGAGGAAGCGCGAGCGCCATTGGCCCTTTGTACGCTCCACCAGCAAGACGCCGTGGCGAAGCTCGCCCGAATCGGCCGGCATCGCGGCGATCACGCGCTCACCCTGCATCACCACATGCGGAGCCAGCGAGGAGAGCGGATACACCTTGTTCGGTAGCGGGACGTGCTCGACCGCGCCCCATCCCGCGAGCGACAGTGTGGCAAACAAGAGCGTGCCGCGGTCGGTTGGCCCCCCATCCGGAGCGAGCTTCGCAGCGTGCACCAGCACACCCCACGTGCCCGCGCCCAGCGCCACCGCACGGACCGCCATGGGTTCCAGTTCTCCCATCGCAAAGCGCGGGAACGTACGCGTGCTGCCACTGCGCTGCCGAATCACCGCGAGCACACGATTGGGCTGCGGTACATCGGACACCTTCTGGTCGTTGCGCACAAACTCAGCGCTGTACTGGCCCGCCAGCAACAACTCACCGTCCTGGGCGATGAACGCGTCCGGTGACATGTAGAGCAGCTGGCCGCGCTCGTTGCGCAGCACATCGCGCCGCGCGACCGACGCCTCGCAGTACCGCCCGTCTACGACGGGCTGGGCATCACCAACAGCCGACGCCAGCAGCAGCGCCATCGACGCGGCAACGCCATACGGTGCACAGCGGCGAGCAAACGATGAGCGAAGCGGGCGCATGGCGGAAGGGCTGGCGGTGGCAGGCACGGGAGAAACTCTCACGCCGCGAGTATAGGTGCGTTCCGCCAAACTCCTTCATCATTTTTACGCAGGCCATCCGGTCACCGGCGCGTCGCCTCGGGTAGTCCACTCACGCCGTTGATCCACCGAACAAACGGCAACATGACCTGATAATCCTTGACCAGCACATCGAGCAGCTGGCGGGAACTCAGAGCTGACTCAGACAATGCGTGCCCCGCCGTGAACGATTGATACCGCAGCCAGTCGCCCGCCGGATGATCAGGCGCATAGCCGCGCGGCATGCGCTGCAGCATGTGGTCCGTCTCAAGCCCACCGAAGCGGCGCGTGAACGCTGGCGCCCGCACGAGATCCGTGAACACCTCCGGCGCTTCGGCCATCGCACCGCGAATACGCAACAACACGGGACGCGGTGGCATCCACACGCCGCCACCCGTGAATACCTCACCGGGCGCGAAGTGAAAATAAAATCCGGCGCCACCGTGCGCGGCGTTCTCTCCCACGGCTCGCCCCGCGTCCCGATGGTAGAACCAGCACGCCGCGTGCGTCTTGTACGGATTCTTGTCCTTGCTGAACCGCACGTCGCGATGGATGCGGAACATCGATTTTTTTGTCCCGACAAACTCCGGCGCGAACTCGGCCAGGCGCGCGTCCATCTCCTCAATCAGCGCCATCAAGGGGCGTTTGATCTCGCCTTCATAGCGCTCGCGATTGTCTTCAAACCATTCCTTGCGATTGTTGCGCGCTAACGATCGGAGGAACGTGAGCGCACCCGCGCCAAATCCAGCGAACGCCTCAGGCTCCGCGCCTCGCATCGCGCGCACGGATTTCGCCACCGCCGCCGCCTTTCGCACCGCCATACCTACCCTCCCTCGTGGACGTGCGCCGCGCCCAGCGAACGGTCAACCGGGAAACAGGAAACGGAGCACGCGCCCGATACGCAGCCCCCACGAGCGTTCGTCGTGCAACGCGCCTTCGATCTCTGCGTATTCGAGATTCTCCCCCAAGCGCCAACCGCGTCGCTGCAACACACGGCACAACAGCCGCGCGCCGCGTAACATGCGCTTCTCGAGCGTGCCGACATCGAGCCAGATCGTGAGATCCGGCCGACCACCAACAATCGTCACCAACTGTCGTACAATCCACCGGTCATCCCACCACACGGACGGCGACAGTAACGCAAGCTTGCCAAAGATCGCCGGATGGGTGAGGCCGAGGTGCAGCGTGAGCAATCCGCCCAGCGAACTGCCAATGAGACCGGTGTTGGCCGCGTCGCGCTTCGTGCGATAGTGGCGGTCGATGAACGGTTTGATTTCGTACGCGAGCATTTGTCCATATCGGTCGGCGAGGCCCCCCGCATCATGACCGGCATCGCGCGTGGGCGTGTATTCATCGATGCGATCGCGACCGGCGTTCCCGATGGCGACGAGAATCATCGGTTCGAGTGCACCCGCATGGATCAGCGCACGCGCCGTGGTATCAACGCCCCACTGCACCCCGAACGGCGCCATCGGATATTCGTCGAAGACGTTCTGTCCGTCATGCAAATAGACCACCGGATAGTGCCGATCCGTGTCTGTGTCATAGCCCGGCGGGACACACACCACCAGCTCGTGCGCTTGTGACAGGAAACGTGACGTGATGGCCGGATAGTGTGCCAGCCCGCCCACGATCCTCGCCGTTTCGAGATCGTGCACGAGACCGACATGCACCGGCGTCGCGCGCGAAGGGTTCGCCTGCGGTGTATCGATCACCGAACCCGTCACGCCACACGATCAGGTGGCACGTCACCGGCCAGCGCGGCCTGCAGATTGCGCAGTGCACGCTCACCCATGGCGACACGCGTCTCCACCGTGGCCGTGCCCAGGTGTGGCAGCAACACGACATTCTCGAACTCGCGCAAATCAGGGAGCACCGTGGGCTCGAACTCGTACACATCGAGTCCGGCCCCGGCAATAATCTGTTCGCGAATCACGTGCACCAGCGCATGCTCGTCCACCACGTTGCCGCGCGCCGTGTTGATGAGAATCCCACTCGGCTTCATGAGCCGTAGTCGCGCGTCATTCATGAGGTGACGCGTTTCCTCGGTGGCCGGACAATGCAGCGAAACAATGTCCGATGTACTGAGCAACGTCTCCAGCGAGTCTACCCGAACGGCGTTGCCCGGACCGGCAGATGCCGATTCCGCGATGACGGGATCGCGCGGTGCCCACCACTGCACGCGCATACCCAGCACGCCGGACGCACGTCGCGCGACCGCCCGCCCGATGCGTCCGTATCCTACAATGCCGAGCGTGCGAGAACGCAGCGAATGGCCCAGCATGTGCGTCGGGCGCCAGCCGCTCCACGCGCCGCTGCGCAGATGCCGCTCCCCTTCGCCAAGGCGACGTGACGTCATCAGAATGAGCGCGAGCGCCAGATCGGCCGTATCATCGGTGACCACGTCCGGCGTGTTCGTGACGATCACGCCCGCCGAACGCGCAGCGTCGAGATCAATGTGGTTCACGCCCACCCCGAAGTTCGCGAGCACCCGAGCACGGAGTTTCGGCACCGTGAAGTGCGCCGCCGTGAACCGATCGGTCACGGTGCACAACACGGCGTCGGCCATCTTCATCGCCTCACCGAGCGCGACGGCGGAGAGCGGTGTGTCGGAACGATTGAAGTGCGCCTCGTAGTCCTGCGCGATCTGTGCTTCGACGTCGTGCGGCAGTTTGCGCGTGACCACGACCACCGGTTTCGACACGATCAGCTCACGCTCAGCGGCGCGCTTTCACGCCACCACGCCGAGGCCGCAGCGACACCACTTCCGGGTGTGACCGAAATGCCGGCGTCGAGCAAGGCCATCTCGGTGCCGGCCAGCGCACCGGCGAGCATGAGCTCATTCACGTCGCCCATATGCCCGATGCGAAACACCTTTCCCGCCAACTGTGTGAGCCCCGATCCGAGTGACAGATTCCAGCGCGTGGCGGCACGCTCGATTACCACACGCGCATCGGCGCCCTCGGGTACGACGATGGCAGACACGGTATCACTGTACCACTCGGCGTCTGTCGCACATAACGAAAGACCCCACGCGTGCACGGCGCGCCGCACGCCTTCGGCCAGTCGCCGATGACGCGCCACGACATGCGGCATGCCTTCATCGAGCAACATCGTGAGCGCTTCGTCGAGTCCCCACAGCAGTGAGAGCGCCGGCGTACTCGGGAAGTAGCCCTGCGTATTGTTGGCGAGCATCGGGCGCAGATCGAAATACGCGCGTGGCGTGGTCATCGCATCGAGGGCCTGTACCACGCGCGGACTGCAGTACAAAATGCCGAGCCCCGCCGGCAACATGAATCCTTTCTGAGAGCCGGTGATGGCGCAGTCCACACGCCACGCATCCATCTCGAACGCGAGGCTGGCAATCGAGCTCACACCATCGACATACAACAGCGCGGGGTGCCCTGCGCGATCCATCGCGGCGCGCACCGCCCCCACATCACTGGTCACACCCGTGGCCGTTTCGTTGTGCACCAACAGCACACCCTTGATGTCGTGCGCCGAATCCACGCGCAGCGCCGCTTCAATGAGGTCGGGATGCGCACCCTCGCCCCACGGCACTTCGATCACGTCCACGACGTAACCCAGATTGCGCGCGGTCTGAATGAACAGGTGTGAGAACTGCCCGAAGCGCACGGCCAGCAGCCGCGAGCCCGGATTCACGCTGTTGACGAGTGCGGCCTCCCACATCGCACTGCCGGACGCGGGAAAGACAAACGGCGTGGCCGACGTGCTCCCCACAATCGCCGGCAGGCGGCCGAGAATGCTGCGAGTGAGTACAGGGAATGTGGCCGACCGGTGGTCTTCCTGCGCGCGGTGCATCGCGCGCAGCAACCGGTCGGGGACGTTCGTTGGTCCTGGGATGTAGAGATGATGGCGTCCGGGCATAACCTGAAAACTACTTCGTGCCCACGTCCTCTGCGTCATCCCTACGGGGTGCCTCGCCGGCCGTTGCCGGACTTTCTGCATCACCGTCGGCCTGATCATCGGGATCATCGATCCCATCGGCATCGTGCGCGTCGTGATCCGTCTCCGTGCCTTCATCGCTCGCCGACCGTTCGTCCTCGTCGGGCGCGAGCGCCTTCACAATACGGCGGCACAGTCGCGCCAGCCTCGTGCGTTGATCGCCCGACAGTGCACCCATGATTGAAGTCACAGCGTCCACCCGCACCGGCACGGCGTCAGCGAGCAGCACCGCGCCCGACTCGGTCAGATGCACCGTCGTAAATCGCCGGTCCGTGGCGTGGCGCTCCCGCGTGGCCGCGCCGCGCTTCTCCAATGCGTCGATGATCGCCGTCATCTGCGCTTTGCTGCGACCGAGTGTGCGGGCCAGTTCCTGCTGATGCAGCGGCCCGCGTGCTTGCAGCGCCTCCATGACCCCGAGCTGACTGGCCGACAGTCCGAACGGTGCCAGTGCCGCATCGGCGGCGGCGGCGGTGAGCGCGGCGGCGCGTTGCAACCGCGTGTACGCATCAACCGCTCGGCGGCGCTTGCGTTCGATTTTTTCGCGGTGCTTAAGGCCGTCAGTCTTGCGGGTCATGCGCGTTCTCTGCAGGAGGTGAAGGCCGACCCAAAGCGGGCAGCCATGCGCTCCGACACAATCGTCGCCAGCGCCATGATGGTGGATTGAGGATTCACGCCGAGGGCGGTGGGGAGCAACGATCCGTCGCACACGAATACACCGCGGGCACCGAAGCGCTCGCCGTCCGGATTCGTGCCGGCGATGCGAGCGTCAGTTCCCATGCGACAGGTGCCGTTCACGTGCGCGGTAAACAACCCGACATCGTTGGCGCGCACGGACGCGCGCGCAAACGCCGGCAGATCAGCGTCGGTGCGTGCCACGAGCGGTTGCGTATGCAATGAGCGAACCTCCCGCGCACCCGCCGCGAGTTGCAAGCGCGCCGCCGCCTCGATCGACGCTTGTACGCGTTGCGCGTCGGCCGATGTGAGCGCGTAGCGAATCGACACGGCACCGTCGCGGCGAAGCGACACACTCCCACTCGACGTGCGGGTATCCGCCCCATCACGCGTGAGCGCAATGACGCTGCTCAAATGCGGGAACCGCTGCATCAGCTCGGCGTGCGACGCACCAAAGCCCGGCGCGGCCACCGCACCCAGCGCCGGCAGGAACGGCGGACACTCGAGCCAGAAGCCATAGTCGCTACCCTGCCATCGCAAGTGTTCGTCGCACATGGTGCTGAGCGGGATGCCGGTGCTCCCCAGAATCTGGTGATCGAACGCCGCGACCGTAGCGCTCACGGGATGCACGCGCAAGAACTGACCCACTCCGCCTCCGCCGAGCCCGGAGCGCTCGAGTAGCACCGGCGTACCCACGGCACCGCCGGCCACGACCACGAGCGGCGCGTCAATAGTGAACGTGTGGCGCGCCGCGCCGGTGTGTCGATCATGCACCACGGCGTGCACACGCTTGAGCGGCGCCGCGCCGGTGCCACGATCACGTTCACGCACCTCAATGCGCTGCGCACGCACATCGGCATACAGTGTCGCGCCGTGCGCGAGCGCCTGCGGGATGTACGTGAGCAACGTGCCCTGCTTGGCATCGTACCGACAGCCGATCCCGCAGAACCCGCTGCGCACACACCCCTTGGCGTTGATGATCGCGCTGCGTGCGTGCCATCCGAGGGCGCGTGCGCCGTCGAGGATGACGCGATTGTTGGGCGAGTGCGCGTCATCCGGTACGGGCTTCGCGTGCACCTCATGCTCTACGCGTGCGAACACCGGTGCCATCGCCGCAGCACTGAAGTCAGTCAGGCCAAACAGGCGCTGCCACTCGTCCAGGACAAAGTCCGGCGTGCGCAGCATGATCATCCAGTTGACCGTCGTCGAGCCGCCAACCGACCGGCCCTGTAGCATCTGCACCGCCAAATCATCCGTCGCACGCAGCGCCCCGTCGGCATACAGCTGCTCGGCGAGCGGCACCTCGGTCTCCGTGAAGTCGGCGGCCGCGTAGTAGCCGCCGTCCTCGAGCACCACGACTTCGAAACCGGACGCAGCGAGTCGGGCGGCGGCCACCGCGCCGCCGGCCCCGGACCCGATCACGACCACGTCGGCCGTGCGATGCAGGTCCGCCGTGATGGACGCCCCGACGATCACGCCCGCAGGCGGCACCGTGGGATTAAGCGCGCGCCGGAGCGAGACCGCACCACGGGCCACGGCGCCGTCGCCGA
>JBBRDP010000065.1:0-16891 GCA_038203795.1 Gemmatimonadales bacterium
GAGCGTGAGTTCGGCACCGGCCGCGCGTGCGAGCACGAGCGCGTCGTCTGACACATCAACCGCGATGGGACGTGCGCCGAGCGCGCGCGCAATCATGATCGCCGAGAGCCCCACACCACCGCAGCCGAACACCGCAACCCATTCGCCGGCCCGTACGCGTCCTTGATCTACCACGGCCCGAAACGCCGTCGCAAAGCGACATCCAAGTCCAGCTGCGGTGTCAAACGGCATGCGCTCAGGCAGCGCGACAAGATTCACATCCACATGATGAATCGCCACATACTCGGCGTACGAGCCCCAGTGGGTGAAGCCCGGTTGGGTTTGCGCATCGCACACCTGTCCGTCGCCGCGGGCGCAGGGTACGCACGTCCCGCAGGCGCACACGAAGGGCGCGGTGACGCGGTCGCCAACCTGCCACGCGGCGACTTCTGATCCGATCGCGGCGATCATGCCCGCGAGTTCGTGTCCGGGCACATGCGGAAAATGCTGAATGTCCGCATCGTGACCCTGCCAGCCATGCCAGTCGCTGCGGCACAGCCCGGTGGCGTGGACGCGAATCACAGCACCGTGCGGTGACGGCGCAGGGTCGGGCAGGGTCTCGCAGCGGAGCGGACCACCGAAGGAGTCGAAGAGCACAGCGCGCATGCGCTATCTTATCACACGTGCGATGTGTTGCACACCGGCTCCCGTCCACATGCTGCGAGGCAGTGCATGACCACGCCCCTCGATGACCTGCTCACGCTTCTTGACCTCGAGCCGCTCGAGGTCAATATCTATCGTGGCCTCAATCGTGATATCGGCTCCACGCGGGTGTTTGGCGGGCAGGTGTTCGCGCAGGCGCTCGTTGCAGCGCGCCGCACGGTCGACGAAGGGCGCGAGGCGCATTCTGTGCACGGGTACTTTATTTTGCCGGGTGATCTGAACGCGCCCATCGTATACTTCGTGGACCGGCTGCGCGATGGCTCAAGCTTTGCCACGCGCCGGGTCACCGCCATTCAGCATGGTCAGGCGATCTTCAATCTGTCGGCGTCGTTCCATCGCCATGAAGAGGGACTGGAGCATCAGCCCATCATGCCTGATGTGCCACCGCCCGAAGATCTGCCGAGCGAGCTCACGCTCATTCGCGAGATGGCCGATCGTATTCCGGAGAGCTACCGGACGACGTGGACGCAGGATCGCCCCATTGATTTCCGACCGGTGGCACCGGTTGATCCCTTTCGCGCGGACGCGCGTCCACCCGAACGACAGGTGTGGTTGCGCGCCATCGGCCGCATGCCCGACGAGCCGTTGTTGCACCAGGCCGTGCTCGCGTACGCGTCAGATTACAGCTTGTTGACGACCGCGCTGCTGCCGCACGGCGTGTCGTATCGCCAGCCCGGACTGCAGCTCGCGTCACTCGATCACTCACTGTGGTTGCATCGCCCCTTCCGGGCTGATGAGTGGATGTTGTATACGATGGACAGTCCGATCGCGCATGGTGCACGCGGGTTCGCGCGGGGCGCGATCTACTCGCAAACGGGCGACTTGATCGCGTCCGTGGCGCAGGAAGGCCTCGTCCGTCTGCGACCGCCATCAGACACGCAGTCTTGATGCAGCGACTCGTGCTCGCCGGACTCGGCCACGCGCATCTGTTTGTGCTCGAGGCCATTGAGCAGGGCACGTTTCCGCGCTGCGAGGTCATCGTGTGTACTGCGGAACCGATGCACGTGTATTCGGGAATGGTGCCAGGCTGGTTGGGTGGACTCTACGAGCTGCCGGATCTCACCGTGAATGTTGCGGCATTGTGCGCGCGTGTCGGTGCAACGCTGTTGCCGCATCATGTGACGGCGCTCGATCCCTCGGCGCGCACCCTGACGCTCGATGACGGTAGGCTCGTGCCGTACGATGTGTGTTCGCTGGCCGTAGGTTCGTTGCCCGCCGGGATGGACATCGATGGCGTTCGAAAACACGCGGTTCCGCTCAAGCCGCTGCAGAATGTTGAACGCATCATTGCGCGCCTGGACACGCTGGCAGCGAGCGGTGGTCACGTCGTCGTGGTTGGTGGCGGTCTCGCCGGGGTCGAGATGGCGCTGGCATCGCGCGCGCGCCTCGCGGAAATGGCCGGTGGCGATCGCGTGGCGATGAGTATTGTCACTCGTGACGACACGTTGTTTTCGGAACGCGGCGAACGGTTGGCGAACCGACTGAAGGACGTGTGTGCGCACGCGGCAATTGCCGTGCGGCTCAACGCCGATGTCGAACGCGTCACTGCATCAGCTGTATCGCTGCGCGACGGCAGCGCGCTGCCGAGTGACCTCACGATCTGGGCGACCGGACCGGCCGCACCGTCGTGGTTGGCACAAAGCGGCGTACCCACCGACCAGCGCGGGTTCCTGCTCGTTGATGATCACCTGCGCGTGGTGTCTACGATGGACGTGTTCGCCGCTGGTGACTGCGCGACGCTGGCCAGCGCACGTGCGACGCCCAAGGCCGGCGTCTACGCAGTGCGCATGGGTCCGCAACTCGCGACCGTGTTGGGTGACGCCATCAGTGGACGTGCGCCATCTGTGACGTTTCAACCGCAATCACGCTGGCTCGCGCTCGTGAACACCGGCGACGGACGAGCGATCGCGAGTTGGGGTTGGCTCTCGGCGCACGGTGCGTGGGCGATGCGCCTGAAGGATCGTATCGACCGGCAGTTTGTCGCGCGATTTTCGGGCTGAACCCCGTGTCGATGTTCGCTCCAGTAACGGATTCAATTGTACATTGCGGTACGGCTATGGCGAAGGTGAAGGCGACGGCGACGGCGACGGCTGCTCGTCCCAGGGAGGACGACTGGAGGCCGGCTTGCGCTCATCGTCTCCGCGACGTCGCGTTGCCACGAAGATGGCACCCTGGGGGGCGCGAACACCGTATTGTACCTGTGACTGCGTGGCGGTCAGAAAGGCGATGAAGTAGACGTCTCCGGGGGCGATGAATGCATTGGCACCGAGCACCTGTCCATCCACCACAATGGTGAGGCAGCGATTGCTCCGTGTACTGGTAAAGCACTCACCGTCATTGCGAGGAAGACGCACACCGGCGATCGGATTGCGGCGAATCAGGTCGGCGAGGTGCGACACATTCGGCCGATCCGCAGCGATGCGATACGGTTCGACGATGCGCCAGCCGGACTGACGTGCATCCGCGAGCTGCATCGTATTGAAGTTGGGCTTGATCACGCTGGCCACCACGCGGACTGTCGCAAGCGTCACACCGTTCACGGGTACCAGCAGCTCCACGCTGAGCGTGTCGGCATCGGACGGAATATCAAAGAGTCCGGAGCGCGAGGGTTGTACGCCGATCTTGCGCACCAGAAAACGCATCTTGGGCACACGATTGGCGTCGATCCGGAAGGTCCCGTTGTCGTCGGACCGTGTTTCAGCGACGATGACGCTGGTGGAATCGAGCACTGAGATCGTCGCCCCCACAACGGCTGATCCCGTCACGGAATCCTTGACGATCCCGAGCACTACCTGCGCGGGTAGCCACGCCGCAGATACCGCAAGCAACATGATCGCCGCTGCGAGGGGGACAACGGTGTTCCGTGCTACTGGTGCAGCCATAATGCGATCCTCCGCACCTCACGATGTGATCGCGCGACGCACGTGCGCGGGTAAACAGAGCGGACGCGACTATCCCGTCCGAACCGTCGCTGATGATTCGGCAAAGGTCGGTGCCATGAGTCCCGCAAGGGACCGACCATGCGGGTCCTGATGCGAACGGATATCGTTGACCATCTCCAGCGCACTCCGGGTGACCGGGGGGAGCATCATGTTCGACTGACCGAGCGGCGTGATGCGCTCACCCCACTTCACGAGGAGCGAACAATACGTGAGTCCCCCACCAAAGGCGGGCATGAGCAGGGTGCTGCCGGGTGCGACGCGTCCGGTCTCAAGTGCTTCCACCAGCGCCACCGGCACCGTGGCGGCGCTCATGTTGCCGTACTTCTGTACGGTCACAATCACGCGCTCCATCGGAATACCGGCATACTTGGCCACCGATTCAATGATGCGCAGGTTGGCCTGATGCGGTACCACCAGATCGACTTGCTCCGCCGTGATGCCACACTGTTCGAGCACACGTTTTGATGCATCTGACATCGCGTGCACCGCGCGTTTGAAAATTGCCTGCCCATCAAAGTCCCAGATCGTGTCGCCAAAGGTGACATCATGCAGCGCGTAGCTGCAGCCGAAGCCACGTACGCGCAGTGTGTGCCGTCCTTCAGCATCGCAGCCGAGCACGCTGCCGATGACGCCCTCTTCGTTGTCGGACGCCTGGAGGACGACGGCCGCCGCGCCGTCACCGAACAGCACCGCGACGTTGCGATTCGTCCAGTCCATGTAGCGACTGATCAGTTCAACCCCGATGACAATCGCGTTGCGTACCACGCCCGTCTTGATCATCGCGGTCGCGGTGGTGAGGCCGTAACAGAAGCTGGTGCAGGCGGTGTTCAGGTCGATGCTGGCCGCGCGTGTCGCGCCCAACGCGACCTGCACACCGGAGGCGCTGTTGGGGACGAGTTCGTCGTTGCTCACGCCGCCGTAGATAATGAGATCCACATCGGCGGCCTCGAGGCCGGCACAGGCCAACGCGCGTGATGCGGCGACGGTGGACAGTTCGATCGCGCCCACGTGTGAGACGCGGCGCTCTCTCATGCCGGTGCGAGAAGAAATCCACTCATCCGACGTGTCGAGGAAGGTGGAGAGGTCGTCGTTGGTGAGGATGGCCGGCGGCATGCAAGCGCCCCAGCCGGTGATCGCAGCGTGTTTCATGAAGAAGGCGGTTGGAGACCGAAGGGAGCTGAAACATGCGACGGGAAGGGCTGGTGGCGCGAGGGGGCGTCGCCCTTTCCCCCGCGTGACCGCTGGCCCGCTAGCAGCAGGCGCGGCGCGTCGGCATGACTACCCAATAGTCAAAATCGAGCACGACATTGGTCACGTAGGCATCTCCCTCGTCCCGCAGCGGAAAACCGGCCGGCGACCGGTCTTTGAGGGCCACCGTACGTATGCGCAGCACGCCGAGATCGTCGCGACCGGCGAGCGGCTGTCGGTCCAGGACCTCCGACCACGCATAGATGGTGTCGCCGGCGAACGTGGGGTTCACATGTCGCCCGCCATTGATGCCCACCACCGCGAAGGCGTTCGCCAAGCCGTTGAACGATAGCGCGCGAGCGAGGCTGATAATGTGGCCGCCATAAATGATGCGACGGCCGAAGCGTCCTTCACGCTCGACGTGCTGATTGAAGTGCACCTTCGCGGTGTTCTGGTACAATCGCGCGGCGAGCATGTGCTCCGCTTCTTCAATCGTCATGCCATCCACATGGTCGATACGCTCGCCCACGGCGTAGTCGTCCCACACGTGCGCGCTCCCGGAGAGCGCTGTGTCGTACGCGCCCGCCGCGATATGAAACGGAACCGCGAGCGACTCCGCAGTGACGGCGTCGGGAAGGGACGGCAGCACCGTCTCCGGCGGTGGTGACGCGGCATCGCGTTTGCGCACCATCACCCACCGCGTGTAGTCAACCACCATTTCCGCACGCTGATTCACGCCGCGCGAGCGCACGTACACCACACCTGTGGTGCCGTTCTTGTTTGCTTTTACACCGAGCACGGTGCTCGTCGTGGACACCGTGTCACCGGGAAACACCGGCGCACCGTAGCGGCCGTCAGCGTAGCCCAGATTGGCGATAGCGTTGAGCGAGATATCCGGCACGGTTTTGCCGAATACCATATGAAAGACGAGCATCGAATCGATGGGTGCGCGCGGTAGCCCCACCGTCTCCGCGAAGGGCGACGAACTCACCACGGCAAAGCGCGACCCGAACAGGGCGGTGTACAGCGAAACATCACCATCGGTGATCGTGCGCGGCGTCGCGTGCACGATCACCTGACCCACGAAAAAATCTTCAAAGAAGTTGCCGGCCTGTGTTTTGGTGGACATGCGATCAGAACCCGTAGGCAGCGGCGAGTTCAGGATCGTTGCTCGCCACCAGTCGCGCGAGATCCACGATCACTTTCGCCTGCTTCCAGGTGGCGTCGTCCTGCATCTTGCCATCGATCATGGCGACGCCGCTGCCATCAGGCATCGCGTCAAGAATGCGCTTGGCGAACAGCACTTCCTTCGCATCGGGGCTGAATACTCGGCGCGCGATGTCGATCTGATTGGGCGCCAGCGACCACGCGCCCGTGCAGCCCATCACGAACGCATTGCGGAACTGTGCCTCGCATCCCGCCTCATCGCGAATATCACCAAACGGTCCGTAGAACGCACGAATACCGTGCGACACGCACGCATCGACCATGCGGGCCACGGTGTAGTGCCACAGATCCTGCTGCACGAAGGCACGCGGTGTCCCGGCCTCGCCTGGATCGGAGAGCACACCGTAGAACGGATGCCCGCCGCCCACACGCGTGGTCTTCATGCCGCGCGAGGCCGCGAGATCGGCCGGGCCAAGACTCATCCCGTGCATGCGCGGGCTGGCGCCGGCGATCTGCTCCACATTCTTCACGCCTTCGGCCGTCTCCAACAACGCGTGGATCAGAATGGGCGTCTTGATGTTGTAGCGTGCTTCGAGCAAGGCGAGATACTGATCCACAAAATGAATGTCCCACGGTCCTTCTACCTTGGGAATCATAAACACGTCGAGCTTGTTACCGGCTTCACGCACAATCTGATCGAGATCGTCGAGGATCCATGGCGAGTTGAGACAATTCACGCGCACCCATAGCGCGGTGGAGCCGAACTCGTTCGCGTTGGCCACCTCGATAAAGCCGGCGCGCGCGGCGGCCTTGTCCTCAACCGGAATCGCATCTTCAAGATTGCCGCACAATACATCAACCTGCGCGATCATTTCCGGTACGCGCGCGCGGATCTTCTCAATGTGCGGTGGGAAAAAATGCACCATACGTTCGGGGCGCACGGGAAGTGCGCGCAACGGATCTGGTGCACCAATGGCAAGGGGCTTGTAGAAGTTGAATGGAAGCTTCACGAGCGAATGACTCCGGAATCGGGGATCAGGTGGTGCAATCAGGAACGCGGGCCGGCCACAACGCCGTCATCATGCAGTCGTCCGAGCTCCGCTTCAGTCACGCCGGCCAGCTCGAGCAGAATTTCATCGGTGTGTTCGCCGAGCGCCGGCGCCGGCCGAACGTCCACGCGCGCGTGCCCGCCAAAGTGAATCGGACTACCGGCCGCGAGCACGTTTCCCACGCCGGGTTGTGCAATACGCGTAAACATCGGGTTGTCCGGTGACATGTCAGGATCGTCTCGCAGCGCCGAGCGCACGCTACGATACGGCGCCCACGTGACACGATGTGCGGTAAACGCGGTCGCGACTTCAGTCAGCGTGCGCTGCGCAAACCACGGCGCGAGTTCCGCCGCAATCTCTTCCCGCGCCCGGAAACGGTTGCCTTCGTCCTTGAGGTGCAGCCCGAGCGTGGCGCCGATCGCTGTCATCGCGCTGCCGCTATCCGTGGCCGAGCACAGTGTCATCCACTGCGCGTCGGTCAGACCGATGACCATGACCCGCTCCCCGTCTTTCGTGACGAAGTCGCGGCCGAAGGCGCCGTACAAGTAGTTGCCATAGCGCTCGCGTTCGGCGCCACCGATTTCCACTTCGGCGATGAAACCCAGATGGCCGAGCATCGCAAGGCCCACGTCTTTCAGCGCCAACGAGACGAACTGCCCGTGGCGCGTGCGCGTGCGATGCCGCTCAGCCGCAAGAATCGCCAACGCAATCTGATGACCGGCGATGGCATCCCACGCGGGGAAGACATGGTTCACTGGTGTCGGATCATCGCTCGGCCCGGTGATGTGGGGGAACCCAAGCTGCGGATTCACCGTGTAATCCACCTCGGAACCGCCATCGCGGCGCCCGGTGAGGTTCACCATGATGAGGTCGTCGCGGTGCGCGCGCAGTTTGTCGTATGCCAACCAACCGCGTGCGGGGAAGTTCGTGGAAAAAATCCCCGCGTCCGCGCCCGGCGCGCAGATCACCCGCGTGAGCAACTCCTGTGCACGTGGCGAACGCAAATCGACCGCGATCGAACGCTTGCCCTTGTTGAGGCCGGTCCAGAAGAGACTGTGCGCGCCGTCCGGCGTGAGCGGCCAGCGGCGCGCGTCGAGTCCGCCGTCGATGGGGTCAAACCGGATCACGTCAGCGCCGAGTTGTGCCAGCGTCATACCGCCGAGCGGTGCCGCCACAAAGGCGGAGCCTTCAACCACGCGCATACCACTCAGCATACCGTGCGATTTAGCTGACATGTCAGATCACCCGCTGCTCACGAAGCGTCGCGATTTCGGCATCAGATTTGCCGAGCACTTCGCGTAGCACTTCATCGGTGTGTTGTCCAAGTGTAGGGCCGAGACTACGAATCGTTCCCGGTGTTTCCGACAGCAACGGAACCGGCGACGGTATCACCATCGACTCGCCTGTGAGCGGATCATCAATTGCCACCAGATTCCGACGCGCGTGAAACTGCCGGTCGCCAAAGATGTCGGCGATGTTGTTCACGGGACCGGCCGGCGTGTCTGTGGCGTAGCATCGCGCCAGCGCTTCTTCCCGCGTGAGCGAACCGCACCAGTCACGCACGATTTCGTTGACCGCATGACAGTGGGCGAGTCGCACCTTCTGCTCCCCATAGGTACTCGATGACGCCAGTTCAGGACGGCCCATCGCGGCGGCCAGACGCGCAAAGAGTTTATCGGTGGCACAGGAGATGGCGATCCACTTGCCATCTTTGGTGGCGAAGTGCCCGTGCGGACACGCGAAGTCATTGTGCGACGAACCCATGCGCTCGCGCACCATACCGTACATGCTGAAGGCCGGCGCCAGTTCATCGGTGCAGCGGAACACTGACTCGTACAGCGCTGCGTCGACGTACTGGCCCTCGCCGGTCTGATCGCGGTGGCGCAGCGCCATGAGCACACCGAGACATCCGTACAGGCCGGTCATGTAATCGCCGAGCGTGGTGGAGCCGGGCGTGACCGGTGTGCCTTTGGGCATGCCGGCCAGATACGCAATGCCACCCACCGCATGCGCCACCCGCGCAAACCCCGGACGATCTTTATAGGGACCCGTTTGTCCGTAGCCGGTGACACGCAGCATCACGAGTCGCGGGTTGAGCGCGTGCAGCACGTCCCAGCCCAAGCCCCACTTCTCGAGCGTGCCGGTACGAAAATTCTCGCAAAGCACGTCGGTCTTGGTGATGATTTCCTTGAAGATCTCCACACCTTCAGGCAAGCGCAGATCCAGTGTAACCGAACGCTTGTTGCGCGCTTCACTCACCCACGTGAGCGTGTCACCACGCTGTGACGGCGTGCCGAAGCGACGCAGCCCGTCACCGCCAAGCGGATGTTCGATCTTGAGGACGTCGGCGCCGAACTCTCCCAGCAGGGTGGCGCAGAAGGGTGCTGCAATAATCGTCGCAATGTCGACTACACGAATACCGTGCAGCGGGAGCGCGCTCGTGTCGGGATTGGGTTGGTGCATGCGATCGCCGCTCAGATGATATGCTGCGCGCGGAGCCGCGCGATTTCGGAGGCCGCGAGCCCGAGCAAGTCACGCATGACTTCGTCGGTCGCGTTGCCGAGCGTGGGGCCAAGATTCGTAATGCGCCCCGGCGTCTTCGACAGGCGCGGCACGACACCCGGAATCACGATATCGTCGATTCCTTCTTCCGACATGTGCACAAGATCTCCACGCGCCTGAAACTGTTCGTCGGCGAAGATGTCGGCGATGCTGTTCACCTTGCCCACCGGAACTTCTTCGGCGAGACATTGCTCGAGCACTTCGTCGCGCGTGAGCGACCCCACCCATTCAATCACAATGGCATTGATGCGATCGCGATCGGCCAGTCGCTTGCGCTGATCGCCGTACAGATTGCTCGACGAGAGATGCGGCTGTCCCATGGCCACCGAGAGCCGTTCAAACATCTTGTCGGTGGTGCAGGCGATGGCGATCCACTTGTCGTCTTTCGTGCGAAAGTGACCGTGCGGCACGGCCACAAAACTGCCGGAGCCTTCGCGTTCGCGGATCTTGCCCGATGTCCCATAGGCGGTGGCAATTTCTTCGAGCACGCGAAATACCGACTCGTAGATGCCCACGTCGACCATTTGGCCGCGACCCGTGGCTTCCTGGTGGCGCAGCGCAATCAACACGCCGATCGCGCCAAACAGACTGGCGATGTAATCGCCGAGGGGCACGGTGCCCGGCAGTACCGGGGTCTCGCCGGGAAAACCGGAGAGATAGTTGAGCCCGCCAAAGGCTTGCGCGATGTGCGCAAAGCCGGCACGTCGCCGATACGGTCCGGTTTGTCCGTATCCGGAAACACGCAACATGACGAGACGCGGATTGGCTGCGTGAATTTCCGACCACCCAAGTCCCCATTCTTCCATCGTACCGGGTCGGAAGTTCTCGACGAGGACATCGGACTTCTTGACGAGCGCAAGAAAGAGCGCCACGCCTTCAGGGTGACGGAGGTCGATGGTGACGGATTTCCGATTGCGTCCTTCGCTCAACCACTTGAGCGTGGCATCAGCACGCGGTGACGGTGTGCCGAAGCGACGCATGGGATCACCGGCGATCGGATGCTCCACCTTGAGCACTTCCGCGCCGAACTCCCCGAGAATCGAGGCGGCGTATGGTCCGGCGAGAAAGTTGCCTACATCAATCACGCGCACGCCGCTCAGCGGCAAGTGTTCGGCCACGTTGTTATGCTCCGATGTGCTCACCAACAGGCCTCGAGGTCAGGCGGAGTGGAAGTGCCGTCAGGATGTGCTATCTTGGCGCGGTGTCACGACGTCGTTTACCACAACCACCACCGATCATGACCGCGCGCACACCCGATATTTCCGAATGGATCGGTCGCACCGAACGTGTGCACGATGATCTGGCGCAGGCGCAGGCACTCGCGGCCTGCGCCATGTTCGACGCTGACAATCTAACCCCGACGGCGGGCAGTGCGCTGCCTCCCTTGTGGCAGTGGTTCTATTTTTTGCCGCGCGCACCGCAATCGCAGCTCGATGTGGATGGGCATCCGCAGCGCGGTGGCTTCATGCCGCCGGTCGCACTGCCTCGGCGCATGTTCGCGGGGGCTCGTGTCACCATCCATCAGCCGCTGCGACTGGGTGTGCCAGCCGTTCGCGACGGGACGATTCAGGATGTGACCAGCAAGAGCGGACGCAGTGGGTCGCTCGCATTTGTCACCGTGCGTTACCGATTTGTGCAGGACGGTGTGCTGTGCATTGAAGAGGAACAGGACATCGTGTATCGCGAGCCCGGCGCACCGGTGGCAGCGCCCGACGTGCGAGCGTGGCCAGCGCCTGCCTCAGACGCGGTTGTACGCGACATCACGCCCGACTCCCGACTGCTCTTTCGCTTCTCCGCGCTCACGTTCAATGCGCACCGCATTCACTACGATCGTGAGTACGCGCTTCGGGAGGAGGGATATCCCGGTCTGGTCGTACACGGCCCGCTGAACGCGATGTTGCTGATGCAGCTGGCGGAGCGGGCTGAGCGGGAGCACGCGTTGCGCCACGGCGCTGCGGTGCGGCGCGCGACCATGTTCAGCTTTCGCGGCGTGGCACCCGTGTTTGATACCGGCCCGATCCGTTTCGTCGGCATGCTCGATGGTGATCGCTGCGCGCTCGAGGCGATCGCGCCCGACGGCACGACGGCGCTCAAGGCCGAGGCAACGTTCACGAGTGAATGACACCAGTGCGCGCGTATCAGGGGGGCGACGCAGTGTCCACGCACCAGAGCGATGATCGCGCCAGGCGCTCACCTCTCAGCCAACGCGGCGTGACCATGTTTCGGAAGGCAAGTACCCCGTCGGGTGCCTGTTCGAACTCGTACGCCGAGAGAATCTGCAGCTCGCCCGGCAACCGATGGTCCGTGATCTTGCCGACCGGCTTCGGTCGATTCACTCCACACACTTCGTTGATGATCGACAAGCCCGGCGCGATCTCCACGAATCGTGTGCGCACCTGCACGCTGGCAATGTGCCGCAACTCGCGCGGCAGACGCTCGGGCGAACTGAGTTCGAGATCCATCCGGCGCAACTGTGCGGTCGCACTGTCGAGGTAGAAGGTACCATGCACATCGGGCGAGCGTAGGCGGTCTGCGGCTCGTACGTCGAGACGAAGCCAGGTTTCCCGATCGACGGTCTCCTTGCCTCCATACGCAAAGCAGTGCGCCCGGGCAAACCGGTCGTCGGCCAGATCGAGGATGGTGGGGATGGCCATCGAGTACGCGTTCACGCCGCGCGTGCGTGTGCGCTTCACTACCTCGCCGGCTTTGTATTCCACACGCGTGGCGCTGCGTGCCACGATCGTGTCAACGTGCTCGAGGAATAGCGGCGATGTTGGCGCACGTTCGTCCGGTAACTCAACGAGTGCACGGATCTGTCGATAGGCGAACGGATACTGCGACGCGAGCAGCCGGTAGCGATCCGCATTCTCGCGCAGCAAGCCCACCAGCGTGGCCACCTCCGGCTGCACGGAAGAATCGGGGACGCCGGGTGCGGCACAACTCGCCAGCGCGCGCACGGTCAACGATTCAATGCGGACCGGAATGGGAGCGAGCTGCACATCGAGTCGCGTGGTGACACCGGCCTCAATGGTCACGACGCCGCGATACGGTGCAAAGCCGATGCGCCGCACCTGTACGGTGTACTGACCGGATGCGAGCGCCGTGAGCAAGAACCGACCGGCACCATCGGTGAAGCGCTCCAGCGAGAGTTGCGGGATGCTCACGACCGCGTAGGCGAGTGGCGCGCCCGTTTGCGTCGTCTGCACGGTGCCCTGTAACGCACCCGTCGTACTTTGCGCCCTGGCCGGTGGCGCCAACAGCGCGGTGAGCAGCACACCCGCGATCACGGCGCAGCGAGTGAGTTGAGCGATCGACACGATGAGGTGCTCCATGACGCGGTGTGGCCGCTCGCTGACGGGCGCGATCCGGACGGATTGCAGCACACGGCCAGCTACTGCCTTCGCCGTAGAGCATAGGCGCACCGCGTCAGTGTGTCAATCGACGTACGCCTGCGGTCGGCCATTTCGGTAGCGGACGTAGATTGTTGATGGTGAATATTTCTCACGTCTACGATCGGAGCGCGCTCGCGGGTGGTCAGCGGTGCCCACTGTGCGGCACCGCGTCAGCGTTCGCGTTCGCTCGTGTCCAGGCGCGCGACTATTTCTCGTGCGACACCTGCGGGCTCGTGCATCTTGATCGCACACAGCGGCTCTCGCCGGAACGTGAGCTTGCGCACTACGACACGCATGAGAACTCACCCGATGATCTCCGATATCGTGCGTTCCTCACTCAACTCGCGGCGCCGCTGTTGGCGCGATTGCCGACGGGTGCCGTGGGGCTCGACTTCGGCTCGGGACCCGGCCCGACGCTCTCGGTCATGTTCGGCGAACAGGGGTTTCCCACCAGCATCTACGATCCGTTCTTCGCCCCCGATCCACTGCCGTTGACGCGCGACTACGATTTCGTGAGCTGCTCGGAAACGGTCGAGCATTTTTTCAATCCCGGCGACGAGTTTCAGCGCTTGGACCGAATGCTTCGCCCCGACGGTTGGCTCGGGATCATGACGACCGTGCTGCGCGACGACGAAAACTTCGCCACGTGGCACTATCCGCGCGATCCCACACACGTGAGTTTTTACCGACCACGAAGCCTTGCATGGATCGCCGCGCACTACGGATGGGCATTGGAGCGTCCACACATGAACGTGGCCCTGTTTCGGCAGCGTGCACCGTGACCGCACGATACGTGTAGTCGCATGCGACGCTCACGTGTGCTTCCGATGCTGGTCCTGTCTGCGGCACTCGCTGCACCCGCCTGGGCCGCGACCGTTGCGCACCCGGTGCAGGGCTCCGTGATGACGCAGGACACGGTGTTGGCGCAGGACACTGCGCCGGCACCGGGCTTGGCGACGGAGCAGGACGCCGCCGTACCAGAGCCGGTCAGCACTGGCCGCGCCGTGCGTGATGAGGTGATTCGCAGCGAGCTGCAAGCCGTGTTCGATCGCGTACCGACGCTGAGCCGCGTGGATGTGACCGTCGACGCGGGTGTGGTGCGCCTCGAGGGCACCGTGCTGAACGGCGAGGCTCGAGGCCGCGCCGCCGCACTGGCTGAACGCATGGATGACGTCGTGTTCGTGGACAATCGCATTCGCGAATCGACGTCGCTCGACGAGCAGTTGCAACCCACGTGGGCACGCCTGCGCGAACTCGGTTACGCCACCTTGGCCAAACTGCCCTTGTTGCTCGTCGCCGTGCTCATTGTCGGACTGGCGAGCACGCTCGGTTCGCTGCTCACGAAATGGAGCGGGCCCAAATACCTGCGCACGCGTAATCCGTTTTTGCAGAATCTCATCCGACGGTTCCTGCAAGCGGCACTCGTGCTGATCGGTTTTGTGGTGGCGCTCGATTTGCTGGACGCGACGGCGCTCGTGGGCGCCGTGGTCGGAACGGCGGGGCTCGCCGGCCTGGCGCTCGGTTTTGCGTTCAAGGATATCGTGGAGAATTATCTCGCCGGAACGATTCTCGCGTTGCGACAACCATTCTCGAAGAACGACGAAATTCTGGTTGATGCGTTTCAGGGGAAGGTCGTGCGTCTCACGCCGCGCGAGACGATCCTCATGACCGCCGACGGCAATCATGTGCGACTCCCCAATGCGCTGATTTTTCGTAGCCCGATGATCAACTTCACACGCAATCCACTGCGACAGTTTCAGTTTGACGCGGGGCTGGGTATGCACGACGATCTCGTACGCGCCCGACAGGTGGCCGTGACGACGCTGCTGGCCATGGAGGGAGTACTCAAGGAGCCTCCACCGCAGGCACTCATTATGGAGCTCGGACGCTCCACGGTGAGCGTGCGGTTTTTCGCGTGGACCGATCAGCGCGTGAACGAAACGCTGCGCGTCCGCAGTGAGGCGATTCGGCTCGTGAAGTTGGCGCTCGAAGCGGCTGGTCTCACGATGCCAGCGCCTGAATACAACGTGCAGCTCCCCACGTCGCCGATATCGGCAAGCGATGCGTCGTCGCCGCCGAGCGCGCCCGTGCATCGCCGCGCGGATGTCTCCGTCGACCGCACCGTGGACAAGCAGATCGATGCCGAGCGACGGGACAGCGACGAGGCCGATCTGCTTGATGGTGCCAACACCGGGAGCGCTGGCGGGGCCGACGCCTCGTCGTCATCGCCTCCGAAAGGGACTATGTAGTCGAGCTCGCCACAGTTCGGTAACCATGGCTTGCTGCAGGCGCTGGTCCTTGGCGATGTGTGTTAATTGCCAACCATGCCTCATCCAGAACCGACACCGAACGCCGTGCACCGTACGGCGACGGCCGCTGCAGTTTCCCCTGAGCACGCCTCCGTGGCGAGCGCGTACGATCTGTGGGCCCAGACGTACGACGCGCAGATCAATCAGACGCGTGATCTCGACGCGGCTATCCTGCGCTCGCACGGGCCGAGTATTCGGGGGCGCTCCGTGCTGGAGCTCGGTTGCGGCACGGGGAAGAATACGGATTGGCTGGCCGCGCAGTGTCGTCAGGTCACGGCGCTCGACTTCTCGCCGGGCATGCTGGCGATTGCGCGCTCGCGCATCACGGCGTCGCATGTGCAGTTCATGCAGCATGATCTGCTGGAACCGTGGC
This sequence comes from Gemmatimonadales bacterium, assembly GCA_038203795.1. Classification (GTDB taxonomy): domain Bacteria; phylum Gemmatimonadota; class Gemmatimonadetes; order Gemmatimonadales; family Gemmatimonadaceae; genus JAABRT01. The sequence goes on from JBBRDP010000065.1 coordinate 15,685, forward strand.
CGGTGGAGAGCGGCGCGATTGACCTGGTGATCGGCAATCTCGTTCTGGAGCACGTGGCCGACGTGCGACCCATCTTTGCGGAAGCGGTGCGCGTGCTGCGACGCGGCGGCAAGTTGTTTCTGAGCGAACAGCACCCGGTGCGGCAGCTGCGTGGTGCGCAGGCGCACTTTGTGGACGAGAGTTCCGGGAGCGAGGTGCGCGTGCCGGCGTTTCGGCATTCGATCAGTGAGTTTGTGAATGCGGCGATCGGGGCGGGGTTCGCGCTGCGTTCGATGGGAGAGTGGATTGAGGACGGGGAGGCAGCGGATGCGGCACCGCGGTTGCTCACCCTGCAGTTTGTTCGCGCGACCTGATCATCGCCTTCGGGATTTGGTGAGCATCGCGACGGGTGCCGGAGATCGCGCGTTATCGCGGTGAGAAGGGGAATCTTCGCATTCCGCTGAATGAGCCGATTCCGTACGCGCTGATTACCCGTGTCGCCCTCGCCCTGCGCGCGACGCATGGCGCTGGCGGGTCCGGTCGGTAGATTCTGTAGCAACCATTTCACGGGAGATCGGTTTTGTCCCATCGCACGGGTCTCGTCCGCCTGCCGGCGCTCCCATGGACGCTCGCGCTTCTCGCGATCATGGCAGTCGTAGTGCCGGCAGCTGCCCGGCGCGTGGACGAGCGTTCTGTCGCGGACCGTTCGGTGCTGACGGACGAGCGACTTCGGGACGCGGTTATTCGCGCGATCCCGCTCATGCAGAACTCTGCCGATACCTGGTTTGAGAAGCGCTCCTGTTCCTCGTGTCATCATCAGGGGTTGGGCACCGTGGCGATGTCGGTGATCAGCGAGCAGGGATTCGCGATCGATACCGCACGCCTCCACGCGCAGGCTGTACGCACGATGCGGCCGAGTGCGAGTTGGGCCGAACGGTTCGTGGTGCAGGATGTCAGCATCAATCAGTCCATCGGGCAAACGTATCGCGCGATTGGTGCCGCGTCGGCTGGGCATCCCACGAGTGCTGTTCTGCGCGCCGTGTCGCACCTCACAGCCGGACAGCAGCATGCGAGTGGACGTTGGCTCTCCAACTCCCATCGTCCGCCGCTCGAAGATTCTGAAATGACCGCAACAGCGCTGGGGATTCGCACGCTCTCGCTGATTCCACTCGCTGGACGGGAAGCCGAGTTTGCGCTGCGCATCGCCAAAGCGCGAGCCTGGCTTCTC
>JBBRDP010000066.1:0-16871 GCA_038203795.1 Gemmatimonadales bacterium
GCACACGGCCGATAACGGCGAAATGGTGATCGCGTTGCTCGATGGAGCCGCCGCCACGGTCAAGCGTTATTTCCGCGAGCGGGACGGGCGCATTCGCTTGCAGCCGGCCAACGAAACCATGACCCCGTTGTATGTGCACGAAGACGACGTGCGCATTCAGGGCATCGTGGTCGGTGTGCTGCGCCGCTACTGAGTGCGGTGTTGTGCGTCAGGCTTCGTGCGTCAGGCTTCGTGCGTCAGGCTTCGCGCGGCGGCCCGAATGCACCGCGCAAGGCCTGCAACGCGCGCATTCCGGCGCCATCGTGGAGCGCGGCGCGCGCGACCGTGATGGCGTCGCGGTAGTCGTCGCATAACCCGCCAACGTAAATCGCGGCGGCTGCGTTGAGCAGCACGGCCGCTTCCGCCGCCGGCCGCCCTTCGCCGCGCAACACCGCTTCGATTACCGCCGCGTTCTCCGCTGGCTCGCCTCCCACGAGGTCTTCGGCTCGGATCCCCTGCACGCCGGCCCACTCCGGATCAATACACCACTCCGTAATCGCACCGTCTCGCACCTCGAGTACCGTGGTGCGTCCGATGGGCGAGATCTCGTCGAGCCCCGGCTCCCCGTGCACCACCAAGGCACGATCACTGCCCAGCGCTGCCAACGCGCCCGCGATCAGCGATAGACGGCCGCGCTCCGCCACGCCCACCACCTGACGACCGGCGTGGGCTGGATTTGCCAGGGGTCCCACAATGTTCATCACTGTCGGGATCGACAGTTCCCGGCGCACCGGCCCCACGTGTCGCATTGCCGGATGCATGAGTGGCGCGAACATGAACGTGATGCCAGCGTCCCGCAGCGCGCGCTGCATCACCTCCGGCGTCACGTCAATCGACACCCCCAGCGCCTCGAGCACATCAGCGCTCCCCGAGCGCGAGGTGAACGAGCGGTTGCCGTGTTTGGCGATCCGCACGCCGGCGCCGGCGGCGAGCAGGGCGGCGGCGGTGGAGATATTGAAAGTGGTGAGTGTGCCACCGCCCGTTCCGCACGTGTCAACCACCAGTGCAGCATGCGGCACGTTGAGCGTCACCATCGCGCGCCGAAGTGCACGGGCCACGCCGGCCACCTCTGACACCGTCTCGCCTTTCACGCGCAGCGCCATCAGCAGCGCCGCGATCTGCGAGGGCGTGCCCTCACCGCGCATGATCACATCAAACGCGTCGGAGATGACATCGGCCTCAAGGGATTCTCCGCCCGCGAGACGGCGTATCGCCTGTTTGAGCGAATCGACTGAGCCAACGTCAGCCGACATTGAGCGCCACCACCAGGCGATCGGCGAGACGCGCGTTCGACGCGATGAGCGATATCACCAACGCCAGCAATCGCACACGTTCGACGTCCTCTTCTGAGTAAACCCCAAGCTTCGCGCGGTTCGTGAGATTGACCACGCCCACCAGCGCACCGTGCGACACGAGTGGAAAACTGATGAAGCTTCCGGTCGTGAAGTACTGATCACGCAGCAGCGGATGCCGGTCGGCCTGGGACACGTCCTGCACGAGCAATGGCTCGCGGGCCGCAGCCACCCGTCCCGACACACCCTCGCCGATACGCGTGCGCATGCCCAGGGTCACATGCGGAGCGAGCCCGCGTCCGGCGGCGAGGTACATGTGGTCTGGTTCCGGTGCCACGAGCATCAGCGAGCACCGCTGCGCCTGCATGTCGTCGCCCACCAGCGCCAGCAGGCCGTCCACCAGTTCGCGTGGATCGCTGGTGCTGGCGTCGAGCGTGAGGACACGGTCGAGCAAGTACAGGGTGCGGGTGCGTTGACGCAGCGCCTCGCTTCGCCGATGCAGCTCTACGTGTGACTGTTCAAGCTGTCCCACGGCGGACATCAGCTGTTGCTCCGTGAGATCGGCCTTTCGGTTGGCGCGTCGCACCTCTTCGTCGGCGCGCGCCGATTCCGCTTGGAGCGCGACGGCCTCGGCCGCCGACAGCACCGGCACCCCCTGCGGCGTCGTGTTCCGCGCTTCACGCAATTCAAGCTCGAGGGCTCGCAGCTTGCGCACGTATTCGCCGTGCACCCGCTGCGTCACGTCCTCCAGCGTCCGGACCGCTTCCTCACGCGCCTCACGTTCCGACAACCGGCTGAACGCCAGGTCGAACAAGGCCAAGGCCGGCGCGAGACGCTCGGTGGTTCTCGTTCCGAAAATCTTGCGCGGCTCGTACAGCGCGAGGACCGCCGCGAGATAGCCTTCCACGCGCAATCCGCGCAGCGCCAACACGCCACCCTCGAGCGCGTGGGTGAACCCGAACAGGCGCGCGTACTCTGACGAGCGTTCAGCCATGTCGACGAACTGGCCGCCAGCCGCGACCTTGAGGCGGACCGGTGCCGGCAGATGATCAAACGTCGTTTCGACCGCCGTGCGCTCGACGCGACCCATGATCGGCGTGAGCCGCTCACGCAGCATTTCCCGCCGCCCGTCATATTTCAAAAGCGCCATAGACGCGCCGCGATCCATTTCCGCCACGCACTCGGCCAACGCGACGAGCGCCCCGTCGAGATCAGACGTGGCGCCGAGCGCGTGGGCGAGTGAGGCGAGAGAGCGAGGAGCCATGTGGGTGGGCGGAAGATAAGCGGCGCAATGTGGAAAGGCCGCGCCTCTCCTGTCAAACCCGATACGATGCGGAACCTTGCAATGTCACGCCACTCCGCGCCGTCGGTCGCTTGAAGGGGGGTCTACTGTGGCGTATGTTACGAGGCTCATGGACTCTGCCGAACATGCCTCGTTCCTGCTGGTCACCCACTACGACGGGGGGGCGTTTTCCGGGTGGCAGCGTCAGCCGGTCGCGCGAACAATACAGGGTGAAATGGAGCGCGCGCTGGCCGAGTTGTGCGGATCGCCGGTGGCGGCGGTTGGCGCCGGACGAACCGACGCGGGCGTTCACGCGCGCGGTCAAGGCGTTGGCGTGCGCGTGCCTCCGCGCTGGACGGCCGATCGACTCCGTCGCGCCATGAATGCCAAGTTACCGTCCGATATCTGGGTTGAACGCGCCCATGCCATGCACGAGACCTTCCATCCGCGCTTCAGTGCCGAACGGCGACGCTACGCGTACTTCGTAGGCACGGACTCGTTGGCCATGTCGCCCTTTCGTCGGCGTACCGAGTGGGCCGTGGCACGAAGCCTCGATCTTGACGTGCTGTCGTCTGAGGCAACGGCGATCCTCGGCGAGCACACATTCCGCAGCTTCGCTGTGCAGGGGACGGCCCCCGCAGACGACGATCATCGCTGCGTGGTGCACGAAGCGCGATGGCGGTCCAGCACCGGCGGACTCGTCTTTGAGATCGAAGCCAACCGCTTTCTGCACCATATGGTGCGCTTTCTTGTCGGGACGATGGTTGACGTAGGAATTGGTCGGCGACCCACAGGCACCGTCGCGACACAGATTGCTGCGACGGACAATCGAGACACCTCGCCGCCCGCGCCACCGCACGGATTGTTCCTCGAGCAGGTTCGTTACCCCGCGACCCTTTATCTTTCTCTAACGTGAAGCTCTTTCTAGCGACCGACGCGCTCGACGATGTGCAGTGGGCCAGCGCCCGCGGCTGGTGTGATGGCGTCGTCCTCCCTGACGCCGCCCTGCGCAGCGCCGCGTCAGAAGACGCCGCCGTGACGTGGTTGGCCAGCTTCGCCCGCGCCGTGTCTTTTCCGGTGTTGGTGGATGTGGCCGATACCATCGCGCTTGGTGACATCGGTCTGGACCATGCCCGTGCGCTTGGTCGCGCGGCGGATAACGTGGTGCTCCAGCTGCCGTTTACCGAACACAATGCCACCATCATGCGCACGTTGGCGGCGGGCGGCATCCGTGTGTCCGCCACGTTCGTGGGCACGGCCACCCAAGCCATGTTCGCGGCTAAGTCGGGCGCGTCGTTTGTGCTGGTAGACGTGGATCGCCTCGATGCCATGAACGGCACCGGGGCATCGGTCGTCGGCGCCGCTCGCGCACTCCTCGACGGAGCCACGCTGGAAACGGAGCTCATCGCACTGTTCCCATCGGGATCGGCGTCGCTGGCTGCGTGCGGAGCGGCCGGCGCTGACGCGGCAGTGGTCGGCACGTCGACGCTGCGGGCCATGATCGCCTACCCCTTCACCGATCAGGCCCTGGCCGACGCGCAGCGCCTTCCTTCGGGTGGGCAACGTCTCCGGGCGGGCGAACAGTGATCGTGATTCGGCTGAGCGCGATTGGAGCGGCGGCGCTCATCGTTGTCGGCTGTGTCGGTGCCAGCCCGGCCGATTCGCTCGCGCAGCCCGTCACCGCGGCATCGCAGCCACCGGCCGTCGTGCCGGCGCAAAACATCGACCAGTCGCGTCGCACGGCCATTACCACGGCCGCAGAACGGGTCGCTCCCACGGTGGTCACCGTGCAAACGGAAACGGTGGAGCGTGTGCCGGTTGACATGTTCGAACAGATGTTCGGCGAACGCAGCGGTCGGCGTTCACGGGCCGGGATCGGCTCGGGATTTATTGTGCGCGGCGATGGCGTCATCGTCACCAACGCGCACGTGGTCAACGGCGCGTCCCGTATCACCGTGGCCTTGCGCGATGGCACGACGTACGATGCGAAGCTCGTCGGCGAAGACGAACAGAACGACGTCGCCGTGCTGCGTATTGAAGCGACGGGGCTGCCCGTGGCACCACTCGGCACGTCGTCTGATCTCATCGTTGGTGAGTGGAGCATCGCCATCGGGAATCCGTTTGGTTTTGTGCTCGGTAACTCTGAACCCAGCGTTTCTGTGGGCGTGATCAGCGCGGTGGGGCGGAACATTACGGCGCGCAGCGAAGGCGGTGGCGTGTACCTCGACATGGTACAAACGGACGCGGCGATCAATCCCGGCAACTCCGGTGGACCGTTGGTCAACGCGAACGGCGAAGTGATCGGAGTGAACAGTTCGATCTATTCACCGTCCGGCGGTTCCGTTGGACTCGGCTTCGCGATTCCGATCGATCGCACGATGCGCATTGTCGATGATCTGCTCACGCATGGGCGCGTGCGACAGCCGTGGGTGGGCTTGCAACTGCTCATGCCGGAAGTGAACAACGCGCGTGATGCAGTGCGTACAGTGCCCACGGTGGGCCGGGTGGTGCCGGGATCACCGGCTGAACGCGCTGGCGTCCAACAGGGCGACGTCTTGCTCCGGGCCGGCAACAAGCCACTCCGCAATCCGTTCGACTGGGAAGCGCGCTTGCTCGAGCTGCGCGTTGGCGAAGCGTTCCCCCTCACCGTGCGGCGCGGCACACGTGAGACGGTTCTGCAAGTCACCGTGTCCGATGTGCCGGAAGTGAGTGCGCCTCGCGTTACGGTCTTGCGCGAACTTGAGCTGGTCACGGTGACCGACGCGATTCGTCAGGAGCGTCGCATTCAGTCGCGCGGCGGCGCGTTGGTGTTCCGTGCGTCAGAGCGACTGCAGTCGGAACTCGGCCTGCAATCCGGTGATGTCATTGTCCAGATCGGCAATACGCCGATCACCTCGGCCGATCTCGCGGCGCGCGCCATTGATGCGTACGCCGCTCGCGGCGCGGTGCAGCTGTGGTTTGAGCGCGGCGGCCGGCTCTTTCCTCCGATTTCGTTCCGTGTCCGCTGATACCGCCACCGTTTCCATCTATTCGTCGCCGCTCTCCGAGCGGTACGCGTCGCGTGCCATGCTTGAGTTGTGGGGGCCGTCGGCGCGCTACGGTCTCTGGCGTGAGCTGTGGCTGGTGCTCGCCGAGGCCCAGCGCGATCTGGGCATCGAACTGCCGGACGCCGCGATCACTGAAATGCGCGCCAATCGTGACAATATCGATTTCGCCGCCGTCGCTGAATACGAGCGCCGCTTTCGCCATGACGTGATGGCGCACGTGCACGCGTTTGCCGACGTCGCACCGGCTGCCCGTCCGTTCATTCATCTCGGCGCGACGAGCTGCTACGTCACCGACAACGCCGAATTGGTATTGATGCGGCGCGGTATGGCGTTGCTGCGTGACAAGTGCATGGAGTCGATACGATCACTCGCCGAGTTTGCGCAGGCGTGGCGCGATGTCCCGTGTCTTGGGTACACGCATCTGCAACCCGCTCAGCTCACGACGGTTGGCAAGCGCGCCACGCTGTGGATGCAGGACCTCGTGCTCGATGTGGTCGACCTTGATCATCGGATCGCGACGCTACCGTTCCGCGGTGTCAAAGGCACCACGGGCACGCAAGCGTCGTTCCTCTCGCTCTTTGACGGCGATCATGGCAAGGTGCGGGAACTCGACCGACGCGTTTCAGCGGCGATGGGATTCGCGACGTCCATCCCCGTGAGCGGACAGACGTACAGCCGCAAGATTGACGCACAGGTGCTCGGCGTGGTTGCCGGCGTCGCCGCCAGCGCTTCGAAGTTTTCCGGCGACATGCGTATGCTGCAGGCGTTCGGCGAAATCGAAGAGCCCTTTGAGCGTGATCAGATCGGGTCGTCGGCGATGGCGTACAAACGCAACCCCATGCGCTCCGAGCGTATCGCCGCACTCGCGCGGTTTGTGTTGTCGCTCGAACCCAACGCGAATCAGACGCACGCCGTGCAGTACTTTGAACGAACGCTCGACGATTCGGCCAACCGACGCCTGGCCATTCCAGAATCTTTTCTTGCGACAGATGCGATTCTGGTGTTGCTGCGCAATGTCGTGTCCGGTCTCGAGGTGCATCCGGCGCGCATTCGCCGGCGCGTTGATGACGAACTGCCCTTCATGGCCACCGAAGAAATCATCGTGCGCGCGGTGCGCGCGGGTGGAGACCGTCAGGAGGCCCACGAGATGATTCGTGGACACTCCATCGCCGCCGCACGTGCGGTGAAAGACGGTGCGCCACGCAACGACCTGCTCGAGCGTTTGGCGGCCGATCCGGCGTTCGGTGTGCCGCTCGATGACCTGCAGGCGCTCGCCGATCCATCGCGTTTTACCGGACGTGCGGCGCAACAAGTCGATGATTTTCTGCGCGAGGTGATCGAACCGTTGCTCGCGACGCATGCCGTACGTACGGCCAACGATGAGGTGCGCGTATGACCACTGCCGAGTCGGTTCGTGTCACCGCGTTGCCACTGCCGCTCGTGCGCCAAGGCAAGGTGCGCGACGTGTACGCCGTGGGGAATGATCATCTGCTGCTGGTCGCCACCGATCGTGTCAGTGCATTTGACGTGGTCATGCACGAACCGATTCCGTTCAAAGGAGTGGTGCTGACACAGTTGAGTGCGTGGTGGCTGCGAAAGCTCGAAGCGCGTTTTGGGGACGCACTCCCGCATCACATGGTCAGTGCCGATGTGGACGACATCATCACGCACGTGCCGACGCTCGAAGCGCACCGTGAGACGCTGTCCGGGCGTGCGATGTTGTGCCTGCGTACCGACGTGGTGCCGATTGAATGCGTGGTACGCGGCTATCTCGCGGGTTCGGCGTGGAAGGAATACACGGCGCACGGCACACTGGCGGGAGACGCGCTACCCGTGGGATTGCTCGAAAGCAGTCAACTGACGCCGCCGCTATTCAGTCCGGCCACCAAGGCCGAGTCTGGGCACGATGAGAACATCACCACGGCGGCGGTGGTCGCACAACTTGGTGCTGAACGCGCCGCCCACCTTGAGAAGTACTCGCGGGCTATCTACGAGTTCGGCCGGGAGACGGCGGCCCCGCAGGGGATTATCGTGGCCGATACGAAGTTCGAGTTTGGTGTGCGTCACGGCCAACTGGTGCTGATCGATGAAGTGCTGACGCCCGATTCCTCGCGTTTCTGGCCAGCCAATCAGTACGCGCCAGGTCACAGTCAGCCAAGCTTCGATAAACAACCGTTGCGAGACTGGCTTGATGCGCAGCGGCGTGCAAGCCGTTGGAACGGAGAGGCACCAGGGCCCACGTTACCGAGTGATGTGGTGCAAGCCACCAGCGACCGTTACCTCGACGCCTTCGCGCGCATCACCGGTGCGTCGCTCGACCTCGCGGCACTCGGGTTGAGGCACCCGTCGTGAGCTTTTCACGCGAGGCGTATCCGCTACTCATCACCGCCGTTGTGCTCGCGGTGCTGACGTTTGGTCTGGCGCTGCGCGTTCGTTCGTGGCCGATGTGGCTCGCGGCCTACGGCCTGTTGGTGCTCGCCCTGGTCATCGCGTGGTTTGCGCGCTCCTCCGCGCTGGTGTCTGCGATCATCAGCGTGCCCGAGGTGCGCGCCTGATGGCTGGCACGGGAAGCCAGGCAACCGTGCCGGGCGGCCAGCGTCCGCGTCGGCGAGCCGTGGTCGTACTTCCAAATGGACTCACGCTCGCCAATCTGTTCTTCGGCGTGTTCGCGATCGTTTCGGCCTCGCGCGGCGATTTTGATGGCGCGGCACGGTACATCGTGTTCGGGGCTGTGGCCGACACGCTGGACGGTCGTATCGCACGGGCCACGAACTCCGGCAGCAAGTTCGGCTCCGAGCTCGACAGTCTGGTAGATGCGATCAGCTTCGGACTCGCGCCGGCGCTGGTGATGTATTTCGCGGTGCTCAACAATACCGGATGGGACTGGATCTTCTGCTTCCTGTTCACGGCGTGTGCGGTGGTGCGACTCGCGCGGTTTAACGTAGAACAAGCGGGTCGCGCGAAGACACATTTCACCGGATTGCCCAGTCCGGCCGCCGGCATGACGCTCGCCACGTACTACTGGTTCAGCCAGACGCCGTTGTACACGGAGACCATGATCGGTGGCCTCCCATGGCATCAGATGCTGCGTTGGGTCATGCTCGGTCTCGGCGTGCTCATGATCAGCAACGTGCAGTACGCCGCCGTTCCTACGGTAGGGCTGCGCACCTGGCGTGGTCTTGCCGGCCTCCTGCTCGTGATTGGTACGCTCGTGGGCGTGATCTTTTTGCCCAAGCAGTTCTTCTTCCCGGCGTTGATGTGTTATGTGCTGTACGGCATTGGCCGTACCGTGCTGCTTGGCCTGCTCGATCGACTGCCGGCCCACACGGACGACGACGCCGATGAGGGCCTGGCGCTGGTCGCCGACGGCGTGGCGGTTGAGGCTGACCTTTCCCTGCGTCGTCAACGAAAGCGGCGGCGCGATTCCCGTTCCGAAACCGGTCGCACCGACGACCGAGAGGATTCTTCGACATGACTCGATTCCGCGTGGCCATTCAAATTGTGCCGCGACGTGGCCTGCTCGATCCACAGGGCAAGGCGGTAGCTGACGCGCTGCAGTCTCTCGGATTCGGTACCGTCGGGGACGTGCGTGTTGGTCGTCATCTGGTGCTCGACACCAACGCGGCCAGCGCCGATGAGGCACGCGACTCAGCGCGCCGCATGTGCGAACAACTACTCGCCAATCCCGTCACGGAAGACTTTCACATCGCCACCGTGGAGCAGGCGTGAAGGTTGGCATCGTTCGCTTCCCCGGCTCAAACTGCGATGAAGACGCATACCACGCGGTGGTTGATCATCTCGGTGCAGAGGCGGTGTTCTGTTGGCACAAGGACCACGATCTGCAAGGCGCCGATCTGGTGATTTTGCCCGGCGGCTTCAGCTACGGCGACTATCTCCGTCCCGGTGCGATTGCGCGGTTCAGTCCGATCATGCGTGAAGTCGTCTTGCACGCCGAGCGTGGCGCTCCGGTGCTGGCGATTTGCAATGGGTTCCAGATCGCGTGCGAAGCCGGCTTGTTGCCCGGCGCGCTGCTACGCAATGCCAATCTCAAGTTTGTGTGTGAGCAGGTACATCTGCGCGTTGAGTCTATCGCCACACGTTTCACGTCGCGGTACCACATCAACGAAGTCATCACGGTGCCTGTGGCGCACGGCGACGGTCGCTACACCGCCGACGGCGACACGCTGGAGCGGCTGGAAGGGGACGGACGCGTGGTCTTTCGCTATGTCGATGCGCAGGGACACGTGACCGACGAGGCCAATCCGAATGCGTCGCAGCGCAATATTGCGGGGATCGTGAATGCGGCGGGCAACGTCCTCGGTATGATGCCGCATCCTGAGCGCGCGGTCGATACGCTGCTTGGCTCGGCCGACGGCCTGCCGCTGTTGCACTCCATCGCCGATTCGTTGCTGGAAGGAGTGGCTGCATGAGCACGTCGCACGTGCAACCGCGCCCAGGCGATCCGGAAATTACGCCAGCCTTGGTGAAGGAGCACGGCATCACGCCGTCCGAGTATGAGAAGGTGCTCGTCATGCTCGGCCGCACGCCCACATTCACTGAACTTGGCATTGTGAGCGCCCTCTGGAGCGAACACTGCTCCTACAAGCACTCGAGACCATTGTTGCGCACGCTGCCCACCGAAGCACCGTGGGTGCTGCAGGGACCGGGCGAAAACGCGGGCGTGATATCGGTCAAAGATGGGATCGCAGTTGCGTTCAAGATTGAATCGCATAACCATCCGAGTGCCGTGGAACCGTATCAGGGCGCGGCCACCGGTGTTGGTGGTATTCTGCGCGATGTGTTCACGATGGGCGCGCGTCCGATTGCGCTGCTGAACTCCTTGCGCTTCGGCCCGCTAACCTCGCCGCGCGTGCGCTATCTCTTTTCGGGCGTGGTGAAAGGGATCGGTGACTACGGCAATTGTGTGGGCGTGCCTACCGTTGGCGGCGAAGTGGTATTTGATCCGTCGTACGAAGGCAATCCGCTCGTCAACGCCATGTGCGTCGGGGTGTTGCGCGAAGAGGAACTCATCCGCGCGGTAGCCGAAGGCGTTGGCAACCCGATCATTGCGGTTGGTGCACGCACGGGTCGAGACGGCATTCATGGTGCGTCGTTCGCCAGCGAAGATCTGAGCGCCGAGAGCGAGTCCAAGCGTCCGCGTGTGCAGGTCGGTGATCCGTTCACCGAAAAGTTGCTGCTTGAAGCGTCACTCGAGCTGATCAAGAGCGGGCACATTGTCGCGATTCAGGACATGGGCGCTGCAGGTCTCACCTCATCGTCGGCGGAAATGGCGGCACGTGGTGATGTGGGTGTCACCATCGACATGCTCAAGGTGCCCGTACGGGAAGAAGGCATGACGCCGTATGAAATTCTGCTCTCGGAATCGCAGGAGCGCATGCTGGTGGTGGCACACAAGGGACGCGAGGCGCAGGTCGCGGCCATTCTGGCCCGATGGGACCTCGAAGCCGCTGTGATTGGCGAAGTCATCGCCGAGCCCGTGTATCGCGTGACGGAGGGCGATCGTGTGGTGGCCGAGTTCCCCGGCATTCAGTTGGTGACCGACTGTCCGACGTACGTGATCGATGCCGTGGAGTCGCCCACGTTGGCGGCGGCACGCGCCCGGGATCCGCACGCGGTGGCATCGCTCGAAGAAGAGGCCGATCCCATGTGGACGCTTGAGCGGTTGCTCTCGTCGCCCACGATCGCGAGCAAGGCGTGGGTGTGGCGTCAGTACGATTCCATGGTGCGCACCAACACGATCATGGGGCCCGGCAGCGATGCGGCCGTTGTGCGGCTACGCGGCACGGACGCCGCGATTGCGCTCTGCATCGATGGCAACGGTCGCTACGTTTCGCTGGATCCGCGCGTCGGCGGACGTATCGCCGTCTCGGAAGCAGCGCGCAACGTGGCTTGCACGGGCGCGCGTCCGCGGGCCATCACGAACAATCTCAACTTCGGAAATCCCACGCGCCCCGAAGTGTACTTCCAGTTGCGTGAAGCCGTCGCTGGTATGGGCGAGGCGTGTCGTACGCTGGAGACGCCAGTGACGGGCGGCAACGTGTCGTTGTATAACGAAAATCCGCAGGGTGCGATTCATCCCACGCCCACGATCGGCATGGTGGGTGTGCTCGATTCGCTCGATCATGTCACACCGTCGGCGTTTCAGCAGGCGGGCGACACCATCGTGCTGCTCGGTGACAACACCGACGAAATCGGCGCGAGCGAATATCTGCAGCATGTACACCAGCTCGCGATCGGCGCGCCGCCCGCGAGTGATCCGGCCACGGAGCGCCGTTTGATCGAGGCGCTGCTCGAGGCGATACGGGCCGGGCATGTGCGCAGCGCGCACGACTGCAGCGACGGCGGACTGGCAGTCACGCTGGCCGAATGCGCGATGTTGCGCCGCGATCAACCGCTCGGCTTCGCCGTCGATCTCACGCCGTGGGCAGACCTGCCGCTGCGCGCGTTGTTGTTCGGCGAAGCGCAAGCGCGCATCGTGGTCAGCACGGCCGCACCCGAGACGGTACTGGCGATCGCCCATGCGCATGGCGTACCAGCCACCGTGATCGGACGTGTAACACCCGCTCACGACGGTGTTGATTTTCTCATCGGTGCGGTCAGCGCACATACGGCCATCGCACCGCTCGCACGCGCGTTTCACGACACCATTCCGGGCATCATGAACGGCGACCCTGCGGCTGGCGCTGCAGAGGGATCGTCGGCGTCGCCCACCACTGTCTGACGGAAGCCTCTCTCATGTGCGGTATCTTCGGTGTATACGGTCATCCCAACGCAGCCGCGCTGACACAGCTCGGGCTCTATTCACTGCAGCATCGTGGTCAGGAGTCGGCCGGCATCGTGGCCGTGGACGACACCGGTGTAGCCACGCTGCGTCGCACGATGGGGCTGGTCTCGGAAGGCTTCGGCGACGACGCCATGCGTGCGCTGACGGGGCCCATTGCGGTGGGGCACACGCGCTACTCAACAGCCGGCGCGTCGGCGATCGAGAACGCGCAGCCGATTTTGGCGCGGGTTCGCAAAGGGCACATTGCGCTGGCGCACAACGGCAATCTGACGAACGCCGTTGAACTGCGACGCGACCTCGAAGATGTAGGGGCGATTTTTACGTCGTCCATGGACTCCGAAGCAATCGTGCACCGCATCGCACGGGCAACGGGCGCGACGCCGGAAGAGCGTCTGGCCAACGCGCTGCACGGTGTCGAGGGCGCCTACTGCCTGCTGGTGATCATAGACGACACGTTTCTTGCCGCGCGTGATCCGCATGGTTGGCGACCGCTCGCGCTGGGGAAGCTCGGCGATGCCTGGGTGGCCAGTTCCGAAACGTGCGGGCTCGATATTGTTGGCGCGACGTACGAGCGTGACGTCGCGCCCGGTGAAATCGTTGCCATTGATCGGTTCGGACTCCGCACCATCCAGGCCACGGCGCCCATGGAGCTCAACCGCTGCGTGTTTGAGCACGTGTATTTCGCGCGGCCCGACAGCCGGGTGTTCGCCGAATCCGTCCATCTCGCGCGTCGCGAACTCGGTCGTCAGCTCGCACGCGAGTGTCCGGCACCGGGAGCAGACATTGTATTCTCCGTGCCCGACTCGTCAAACTCGGCGGCGCTCGGTTACTCCGAAGAATCGGGGATTCCGTTTGAGTTTGCGCTTATTCGCAATCACTACGTGGGGCGCACGTTCATTCAGCCCACACAGGCGGGGCGCGATGAGAAAGTGAAAGTGAAATACAATCCGGTGCGTGAACTGATCGCGGGCAAATCCGTCGTCATGGTGGACGATTCGATTGTGCGTGGCACGACGACGCGCGGACTCGTGTCACTGGTGCGCGCGGCCGGTGCGCGAGAAGTCCACATGCGCGTCTCGAGTGCGCCGATCATCAGTCCGTGTTACTATGGCATCGATACGCCTCGGCGCGAGGAGCTCATCGCGGCCAGCATGACGCAAACTGAACTTGCGCGTCATTTGGGCGTTGATTCGCTCGGCTACCTGGCGTTGGACGGGATGCTGTCTGCAGTACCGGATGGTCCGTCCGGTTACTGTCACGCCTGTTTCTCCGGACGCTATCCCACCGCATTGCCGAACGAACCCGAACTACTGCGCGCTGGCGGTCCGGCCGTCGGTTCGGTCTGAATGCACTGGTTTTCCCGCATGGAGCAGATGTGACGCAATCGGTCTATTTCTTTGGCAATGGCGCGGCCGATGGCACGCGCGCGATGAAATCTGAACTGGGTGGCAAGGGCGCGAATCTCGCCGAAATGGTGAATCTCGGTGTCCCGGTGCCGCCCGGTTTCACGATTGCGTGCAGTCAGTGTCTGGAGTATCTCGATCACGGCGGCGTGTCAGACGCGTTGCGCGTGGAGGTGGATGCCGCGCTCATACGGCTTGAGCAGGCGGCCGACAAGCGTTTCGGCGATCCGGCCATGCCGCTGCTTGTCAGCGTGCGCTCGGGTGCGGCGGTGAGTATGCCGGGCATGATGGAGACCATTCTGAATCTTGGTCTCAATCACGAAACCACACTCGGACTGGCCAAGGCGAGCGACAATCCCCGCTTTGCGTGGGATTCGTATCGCCGCTTCATTCAGATGTACGGCGACGTGGTGTTGCACGTCCCGTTCGATCAGTTCGAACATTTGCTGGCGGCCAAGCGACTCACATCACACGCCGCCACCGATGCCGACCTCGACGCCGAGTCGCTGGAGGCGCTCACGCGTGAGTATCTCGACCTGATCGAGCACACCACCGGTCGCCCCTTCCCCACCGATCCGCGCGAGCAACTGTGGGGCGCGATTGAAGCGGTGTGGAAGTCGTGGACGCTGAAGAAGGCCGTCGATTACCGTCGTGTCAACGAGATTCCGGAAACGATCGGCACCGGTGTGAATGTGATGGCGATGGTCTTCGGCAACATGGGCGATGACTCCGGCACCGGCGTGGCCTTCACACGCGACCCGAGCACCGGCGAACACCGGTTCTACGGCGAGTTCCTCGTCAATGCACAGGGTGAAGACGTGGTCGCCGGTATTCGTACGCCGCTGCATATCGATCAGATGGCGCACCGGTTGCCAGCCGCGTATACGCAGCTGATGGAGACGCAGGCGCTGCTCGAGCGCCACTACCACGATATGCAGGACATCGAGTTTACCGTGGAGCGCGGTCGACTCTATCTGCTGCAAACCCGCACGGGAAAGCGCACCACACCCGCCGCGCTGCGCATTGCCACCGACATGGTGCGCGAAGGCGTGATCGACAAGACGACGGCGGTCAAGCGTCTGCACCCGAGGCAACTTGATCAACTGCTGCATCGCGTCATTGATCCCTCGGTGAGCGCAACACCTATTGCCTCAGGATTGCCGGCCAGCCCCGGCGCGGCCAGTGGCGTTGCGGTGTTCGATCCGGACGAGGCTGAGACGCGCGCGCTGCGCGGTGAAGCGGTGATTCTGGTGCGTGAAGAAACCACGCCGGAAGATTTTCACGGCATGGTGGCGGCGCGCGCGATCCTCACCACGCGTGGTGGCATGACGAGTCACGCCGCCGTGGTGGCGCGTGGCATGGGCAAGTGTGCGATTGTGGGCGCCAGCGACGTGGTGATTCCGCGCGGTGAACGGCGTTTCATGGCGGGCGGTGTTGAGGTGCATGAGGGGGACTGGCTGACACTCGACGGCGAAACCGGACGCGTGTTCACCGGCGACCTGCCTACGCTGCCGAGCGAGGTGATGCGCGTGGTCGCGGGTGCACAGCGCGCTGCCGATGCGCCGGTCTATCGCGCGTTTGATGAACTGATGGGTTGGGCCGATGAGGTCCGCCGGCTGCGCGTACGCGCCAACGCCGACACGCCGCGTGATGCGCGCCTCGCGCGCGCGTTCGGTGCGGAAGGCATCGGCTTGTGCCGCACCGAACACATGTTCTTCGAAGGCGATCGCATTTCGTCCATGCGCGAGATGATTGTCGCGCGCGATGAGGGCGGTCGGCGTCGCGCACTCGACAAACTCATGCCCATGCAGCGCACGGACTTCGAAGGCATCTTCGAGGCGATGCACGGCTGTCCGGTCACGATCCGTCTGCTCGATCCACCGTTGCATGAGTTCTTGCCACACGGCGGCGAAGAGTCCAAGAAGCTCGCTGCAACGCTCGGCATCAGTCGGGCCGCGCTCGCGGCCATCGTCGAGACGCTGCGTGAGTCGAATCCCATGCTCGGACATCGGGGGTGCCGACTCGGCATCACGTACCCCGAGATTACGGAGATGCAGGCCCGTGCGATCTTCGAAGCGGCGGTGCGCGCGAAGCGACGCGGCTTCGATGTGATGCCCGAGATCATGGTGCCGCTCGTGGCCACGGCGCGCGAGCTCGAGCATCAGCGGGCCGTGATCGAGCATGCCGCCCAACAGGTCATGGGGACCATGGACGAACACGTGCCGTACCTCGTGGGCACGATGATCGAACTGCCGCGCGCCGCGCTCACGGCCGACGAAATCGCACGTGTCGCTGATTTCTTTTCGTTTGGTACGAACGATCTCACGCAGACGACGCTTGGCCTGAGTCGCGATGATGCCGGACGGTTCCTGCCGTTTTATCTGGAGAAGGGCATTTTCGATGATGACCCATTTCAGGTGCTCGACACCAAGGGTGTTGGCAAGCTGGTGAAGCTGGCGATTGCCGATGGACGGGCGACGCGTCCGGGAATCAAGCTCGGTATTTGTGGTGAGCACGGGGGTGAGCCGAAGTCGGTACGGTTCTGCCATGATGCGGGACTGGACTATGTGTCGTGCTCGCCGTACCGGGTGCCGGTGGCGCGACTGGCAGCGGCGCATGCGGCGCTGGATGTGCAGTGAGGGGGCCTGACCGACACAGCGTTGACGGTGTCACGGCTGCGAAGGGCGTGTTGGTGTATCGGTGGGATCGCGCTTTCGGTGCACGGTGAGGGTTTACGGTTTCTGGTTCGCGGTGAGGGTGAACCGTTCACGGTGGCGGGGAGCCGATGGGCGTGGAGGACCGGACACCGGAGACGCACAAACGCCCCGCCGGCAAGAACCGGCGGGGCGTTTGTGTACTCCCAGTGGAGGTGAGGGGAATCGAACCCCTGTCCGAACCTGGATCTACCACAGCGTCTACGTGTGTATCCCATTGATTGAGGTCTCCGCGCGCTGGCCAATGGGAAGCCCACTCGCAGACAAGTCACCTATTGTTTCGCGCTAC
>JBBRDP010000067.1:0-16507 GCA_038203795.1 Gemmatimonadales bacterium
GCGTTCCACTCACCGCGCAACACATGCGCACGCGTGATGACCACGTCGATCTCGCGCGCGCCGGCATCTAGTGATGCACGAATCTCCGCGATCCGCTGTGGCAGCGGTGACAGGCCAGCCGGAAATCCGGTGGACACGGCCGCCACCGGGATGCCGCTGCCAACGAGCGCTCGCACCGCCGTCTCCACGTAGGCGTGATACACACACACCGCACCCACCGTTATCCCGAGGTCCTTCACGCCCAGCGCCTGAAGCAGATCGTCGCGTACCGGGCGACGTGCCTTGGCACACAACCGATGCACGTTGCCGGGGGTGTCATCGCCGGCCAGCGTGGTGAGGTCCATACAGGTGATGGCGCGCAACAGCCACGCGGCTTGCCACTCTTTCTTCACCGTGCGCCGCGTCGGCAGCGTGGCCGCCCGACGCTCCACCGCACTGCGATTCACGTGCGTGGCCGCGACGATATCCAAATCGAGCTCGGTGCCGGGATTCCGGACGGGGTGCTGATCAAACCCGGGAATCCGGGACGCAGGCGGCGCCCCCGTGTGCAAGGCAACCGGACGCGTGGTGGGGGCCAAGGCTGGCCGGCTGGCAGACGTCATCCGTGTAAGATATGCGCGAGGCATTATCGGCGCGCCCCCAGTCGGCCGGTCACCGGGCTCAACTCTGCCGTCGCAGCTGCCGAAACCCTCAGGTGTCGCACTATTCAGCCCACTTTCCGAGTTCCTCGCATGATGCCCGACGTTCAACGCCCTCGTCCCCTCGCTCCTACCATCCGTTCAACGAGCCCCATCGCCCGAGCCGCGACCATGCTGCTGCTGGCCGCCACGCTCGGTTGCGAAAAAGTCGCTGCGCCAGTCACGGCCGCCGAGTTGATCGTGGTGCAAGGCAACTTCCAGAGCGCGGCCGCCGGCATGATTCTGCCCACCGCCGTGGTCGTGCGCGTGCGCAGCGACGATGGCTCCCCCGTCTCGGAGATTCCCGTGGGCTTCTCCGTGCAGCGCGGGGGCGGCGTCGTCGAACCAGCCACCGGTCTGAGCGACGCCAATGGCGAAGTAAAAACACGTTGGACCCTCGGCCCGCACCAGAACATTCACGAGCTCATCGCCAGCGTGCCGGGTGTGGACGGGATTACGATCACTGCCACCGGCATTCTCCCCACAGACTTGATCGTGGCCCAGGGCAACAACCAGACGGCGAAAGCGGGGACGGCCCTGCCCGTGCAGATCGTACTGCGTATCATTGGCTCGAACAGCACGCCCATTCCGGGCATTCCGGTCTCGCTCTCGATCACCAATGGCGGCGGCAGCATCAATCCGGCCTCGAGCACGACCAACGCCAATGGCGAAGTCACCGTGCGCTGGACACTGGGCAATCAGCCGGGAGCGCAGAGCATCCAGGCATCGGCGCTCAACCTCGCCCCGATTGTGCTCAGCGCGACTGGTACCTGAGACAAGCGCGTTCAATGGGACCCGGTGACGTGCGCCGGGCATTGGGGTAGTAGTGCAGTCTGCCATCGTCCGTGCGATCACGCCGGTGGATCCCCTACAGCCCGAGTCCGTGCGTTCCGATCCTGTTTTTCCTTCTCCACCGCTCGCGCCCGGCGCGCTTCGCGGCAAGACCGTGGTCATCACCGGTGCCAGTGACGGCATCGGTCGCGCGCTGGCCGAGTCGTGCGCGCAGGCAGAGGCGCACGTGGTCATGGTTGGTCGCAATACCGCGAAGACGACGCACGCGGCCTCGGTGGTGATGAATCGCACCGGCTCGCGCCTGGTGTCCGTTGAAACGGCGGATCTGCTATTTCTTGAGGAACAAGCCGCGCTCGTTGCGAGGCTGCGCGCGGCGCATCCGACGCTGTTCGCCTTGGTGAACAACGCCGGCGCACTGTTTCTGGAGCGTGAAGAAACGCGGGACGGACTTGAGCGCACCTTCGCCCTGAATCATGTGGCGTATGTCACGCTGGCGCTCGGACTGCTGCCGAGTTTGTACGCTGGTGCGAAGGACGGCGATCCGGCGCGCATTGTGAATATTGCATCACGTGCCCACGTAGCCGCGTCAATTGATTTCAATGATCTGCAGTCGGCGCGCGGATACTCGGGATGGTCGGCCTACGGACGATCGAAACTGGCCAACATTCTGTTCACCAGCGCGCTTGCCCGGCGCGTCGACTCGTCGCGTATCAGTGTGAACGCCGTACATCCCGGACTCGTGGCATCGCGTTTCGCGTCGAACAACGGCGCGATGGGGCGTCTGCAGCGGCGCGTCATGAACTGGTTTTCGGTTTCCGCGTCGGCCGGAGCCGATACGGCGGCGTGGCTCCTTGCGTCGCGCGAAGGGGCACAGCACACCGGAGCGTACTGGGTGCGTCGCACGCGCACCGAACCATCAGCTGCGGCGCAAGACATGCACGTCGCTGATGAGTTATTGCGCACCACCTGCGCACTCGCTGGCCTGTCGGACGAGTTGCCGCGCGCATCCGAGGTGAGCACGACATGAGCATCACCGACTCCGTTCGAGTCGCCGCGCGCTCGGTACGCATCGCCTGGCATGTCGTGCCGCTGCTCGTGTCGTTCCGCCGCGACCAGCAGCGCTGGATCTGGTGGGGTGAGCCCATCACTCGCACCAACGCTGCGCACGCGAGACGCGCCGAGCGACTCATCCACAGCATCAGCGCACTCGGCCCGGCCTTCGTGAAGCTGGCGCAGATTTTTGCCGCGCGCGCCGATCTCGTACCCGAGCCGTACCTCACGCAACTGGCCACGCTCACCGACCGTGTGCCGCCGGTGTCGTGGGCGTCGATCCGCCGCGCGCTGTTCGAGGCCTACGGTGCGTCACCCGACACCGTGTTCGCGTACATCAACCCGGAGCCGCTGGCCGCCGGCTCACTCGGACAGGTACATCGCGCCCGCGTCAACGAGCGTGATGTCGTGGTGAAAGTGCTCCGACCCGGCGTTGAAGCGGTCGTTCGACGAGACGGTGCCATTGCCGCCTGGCTCGCCGATCGTGTGTACGCACGCTTCCCCCATCACCATGTGAACGGCGTGCGCGTGGTCCTCGCGGAGTTCCGCAAGCGCGTTGAAGAAGAGATGGACTTCCGGCTCGAAGCCATGCAATGCGAACGCATGCGCGAGCGGTTTCGCGAAGATCGTCGCATCAGGATCCCGCGCGTGGAAAGCGAATACACGCGGCAGCGCGCAATGGTGATGGAGTTTCTCGAAGGCACACGGGTGGATCAGCTGGAGGCCCGCGTCGCAGCGGGTGATGTGCAGCCGGCGCAACTCGCCGAAACCTTGATCGAGACGTACGCGCGCATGATGTTGCGCGACGGGGTGTTTCACGCCGACCCGCATCCGGGGAATCTGCTTGTCGCGCCCGACGGTGCGCTGGTACTGCTCGACTTCGGAATGGTGATTGACGTCGACACCACCGTGCGCCGCGCGCTCTTCAACACGGTGCTCGCCGCGATTCGCCGCGACGTGCCCGCCACCGTCGCCGGATTCTACGCTCTCGGTCTCGTGGCGCCCGGCACGCCGGTAGCCACCATGGAAGCGTTGGTGAGCACGCTGCTCGAGATTGCGTACGATGACAGCACCACCGCCGAACGGGCGCAGGTGCTGGCTGATCGCGTGATGCGTGAGCTGTTCGACTGGCCGATCGTATTGCCGGGCGAGCTGGTGTACTTCGCGCGTACGGCGGCGCTCATTGAAGGCGTGGGCGCGAAATACGATCCGTCGTTCAACAGCATTCAGGTGGCGTCACCCGTGGTGCTACGCATGCGGCGCGAAATTCTTGGGACCTTGTTCGGCGGCGAGCCGGGGGAAGATCGGCTCGTCTCTGTCGCACGTGGACTCGGCGCGCTCGCGGGCACAGCGTTCTCATGGCTGCGCTCACGCACGGCGGCACGATCCACGACGCGCACCGCCGTTAAAACACCCACTCTTTAAACAAGTCGAAGCCAACCTGCATACGACGCGTTGACGCGCCCCCCTGCAGCACGCTGCAGGGACTGGGACCGGGATCCACACCCACCTGCGCCGTCAGGCCGGGCGCAATGCGATACTCCACTGCAACGCCATACCACAGGTTGAGTGCCCCTGCCGATGCGTTTCTCTCCACACCACGGCAGAGTCCCGTGTCCAATCGCAGATAGGTGCGCACGCCGATCTGCACGCCGGCCGTGACACTGAGATTGTCCACCAGCGAGAGCACCCCCAGCTGTTCACCCGATTGCCCACCGGCGGTATTGAGCTGCACCGTGTTGAACACCGGCAGCAGTCGCTGCAGCGGACCCTCCGCCAGATTGCTCAACGTGGGAATCAGCACGCCCGTAACCGCCCGCACCGTCTGTTGACTTTGACCATCGAGCGCGAATGTCGGGGCACCAAAAACGAGCAGCGAAATGAACTCCGATTCCGGCGCCTGCGCGTATGCCTCGTCCTGTGTGCTCAGCGCCAGCGTGGGATCCTCCAGCGTACCGCCAACCGCCACATCGATCGCGACATCCCGACCGTCAACGCCACGTACAACGTGTCGCGCGCGCACATTGACGACCGGATTGAGCGCATCCTGCGGAAAAAACCGCACGCTACCGCTCTGAATCTCGAACGGGCGGCGTACCACACCGAGATCGAGCCGATAGGTGCCGCGCTCAGCAAACAGTTCGCCGTCGAGGGAAAGCCGACGTCCATCAGCCTCCAGCACGGTGACCTCACCTGTGAGCTTGACCGCCGCCTCGGCTGTACGGACCCACACATCGTTTCCCAACCGCACGCGAAAATCTCGCGCCTCGAGATACTCACCGAGCGAGGAGAACCGTTCGGCCGTGCTGATCACGGTGGGGAGCTCGTCGGGACCAAGCAGTGCGGTCGCCTCGGGCGAGTTCAGATCGAGCACGGCACGGGTTTCGGTGAGGTCGAGCACGAGATTCGCGCGCGGTACAAACAAGTTGGCCGACACCGTGGGACGCGCGAGTTGTCCCCTCACCGCAACGGTGCCGGACAAATCGAGATCTGTGCCATCGCGTTGTCGGGCCAGTTGCACGCTGTTCATGGTCGCGTTCACCGACACACCGGGATTGTCACGCAGCGGTCGACGCACCGTCGCGGTGAGATGCAGCGTGTCCCCGGGGCGGGGTCCACTCTGGAAACGGAACTCACTGACATGCAGGGAATCGCCACCCGCCACAAAGGAAAGCCGCGCATCTGTCGGACGAATGCCGAGCACCTCGCTGAACAACGTGCCACCGTCGAGACGCAACGTCCCGTCAAAGTTTGGCTGATCGAATGTGCCGGAGAGGGCAAACCGCCCGTGAAGAAATCCGTCGAGGTCCTGTACGTCGGCCACGCGCAGTGGCAAATCGCGCAGCCGCACGGAATCGGCCACGATGCTGCCATCGAGTGCCTCCGTATAAATGCGATCACCGACTACATCCTGCAGCCGCAGGTCAGCGGGAAGTGTGAGCGAACCTCGCAGCGAGCGCCCAACCGTATCCGCTACCGACACACTGATATCGAGCTGTTGCGCCGCATAATTGGCGTCAAGTCGCACGCCGCTGAGCGAGACCGCCGCGGTGCCGAGGGAATCAGCGACGAACTGTGCGACCAAACGCGGATCCTGACGGACACCCGAGAGATCCGCGCGTCCCGTGACAAGGCCGGGCAACCGTTCCGTACCGAGCGCGAACGCAGCGAGTTCGCCCGCCGGAAAACCATCGAGACGCAGATACGCCGCAATCGGTTGATCGCGGGGGACATTCGCCCCGAGCTCGAGACTTCCACCTTGATTGGACACAAACGAGAACGAATCAATCGTGAAGCCACCAGGCCGATCGCGTAGCACCAGCGGTTGCGTATTCGCCCATCGCACATCGGCGTACGTGAACGTCACGGAGTCACTGCGCACCAGCAACGTGTCGTCGCCGCGGGCAAACTGTCCGCGCAAACGCAAACGCGAGGTGTCGCGAGCCAGCAAATCGAAGCGCAACGCACCACCATCAGGCGTGGCATCATCAACACCGAAGTTCACCGTCGCGATGCGCAACGCACCGATTCCCTCAACGGAGTCAGCACTCGCGGCGGCGACGAACTGTGCGGCACGCGGCAAGTTGTCCGCGCGCGCCGAACCGAAGATCCGACCGACGACAATGTCCCCGACGCGCACTTGATTGCCCGCCACGGCAATGCTGGTCAGATAGTTCTGAAAACTGCCTTCGCCATAAATCGAGGTGTTGAGATCGCCGGAGAGTGAGTCGGCCGCGTATTCACGTACGGTTTGCGCGAGCGCCGTGTCCACCTGCGCCACCATACCGGCAAGTCGGGGAAGCTCGGCGCGCAGCAGCGAGAGCGAATCGATGCGGAGCGAGCCACGAAACGATTCGCGTCCGGCAGAATCTCGCGCGAGCCCACCATTGCCTTCGAACACCATGCCTGGCGCCTCGACACGCAGCGAGTCCACCAGCAGCGCGTCCGCGCCCCATGTCCCCAACGAGAAGAGCGAGAACGGCGTGTGCATGTTCGACGCCGGTTGCACCACCGCAGCAGAGACGGTCGCCGTATCCACAATTCCATTGCGGCCCCGACCGCTGAGCGTGAGCGTGCCCACCAATCGCGTGCTCGGCGCCATGCGATCCAACAGCCACGGCTGCACGTTGAGCGAGTCGAGTGTCACGGTCATGTTGGCCCGCCACGCCGCCGTGTCGCTCCGCTCGTCGCGTACGCCGACAAACCCTTGCGCCCGCACCGTACCGGCACCGTTTTCCGTGTGCGTCACACTGGCGACAAACGGCAGGCTGTCGAGGGAACCCGCGCCTTCCAGCGTGCCGCGCAGCACTCCGCGCGCGACAAGCGCGGTGTCGAACCGTGCGAATGCGGCGAAATCGACGGGATCAAACGCGAGCGCGACATCAGCCTGTGTTGTACGCCCGCCCCACCGCACCGCTGAACGTCCGGTCACGGCCGACACGTGCCCCGCATCGTCGGTCCAGCGAAGCGTGAGATCACGCACATCAGCGGATTCAAGCGACGCTGACGCAATACGCGCGCTTCCCGAAACCATGCCATTCACCAGCTCGGGCAGATCCGGCACCACAGTACGAACGGTGCGCAAGTCGACCGACAGATCGGTCACGCGAAGATCGCGCGCGGTCGGGTTCACACCAACGGCCACGACGCCACTCGCGCGCAGCTGAGATTGCGCGCCCGGCGTGACGGCATCGTCAAACGCGAGCAACAACGTGTCGATCCGCAGCGCCTCGAGCGATCCACCCTCACGTGCGATAAAACGCCCGGTAATGCGCCCGTCGAGTTCGGGCGGCAGCAGATCTTCGGTGAGGCGCGCCGCGAGCGCTGTCGTCATTGGCGTGAACGCCAGCGCGACATCGCGCAGCAGGAAATCGCGCGGCTGCGTTTCCATGGTGATGTGTCCCTGCACCTTCGAGTCCATGGCGCTGGCGACCAGTTCGGTGAGCGCGATCTCCAGGTGGTCGCGGTTCTCGAGCGTGCGCAGCCGGACCTTGGCCGAGGCGCGACCGGTTGTGGGCAACACCAGCCACGTCCAGTTGATATCGGCCAGCGCGACGTCCGGCGCGTCAATCGCGACATCGTAACTGACCGGACCAGGCTCGCCCCAGCCGATCATGCCACCGGCGGCGAGCCGCGAGCCGGGGAGCAACACGCGTGATGCACGAAACGTGAGTGAGTCGTCGTACCACTGCAGTTGTCCCTGCAAATCCCGCACGGTCACGGGTGGGTCGGACACCACGAGCGCCGCGCTGTCGATCGTGAGCGTGCCGGGCGCATCGGTAGGTGTGATCGCATGCACATCACTGGCGACGAGTACGCCAACGGAAATCGTGCGCTGCAACAGCAAGCCACCGGGCACGCGGCGCAAATCGTGCAAACTGTCATACACGGCGGTCACACTATCGCGTTCCGCACCGACAAATAACTCGTGCGGCTCCCACGGCAGCGTCACCACAATCTGTCCGTTGCGTAGCACGATCCGATCGATGCGCACATCATCACCCAGTTGTGGTGGACGTGGCGGCGACGGCGGCTTCGACGGATCACCCGAGATCAACCACTGCAGATTAAACGGGCCCTCGAAGTCCTGATGCAGATCGAGCTGTACACTATCGAGTTCGAGCGACGACAGGCGCACGACGCCACGGAGAACGTCACCGACGGAGAGTCGACCTTGCACGCGCGCGGCCGTAAGGATCGGTACGCCGGCGCTGTCAACCAGTTGCACATTCCGCGCATCAATAGCGCGCGGATTCGCGGAGCGCAGCTCACCGATCACCAATCGACCCCGGCCGTCGAACACACCATTGGCGGCCGACACAATCGTGCGCAACAGTCGTGCCCGACCGGCATCAGCCTGCGTCAACCACACCACAAATCCGCCTGCCGCCAGCACGACCGCGAGCACCGTGCCGCCAGTCCACATCGCGATGCGTGCGCCGCGTCCCATACTAAAACGCCTGCCCGAGGCTGAAGTGAAACACAAGGCGCGACAACGCCGAGCGGCCGGAGGATGGCGTGAACGTGCGCGGGCACCCAAAGCCGCCGATCGCCAGTTGCTCTTCAAAAGTGAGCTGCTGGCCTGGACTCACACAAATCACATATGGCACAGCGGTGCCATCGCTGGCGCGCTGCAGATTGTCAAACAAAAAGGCCTTACCCGACTCCGCTCCCCGCGGATTGTAGCCGACATCTACACGAAACGGGCCAAGCGGTGTGTCGAGCCGGATACCCAGACCGGGCGTCGCGCGTACCTCCTGCAGCGCGAACGTGGCTACGCCTGTCGCCCACACGGTGCCAGCGTCGAGGAACGCCACCCACTGGAGGTCTTTCGACAGCCAGCCGAAGCGCCGGCGGTACTCCAGGTTGCCAATCAGCGAGCCCGTGCCGCCCTCGGGCGAGGGCAAGCGAACCTCCGCATCGGGACGCACCACCAACTGGTACGAATTGCCAAACGGCACGGAATCAACGCTCGAGCGATCCACACGATACACGACCGGGCCGAGCAGATTCTGCTGATAGCCGCGCACCGTATTCTGTCCGCCTGAGAAGAGTCGTTCCTGCGGCGGCAGGAAGGGGACGCCCGACACACGGAAGGCGTTCGGTGCATACACCTGCGACCACTGCACCCGTGCCGCCACCGTCCCATTGAAGAAACGCGTGAAGCCCGTGGCCTCGAGTGTCGGGCGATAGAACGCGTACGGCGCAAAGCTGTCGGAGAGTTGAGCGAGACTCGGAAAGGCAGTGCTACCAATACGCGCGTCCACGCGCACACGTCCACCATGCCGTGGGTCTACGCCTCCGGACGCACGATCGTGACTGATCGACGCGTTGAGTGCTCGTGTCGCATTGCCCTGTCGCGCGAGTTCAAAATCCGCCGGCTGACACAAGGCGAAGCGGACACACGCCAGCACCGCATCGGTCACGGTGCGACCGGATTCGTACTCGGCCGATGTGCTGAACGAGGTACGAGCGCCGAGGGATCGTGCAACGCCAACCGACACGCCGATGTCAGTCTCACGCTGAAACGCATTGAATTCGCCGCGGCGCTCGCTGTAGACGTTGAGCGTGGGCGAGTAGGGCAGTCCGAACAGCGACGCATTCGTCAACGAGACGCCGAGATAGTAGTTGAGCTCCTGACTGTATGGATCATCGCGCAGGAACTGCGGGCACAAACCGGGGAGTTGATCGACTGGCGCACCGATGCCAAGACGCGACGCGCGCGCGGTGACTTCAACACGCCGACCGGGTCCGAGAAACCCGCGATTCGTGAGACGCCCCTGCACCCGTCCGCATTCCAATGTGCCCCAGCCGGCACCAACGCGAGCGGAGCGCGTGCGTGCCTCCGCGACCGAGATTCGCAAATCGATGGTACTGTCGCTGCGCCGCTCGGGTGGCGTCACCGTATCGATGAGCACGAGCCGAAAGGCCTCCGTGCGATACAGCGCACGTTGCGCTTCGAGCACGTCGCTGGCCCGGTAGAGCACACCCGGCTCCAACCGAGCGAGCCGCACCACATCGGCGGAGTCGAGTCGCGCGCTGCGACGCGGTACGGGTGTGATGTCGACATGCAACACGCCGGTGCGGAGCGGTACTCCGGTACTAAAAGTAAAACTGAGGTCCACGGCAGCATTGGCCGTATCAATCGTGACGGTGTTCGCCGGCTGTCCGGTGCGCGCGTACCCCGCATCCTGCAAGCGTGTGACGACACGATCGGTCACGGACTGCACGCGCACACGGTCGAACACCTGCCCCTCGAGCGCGTAGAGCCGTCCGGCGAACGGTGAGCCGTCGGGGCTTGAGTCGGGGAGCCCGTTCGCGGCCACCGTGCGAATTCGCGCCTCAGGCCCGGGCGTGACGGCGAAGAGCACCCGCACGCCGCGCGGCTCGCGCTCAATCGATGGTTCAACGTGCGCGGTGAACCACCCGCGTTGCCGATGCAGCACCGCGATGCGCAAGGCGTCAAGCCGCAGTTCCAGTGTATCAACACACGGCGCGGATCCGATCCGGAACAGGCGTGTCAGCAGCGATGGGCCTTGCGTTGCCAACACCGTGGACAGTTCATCCGTGTTGATGGTGGCACCGCTGAACTCGATGGCTCGGATGCGGTCGGACTGATCGCAGCGTGCCGCTGCCTGGCCGAAGAGGCGCCCGTTGGGAATGACCAGCATCACCATCAAGAACACGACGGCAGTGACCCACGCACCCAAACGACGCCCCTCGGCGCCGCGCAGGCGATGAGGGGCGCAATACTGACCGTGAAGTCCCGACAGCCGCGCATTCACTCGTTGAATCTCTCCTCCCGCTCGATATCTCGGACAATCGGGAAAACCACCCGAATACGGACGGTGAGCCAACCTTCGCCGCAGAGGCACGCACCATTCATCATCATACACATGTGTACAGCCATACGCGTGCGTTTGATCCGTCCCCCCGATGCAGTGGTGCGGCTGCTGCGTCGCTGTGATCAACACACCCTTTCACACGACGTCGGCATCATGATGGACCCATTGCATAACCACCGCGCAGCACGTTGCTAAAGACGTCGCTGTCCACGTTCCCGCCGCACAGCACAAAGCCAACACATGCTCCGGCACCGCGCTGCGGATCGTGCAACAGCGCAGCGAGACCAGCGGCGCCGGCGCCTTCGGCCGCGTTGTGCGTGCAGGAGAAGATCAGACGCATCGCGGCCGCGACGTCGGCATCGCTCACGCGCATCAGGCGCACACCGGATGCGCGGATAATTTCAAATGCCTGCACGTCGGGCGTTCGACACGCCATCCCGTCGGCCAACATCGTGGTCACCGTATGCGACACCGCGTAGCCTGCCTCAACCGACAGTGCGTACGCCGGTGCACCACTGGACACGACACCGATCAACTCCACCGGGTGCGCGAGCGCCTGTTTGGCGGCCAAGGCGCCGCACAGACCACTGCCCAATCCAACGGGCACGTAGAGTCGCTGCAACTCGGGCACAGCCTCCAACAATTCCAGCGCCCACGTGCCAACGCCTGCAACGAGATCAAGATCGAAGCTCGGCACCCGCAGCCAACCCCGCTCCGCCGCGATGACCACTGCGGCCTCCACGGCCGCTTGAAAATCGTCACCGACCTCAAGGACTTCCGCACCAAGCGCACGCATCGCGGCGTTCTTGTCGCGGCTATTGCCCGTCGGTACGACGATGGCCACAGGAATCCCGTGCTGTCGCGCCGCAAAGGCAAGCGACTGCCCATGATTGCCGCGGGTGGCCGACACGATCCCGCCAATCCCGGGCTGCTCCCGGTGCACGCGCTGCATGTACACCAGACCGCCGCGCACCTTGAACGCGCCAACGGGCGTGTGATTCTCATGCTTCACCCAGCAGGCGGTTCCGAGCTGCGCGTCAAGCAGAGGCCAACGTTGCTGAGCCGTCGGCGCGAACTGGGCGTGCACGATTCGCTGCGCCGCGCGCAGCGCGTCGAGACTGGGAAGCTGTGAGAGGACACGCGTCATGGCACCATCGGGCGCAGCAGGATGTCTGTTGATACCACATTCGCATCAATCAACACCGACGGCACGCGAAGCGGCGATATCTTTACAACTTACGCTGCCCGATGCGCTCTGCACGCCTGACTCCTGCCGACTCACCACATGATGTCTCCTGCGATCCGTTCCGCGCCGCTTCTGGCCGTGCTCGCCACCGCGTTGCTTCTTCCCGCCACGCGTGTTGCGTCTCAGCCCGCGACCGTTCCTTCGCAGCACCCGGCCGTGAAGGCCGCGCTGACCTCGCTTGAGCGCGAGAACGCCTGGACCCTCGATCAGCAGGTCACACTCTGCGAGATCCCCGCTCCGCCCTTCAAGGAAACCGCCCGCGGCGTGTACTTCCACCAACAACTCACGGCGCTTGGCCTCAAGGATGTCCGCGTGGACGGCGAGGGCAACGTGATTGGCGAGCTACGCGGATCCGGCGCCGGTCCCACCGTCGTGCTCAGCGGTCATCTTGATACCGTGTTTCCTGAAGGCACCGATGTGACGGTGACGCGCGAGGGCACGATGCTGCGTGGTCCCGGCATCGGCGATGACTGCCGCGGTCTGGCCGCTACCCTCGCGGTGACGCGCGCGCTGACGCAGAGTGCGGTCCCCATCACCGGTCGATTATTGGTGATCGGTACCGTTGGAGAAGAAGGGCCCGGAAACCTACGCGGAGTGCGCGCGCTCTTTACCGGACCGATGCGAGACTCCATCGACTACTTCATCAGCGTCGACGGCACCGGCATCGCCATCACGAACGGCGCCGTGGGCAGCGCGCGCTACCGCTTCACGGTGATAGGGCCCGGTGGACACAGCTACGGCGCGTTCGGGCTGGTGAATCCGATTCACGCCGTAGGGCGTGCGATCGCGGCAATCAGTGATCTGCCAGTGCCGGAGACGCCGCGCACCACATTCAGTGTTGGCATCATCACCGGCGGCACCTCGGTCAACACGATTTCGGCCGAAGCCTCGTTTGATCTCGACATGCGCAGCGAGTCGCTGGCATCGTTGCAGGCGCTTGACGCAACGGTGCAAACGTTGGTGGCGCAGGCCGTGGCCGACGAACAAGCACGTTGGCCCACATCACGCGGACAACTCACCCTCAAGATTGACACGATCGGTATTCGTCCGGCCGGCCGGACGCCCGACTCAGCGCGCATCGTACGCGTGGCGCAAGCGGCCGCAGACGCGCTCAAGCTCTACGCACCGCTGAACGCCTCCAGCACCGATTCCAACTTCCCGATCAGTCTCGGGATTCCCGCGATCACCGTGGACGGCGGCGGCGTGGGGCGTGCCGCGCACTCGCTCGAAGAATCGTACGATGACCGGACGGATGGATACAAAGGTCCGCAGTGGATTCTGCTGCTCGTGAGCGGCCTGCTCGGCGTCAGCGGGCGTTAAGAAAACAACAGCGCGTGCTTGGGCGCTACGCAAACAACTGCGCGACATCAGACGCCGCGAGACGATCAGGCGCGTGCAACAGCCCGGCGCGTTTCGCGGCTTCGCCAATGAGCGAGGCCGCGTCGGCACCGCCGGCTCGCAGCTCACGAAGCGACGTGTCGTGGGCCGCTTTGCTGAGTTTGCGGCCATCGGCGTGTCTGATCAGCGCGTGGTGGTAAAAAAGTGGCGGCGTGCCGCGACCCAGCAACCGCGCGAGCATGATCTGCCGACCGGTAGACGCGAGCAGATCTTCGCCGCGGATGACCACGTCAATACCCTGATTCAGATCGTCGACCACCACCGCGAACTGATACGTCAGATGTCCGAACCGGTCACGTACGAGGACGTCACCACAATCGTGCAACGGAATTTGTTGCTGTGGGCCGAGCGCCAGATCTTCGAAACGCACCTCACCGTCATCGAGCAGGACGCGACGGGCGCGCGTGCTGTCCGGCGATTGGCGATTGTGGCGACAGGTGCCGGGATAGGCCGCTTCCTCGCCCGCCACCGTGGGCCCGGCAATCGCCAGGATGTCGCGGCGTGAACAGGTGCACGCATACACACGCTGCATGGCGTCGAGTCGCGCGAGCGCCGCATCATAGGCCGCGCCGTTGTCGGACTGGCGCAGTGGAGTTGCGCCGAGTCGAACGTGCGCAATGTCGCCGTGGTCGGGCACGAACCCCAGCCACTCGAGATCGTCGAGCAGCGCGGTTTCGTACTCCGGGCGACAACGCGTGCGATCGTGGTCCTCAATACGCAAAATCACGTGTCCGCCAAACGCGCGCGCGAGTCCCCACACATGCAGCGCATTCACCAGATGTCCAAGGTGCAGATATCCGGTGGGTGCGGGCGCAAAGCGGGTGCGCCACCCGGGAGCCGGTAACCGGTCCCCGAGCGACGCACCCGTGCGTTGTACAAGAGTCACCACAGGTAGTCCGGCTGGTCAGTTGCCGACGCGCGTGCCGTAGAACGAGTTGGTCACCAGCTTGAACGTGCCGTGCGATTGCGCACGAAACAGCACTTCAGGTCCGATCAAATACAGCGTGCCCTTGCCTACCGTCGCTTCGGCGATGGCCACGCCTCCCTGCAACCGCTCCTGGCCCCACGCCCATCCGCTGCGCAGTGGCTTCGGTACATCGAACGTGGCAATGGCACGCACGCCCTTGGCCGCCGCGTCGGCACCGAGCTTCATGACCGGGCTGTTGTCGAACATCACGATGGGGCGCGCGTTCATGCCGAACGTTGACGGACGTGTGGTGTCGAGCGCGACCTGCAGCAACGAACCGGGGATGTAATATTGCTCGTTCGTGAGCGCCCGTCCGTTGTCGAGCAGATGATTCTCCACCGGCAACTGCAGGTGCTGCGCCAGCGACGTTGAGCTACCGATCGTGACGACCTTGCCACCTTTCTCAAGAAAGCGCTTGAGCTCCGGGATGGTGCGCTCCGCAGAGACGTTGCCCAGAGCCGGCCAGAACTCCTGCGGAATGAGCGTGGAATCGGCGGCCGACGCGCCTCCGCCCGCGAAGCCACCACCGCGGCCACCGGCGCCGCTGCGTACGGCCGGAATGCCGCCGTCCACAAACAGCAGCACATCGTACTTGGCGTTCAGATTGCCGGCGTCGAGTTCCTTTGCAAACACCGTTGTGAACGGCATCTCCAACTGCTCAAGAATCAGACGTGTCCAACCGGCCGGCATGGAACCGCCGAAACGATCCCACACGCCAACGCGCAACTGCTGCACACGCTCACTTGTGGCCGGGCGCGCGTCGGCGCCGGCGAACGACACGCCGAGTTCGCGCGCGGCCTGTGCAACAACCTGATCGGCGGCGCCGCCAGCAGGAATAAACCACGTGCCAGCGGGAAAACTTGTGCCAGTTTGCGTGAACGCGGCGGTGGTCCGGAACACCGGCACGTTGCGCTTGGTGAGACGATTGGCCACAGTGAGCGCGTCGTTCACCGACGCGTGCACGAGATAGCCCGCACGCCCCTTGGTGACCGTTCCCGGTACCATCGCCGTCACGTCGCTCACCTTTTCGAGCGCGCCGTTGACGGTATCGAACACGCGGTCGTACTGCATGCCCATCTGCATGGCCAGCGTCCACCCCGCGTTGTCGTACGGCGGAATCGGCGGGCCACCGGGGAAGCGGAAATCATTCGGGTGATCCTGCGGCTCGAACATGTCGAGCAAATGCGGACGAAATGCCTGCGACGCGTTGAACACCCACGAGCCAGCTGGATACTGCTTGCCTGACACCGTGATCGGTGCGGTAGCCCGATGCACCACGACTCCCGACTTCTGCATCGCGCGTACGAACTTCGTGGCCGTGGCAAAGTCCGGCTGCGAGCTGGGCAGAATGTACGCGCGCGGATTGCGATCTTCCGGCTTACGCAACACACCGAACATGGCTTCGTTCGATCCGGCTGGTGCACCGGCCGAGACCGAGCGCAGCGTGGCCATGGAATCGCTCAGCGTGGCGACGCGCGACGGCCATATGGTCCACGAATCCGTCTTGCCGCTGGCAATTGCATCGCGTCCCATCTTCCAGCGGTTGAACAGCAGCGTCTCGCGGTACTTGGACGCCACGTCGAGCACGGCGCGGTTGGCGGTGATGGAATAATCGATCGACTGACGGAACCGCCACAGCCCAGGCTCCACGGGCAACGGCTGATCGCCGCTGCGCAACTGACGGTTGGCCACCAGCGGTACGCGCATGGGCGTGGGACTGCCGATTGTTTCCGTAAGCAAGCCGATCATGTTGTGGAAATACACCGTGGTGCGAAGACCTCCATTCCACCACGTGGAGTAGTTCGCGCCGCTGCGCATCACCGTGCCGCCCTTGTCTTCGGTGACGAAGCGATTATGCATCGCGGCACCCACGACATCGAGACCCGTGATGATGAGCGGATGAAAGTTGTAGTTGGCCGGATCGCGGAACGGCGGCGCGAACATCACCGCGCCCTGCGGTCCGGTCTGGTGATGATTGTACATGATCACCGGGTGCCATTCGATGAACAGCTGACGGCTCATGTTCTCCGTC